>DKDS01000018.1 GCA_002451855.1 Ruminococcaceae bacterium UBA6842 | reverse complement strand
AGATTTGTATATTAGTAAAGCAAGGACTGAGATATATGAAAGACGGTTTTATTAAGGTTGCCGCGGGAATACCTAAATGCACTGTGGCGGACATAAGCGCAAACCTTTCGGAAATCAAACGGATTATCGATAAAGCGGATCGGCAGAACATAAATATTCTTGCCCTGCCGGAGCTTTGCGTAACCGGTTATACCTGCGGAGATTTGTTTTTTTCGGACACACTGCTTAGCGAAGCTAAATCGGCATTGACAGAGCTTGCGGGGTTTACTGCAGGAAAATACCCCGTTGTCATTTTAGGACTTCCGCTTTTATTACGGTCAAAGCTTTATAACTGCGCCGCCGTTTTGTCGGACGGGAAAATACTCGGCATAGTACCTAAAACACATATGCCGAATTATTCCGAATTTTACGAGCAGCGTCAGTTCACATCGGGTCTGCTTGCGCCTGATGACAGCATTACCTTAGACGGTCTCACCGTACCGTTCGGAACCGATATTATCTTTTGCCACAAGGAGCTTTGCGAATATACCTTCGGCGTTGAAATATGCGAGGATGTTTGGGCTGCGTCCCAACCGTCGGAGGGACTTTGCAGAGCAGGTGCCGAAATTATAATAAATCCCTCCGCTTCAAATGAAGTAATCGGAAAATCCGAATACCGCAAGACCCTCGTCTCCGCAACATCGGCAAGGCTTTTGTGCGGATACCTTTATGTTTCATCGGGCACGGGCGAATCAACGCAGGACCTTGTTTATTCCGGTCATTCGCTCGTATACGAAAACGGCACACTGCTTGCCGAAAGCGCGCCGTTTGAGGAAAAAGAGCTTACCGTAAGCGAGATAGACATAAAAAAGCTTTGCGGCGAACGCCACAGAAACACCTGCTTCGAACCGCTTGACGGTTACAGAACCGTTCGGTTTTCTCAAAAAATCATGGAAACAAAGCTTACACGGCAGTACGAAAAAACACCGTTCGTTCCGTCGGATAAAAACGACCTTGCAAAAAGAGCAGAAGCCATACTCCGTATACAGTCCTACGGTCTTAAAAAACGGCTCGCCCACACCGGCTCCAAAACTGCCGTAATAGGAATTTCGGGCGGACTTGACAGCACTTTAGCGCTGTTGGTTACGGTTAGAGCGATGAGACTTTTAAACAAGCCGTTAAGCGACATACACGCCGTAACGATGCCGTGCTTCGGAACAACCGAAAGAACCCACTCAAATTCAGAAAAGCTCTGCCGTCTTTTCGGCGTTTCGTTCAGTGAAATCAATATAACCTCCGCCGTAAATCAGCATTTCAAGGATATTTCGCAGGATCCCGATACTTATGATGTCACCTACGAAAATTCTCAGGCAAGAGAGCGGACGCAGGTGCTGATGGATGTTGCCAACAAAACGGGCGGAATGGTAATAGGAACAGGCGATTTGTCCGAGCTTGCCCTCGGATGGGCTACCTACAACGGCGATCATATGTCTATGTACGCCGTGAACTCCTCTGTGCCGAAAACGCTTGTAAGATACCTTGTGCGCCACGAGGCAGAGCAATCGGGCGATGAGCTTAAGGCTGTATTATACGATATTCTCGATACGCCTGTTTCACCCGAGCTTTTGCCTGCCGGAGACGACGGCAAAATATCGCAAAAGACCGAGGATCTTGTGGGACCCTATGAGCTTCACGATTTCTTCCTTTATCATATGCTCCGCTTCGGAGAGGCGCCGCAAAAAATCTACCGACTTGCACTTGAAACCTTCCGCGGTGATTATACCCCCGAAACCGTATTGCATTGGCTTAAAGTGTTTATAAGAAGATTTTTTTCACAGCAATTCAAACGCTCCTGTCTGCCCGACGGACCTAAAGTAGGCTCGATCACACTGTCTCCGAGAGGAGATTGGCGTATGCCGTCCGACGCGTCTGCCCGTGAATGGCTGAACAATCTGGAATAATCTTTTTTACCGTTTACCGCAAATTTTCTGTATTTTCTGTATGTTACAGCGGAATAATGCTATGTAATTCCTAAATATTGACAATTATTATGTATATATGGTAAAATATATACAACCTGATTTAGGAGGGTGCGGAAATGAAATCAACAGGAATGGTAAGAGCAGTAGATAAAATGGGCCGTGTTGTTATTCCGAAAGAAATACGAAAGCAGCTCAAAATCGAAAATGATGTTGACAGCTTTGAAATTTATATGGACAATGATAAGGTTATTTTAAAAAAGTATCAGCCGACCTGCATTTTCTGCGATTCACTTGCGGACAGTGTAAGCTTTGCCGGATACAATGTCTGTAAAAGCTGTATTGAAAAGCTGTATTCACTTAAGGATTCCGCTGAATAGCCTCAAATTTCAAAATGATACTAAAAAAGCCTTTGGATTATCAAAACCGATAATCCAAAGGCTTTGCTTATACGGTAAGCCGAAAATTATACATTTCAGGCGTTTCGCTGTCATAATTGATTTTTTTATGTATTTCCTGCATTTTAAGGTCGAGACGACTTATTTCTTCCGCACATTCTTTAAGCGACTTTGATATTTCGGCGGCGTCGGTCTTGACATTCTTTTTGTATTTAAGCTTATGCTCGAGACTTGCCCAAAAATCCATAGCTATTGTACGGAACTGAACCTCTACACGCATATACTTCTTTTCGGTCATTAAAAAAATCGGAATTTCCAGAATTAAATGCAGGCTTCTGTAACCGTTCGGCTTTGGGTTTTTTATGTAATCCTTTTTTTCTATAAGCCGTATATCGTCCTGTGAGCAAAGCTTATCGGCGAGAATATAAATATCATCGGGGAAAGAGCATATAACCCTTATTCCCGCAACATCGTTAAGATTTTTCTCTATACTCTCGGCTGACAGCTCAAACCCCTTGCGGTTGAGCTTTTCTATAATGCTCGGAACCGTTTTTATTCTGCAATTAATCGATTCAAACGGATTGCGGTCATTTTCAAGCGAAAGCTGAGTGTTTAAAACATCAAGCTTTGTTTTAACCTCTAACATAGCGCATTTATAACGCATCATAAGCTCCGCAAACGGTTTTGTCTGCTCTAAAATTTCACTTGCGTTGTCAAGCAGCTTTTTTGTTTCTATATCTTTTATATCAATCATTTTTCCGTCTCCGTATCAAAAGTCTGACTTTATTATAACTGCCGAATTTTGCCTTTTTATGAATTCTTTATTAATGTATTGCGCTTGGTATACGCAAAAAAAATACTGCCGGCAGTTATAACCGGCAGTATCCTAAAGCTTAATTATTTTACCATTCCGGCAACTTCCGCCGCGAAATCGTCAACTCTCTTTTCAATTCCCTCGCCTTTTTCAAAACGAACAAACGAAGCAATCTTTATATCGGAGCCGAGAGCCTTGGCTGTATTCTCAACATACTTGCCTACGGTTATATCGCCGTCGATAACAAACTGCTGGTCAACAAGGCAATTTTCCTTGTAGTACTTGCCGATTTTACCTTCAACGATTTTTCCGAGAACTGCCTCGGGCTTGTTAGCCATCTTGGGGTCTTCCTTCATCTGAGCGATAAGGATTTCTTTTTCCTTCTCGATAACCTCAGCCGGAACAGAAGCCTCGTCAAGATAAGCCGGATTCATAGCCGCAATCTGCATTGCAACATTCTTACCCATAGCAACGAATTCCGCGTTGTCGGCGTCAAGAGCGGTATCGAAGTTTACAAGAACGCCGATTTTACCGCCTGCGTGAACATAGGAAACAACCTTACCCTCGTAACGGGCAAAACGGCGAACCTTTATATTCTCACGAACGGCAAGGAAAAGCTCCTGTACCATTTCCTCAACGGTCTTACCGTCCTTTTTTGTAGCCAAAAGCGCGTCTACATCCGCCGGATTTTCCTCGGCAACAATTTCTGCAATCTTTGCGGCCAATGCCTTAAAGCCGTCGCCGTTTGCAACGAAATCGGTCTCACTGTTGATTTCAACAACAGCGCCTACGCCGTTTTTGGTATAAGCGCAAACAGTTCCTTCAGCGGCAACGCGGCTTGCCTTTTTAGCCTGAGAAGCAAGTCCCTTTTCACGGAGATAATCCGCGGCGGCGTCCATATTTCCGTCGCACTCAACAAGGGCTTTTTTGCAGTCCATCATACCGCAACCGGTCTTTTCTCTTAAAGCCTGTACATCTTTAGCAGTAAAAGCCATTATATTTTCCTCCTGTAAGGTTTAATCTTAAAAATAATTATTCTGCGTCAGCAGCGGTTTCTTCTTCGGAAACAGCCTCTTCAGCTTCGCCGTCCTCGGCAGCGGTTCCCATTTCGGAGCCTTGCCTGCCCTCGATAACCGCGGCTGCCATTGTTTCTGCAATAAGCTTAACAGCACGGATAGCGTCGTCGTTTCCGGGGATTACGGCGTCAATTTCATCAGGATCGCAGTTTGTATCAACGATAGCAATAATCGGGATACCTAATTTCTTAGCTTCCGCAACTGCAATTCTTTCCTTGCGGGGGTCAACTATAAAGAGTGCTCCGGGGAGCTTCTTCATATCCTGAATACCGCCTAAGAATTTCTCAAGCTTTTCTATTTCAAGGTTGAGCTTAACAACTTCCTTTTTGGGAAGAAGCTCAAATGTTCCGTCATCTCTCATTGTGCGAAGCTGATTAAGTCTCGCGATACGGGTACGGATAGTTGTAAAGTTAGTAAGCATTCCGCCGAGCCAACGAGCGTTGACATAAGGCATACCGCAATGCTCCGCCTCTTCCTTAACGGAATCCTGAGCCTGCTTTTTGGTGCCTACAAAAAGTATATCGCCGCCCTCTGCCGCAATGTCACGGGCAAACATATATGCCTCGTTGAGCTTTTTAACGGTCTTC
>DKDS01000060.1 GCA_002451855.1 Ruminococcaceae bacterium UBA6842 | reverse complement strand
GCAAAGCAGGAACGTATCGCCCTCGCCTATTTTCAAAACCGCCGTATCTACGGCAATGTTTTCCTCAGCGCCGACGGCACGGGTTATTACATTCTTTTTAGGGTGAACCTTTGCGTCATCCGGCGTTATTTTTCCGCTTTCGATAAGGGACTGGACAACCGAATGGTCACGGGTAAGCTGTTTTATGCCGTCGTTTACAAGGTATATTCTGCTGTCGCCCGCATGAGCGATAACCGCAGTCTCACCCTTTACAAACGCAAGAACTACCGTTGTCCCCATACCCGAAAACAAAGGATTGCTTACCGCCATATCATAAAGCTCTATATTAGCGCTGACAATGGCGTTTTTAAGCATTTTTTCAATGCTTTCCGTACCGAACGTCCCGTTATAGGAACGCTCGATATAGCCGGATATGCTTTTTACGGCATTTTCGCTTGCGACATTGCCGGCGTTCGCTCCGCCCATACCGTCGCACACAACGGCAAAAGCGGTTTCATCATCAAGACTTTCGGCAAAAAATGCGTCTTGATTTGCAGTCCTTACCATTCCGATATCGGTCCTGCTGTAAATTTTCACAGGCTGTCTCCCTCCTTTACCTTTTTACGGAGCTGACCGCACGAGGCGTCAATGTCGGCTCCGAGGGTTCTCCTTACCGTGGCGTTTACGCCGAGACCTGTAAGTAATTCCTTAAAATGAATTATTTTATTTCTGTCCGGCTTTTTAAAGGAGTTTTCCTTTACCGGATTTGCGGGTATAAGATTAACATGGCACATAATGCCCTTTAATATATGAGAAAGCTCCTTAGCGCAGGCGTCGCTGTCGTTTACGCCGTCAATAAGCGCATATTCAAACGAGATACGCCGTGTTGTCACATCTTGATATTCACGGCAGGCGTCAAGCAGCTCCTTAATTTTCCACTTTTTATTTACACGCATTATGGACGAGCGTATTTCGTCATTGGGAGCGTGGAGCGAGATTGACAGCGTAATCGGAAAATTGTATTCCTTAAGCTTTTTTATTCCGCTTACAACACCCGAGGTGGAAAGAGAGATATGCCGCAATCCTATATTAAGTCCGTTTTCATCTGAAACAAGCTTTAAAAACCTTACGGAGTTATCAAAATTATCAAGCGGCTCGCCCATTCCCATCATAACAACATTGGAAATTCTTATCCCGTTGTCACGCTGGGCGGCGGTTATCTGCGCCAACATTTCGGACGCCGTAAGACTGCGTGTAAGACCGTTAATTCCCGAAGCGCAAAAGCTGCACCCCATTCTGCACCCGACCTGTGTTGAAATACATACCGTATAGCCGTGTTCGTATTTCATAAGCACCGATTCGATGTACTCGCCGTCAAAAAGCTCGTAAACATATTTAACCGTTTCGTCAAGCCGTGAGGCAAATCGCCTGACAATTCCGACGCTCGCGATATAACAGCTCTCATCAAGCTTTTCCGCAAGGCTTTTCGGGATATTTGTCATTTCCGAAAAATCGGTAACACCCGATTGCAGCCACTTGAAAATCTGCTTTGCGCGGAATTTCGGCTCGCCCATACCGCCGAGCATTTCCTCAAGCTCGCACAGGTACATAGATCTTATGTCTGTTTTACTCAATCGCTGCGGTTTCCTCCTTGACAAGCAATGCGCAATAAAACCCGTCTGTTTTATCAATATGCGGCATATAGGTGTGTTCATACGCTTTACGCAGACCATTATACTCCATAATTACGGAATTTACAAGTTTTTCATTTTCTTCCGTTCTGAGCGTACAGGTAGAATAGAGCAGCCTGCCGCCGTTTTTAAGATATAAAAGAGCGTTTTTAAGTATTCTTTTCTGCAAAACGGAAAGCTCCTTTAAATCCTCGGGCGCTCTGTATTTAATATCGGGCTTTCTTCGTAAAACGCCGAGACCCGAGCACGGCACATCGCAAAGAATATAATCGAATTTACCGAGATTTTCATTAAAAACCGATGCGTCGAGAGACTGTGTTTTGATTATGTCAAGTCCCAAACGGTCAGCGCCTTTTTTAATAAGCTCGGTTCTCTGCTCATATAAATCGCAGGCGATTATCTCGCCGCTGTTTTCCATAAGCTGAGCCATCGTAAAGCTTTTACCGCCGGGTGCGGCGCACATATCAAGCACACGGCTGCCTTTTTCGGGCGACAGCACGGCAACCGCACTTTGCGAAGCTAAGTCCTGTGCGTAAAACAATCCGTTCTTAAAGGAATTAAGCCCCGAAATATCCGTACCCTTTAAAAATATCAAGGCGTTATCTATATCCGTTTTTTGCGCCTGTATGCCCTCTTTTGCCAATTCGTCGGTAAGTGTCTTTTCGTTTGTTTTAACTGTATTTACCCTTACGGTAAGCGGCGGCGGCAAAAGGCTTTCTTTAAGTAGGTTTACAGTATTCTCCGTGCCGTAATCCGCTTGAAAGGAAGAAATTATCCATTCGGGGCAGGAATACCTTACCGATAACGAATGAACATCGTTTCCGTCAGGCAGGTCTGTGCCGTTTCTTAAAATATTACGCAAAACCGCATTGACAAACCCGGCATTACGGCTTTCCTTTGAAGCCTTTACAAGCTTAACCGCTTCATTTACGGCGGCGCTGTCGGGTATCTTTTCCATAAAGGCTATCTGATAAACCGCACAGCGCAGTACCGAAAGCGTATACGGCGCCACCTTTTTTAGCGGCGTTTTAATGTGCCTTTTAAGCAGCCAATCTACCGTAATTTTCCTGTCAAGCACGCCGTAGAAAACGGCGGAGGCAAGCGCCCTGTCCTCTCCCGAAGCGTCGGATTTTTTCAATATGCCGTCAAGCACTATATTTGAGTATCCGCCGTCCTCCTCAACACGGGTGAGAGCGGCGGCGGCAAGCTTTCTTGCGTTAGCCATTATTCACCTATTACCGTTCCCGCCGCAATCGGTCTGCCGCAGAGCATTTGTTTTGCGCTCATAGGCTTAGAACCCTCCGGCTGTACTGTGAGCAAGCTTATTAAGCCGCCATCCTTGCAGGCGATAATAAGCTCGCCGTCGCTTTTAACAACGGTTCCCGGGTTTCTCGCCGACTTTCCGGCGCACACGGCTTTTATAATTTTAACACGCTTATTATCAAAAAAGAAATAAGCGCACGGCCACGAGTAATAGCCTCTTACCGCGTTGTGAACCTCATCCGCTGTCATATTTTTAAAATCTATAAGCGCCATTTCCTTTTTTATGATAGGCGCATAGGTTGCCTTTTCTTCGTCCTGCTTTACGGGAATTACCGTTCCGTTTTCTATATCCTCAAGTGTCCTTACGGTAAGCCGTGCGCTTATAGCCGAAAGTCTCTCGAAAAGCTCGTCGGCGGTTTCCTCGCCGCCTATCTCCGTCTTTTCCGTATTAAGAATATCACCCGTGTCCATACCGCTGTCCATTTGCATTACGGTAACGCCCGTTTCGGTCTCTCCGCAGACAATGCACCACTGTATCGGAGAAGCGCCCCTGTATCTGGGTAAAAGTGAGGCGTGTCCGTTAATACAGCCGTATTTCGGTATATCGAGTATCTCCCGCGGCAGAATTTTACCGTACGCCACAACCACAATAATATCGGGAGAGAGACTTTTAATTATATCCGCCGCCTCACCGTTCTTAAGGGTATTCGGCTGATATATCGGTATGCCGTGATTTTCGGCGCATACCTTAACGGGCGGAGCCGTGAGAATGTGTTTTCTGCCGACAGGCTTATCCGGCTGCGCAAACACACCGACAATATCGTGCTTTGCCGCAATCAGCGCCTCAAGCGTTTTTACCGAATAATCCGGCGTTCCCATAAATACAATTCTCATAAATTATAGCTCTTTCTTAATTTTATCTATATAGAGTATACCGTCAAGGTGGTCGATTTCGTGGCAGAGCGCCCTTGCCTTAAAGCCATCGGCTTTAATTTTAAAGGTTTTGCCGTTTCTGTCCTGCGCTCTTACGGTTACATTCATAGGTCTTTCAACTTCTTCGTATCTTCCGGGAATCGAAAGACAACCCTCTTCGCCCGACTGACTTCCGCTTTGCTCCTCAATCACGGGGTTTACAAGCTCTATTATGCCGTCCCCCACATCAACAACGCAGTAGCGGCGCAAAATGCCTATCTGCGGAGCGGCAAGACCTACGCCCTCCGCCTCGTACATAGTGTCCGCCATATCGTCAAGCGTAAGCGCCAGCCTGTCGTCGAATGTAAGCTGTGTTCTGCATACCTTTCTTAAAATGTCATCACCTATTTTAACGATATTCCTTATTGCCATTTATTATACCTCACAACACGGTCTCGGGGTTTATATCCACCGACGCCGTAACATCGTTCCTTTGCTTTATTTCCAGTGCTTTTTTAAGCATTTCTCTAAATCTCTTATTATTTCGGCATTTTATAATCATTCTGAAACGGTATTTGTTGTTTATTTTCGGAATTGCCGACGCGGCAGGACCCAAAATAATCATTTTAACATCGTTATAGCCGTTTTCTGTGAGCTTTTTGATATTTTCGAAAATACTGTTTATCGCGTCAAGCGCCGAGCTTCTGTTAAACGAACGCGCGCTTACAACGCACATATCGCAGTAGGGCGGATATATCATAAGCTTACGGGTCATTATTTCGTCCCTGTAAAAGCCGTCGTAATCCTGCCGTGCCGCGAGGGCTATCAGCTCGCTGTCCGGATTAAGCGACTGAATTATCGCCGTTCCGGCGCTGTCCCCCCTGCCGGCTCTGCCGATAACCTGAGTAAGCAGTGAAAAGGTGCGTTCAAAGCCTCTGAAATCGGCGCTGTAGGTAGCGCTGTCCGCACCCAATACCCCTACAAGCGTTACATTCGGGAAATCAAGTCCCTTTGCGACCATTTGCGTGCCGAGCAAAATATCATACTCACCGTTTCCGAATGCTTCAAGCTTTTTAGAATACGCGTCCCTTGCGAGCGTGCTGTCGGCGTCAAGCCGTAAAACTCGGGCTTTCGGAAAAAGAGAAGAAAGTTCCTCCTCTACCTTTTGCGTTCCGGCACCCAAAAATTTAAGGTGTTCGCCGCCGCATTCGGGACATTTGCCCGTAACGGGAGCGGAATAACCGCAGTAATGACACATCATTCTGTTATTTGCCGAATGATATGTAAGTGAAATACTGCAATTAGGACAGGAAAGCACGCTTCCGCAGTCGGGGCAGGATATGTAGGTGTTATGTCCCCGCCTGTTAAGCAAAAGTATGACCTGTTTTTTGTCCGCAAGCGCACGGTTTACCGCATCGTTAAGCCGTCTGCTTATATCAAGCGAATTTCCGCTTAATATTTCTTTTTTCATATCCACCGTTTCAACCGTCGGCAAAACCGCTTTGCCGTAGCGTTTTGTAAGCTTAAACAGCGAATACTTGCCCGAAAGCGCCGCCGTATAGCTTTCAACCGACGGCGTTGCCGAGGAAAGGCACAAGAGACCGCCGTGATAAGCGGTTCTGAACCTTGCTATATCCCTTGCGTGGAAACGGGGCGACTGCTCCGATTTATAGGTATGCTCGTGTTCCTCGTCCATAATGATAAGTCCGAGACGGGAAAACGGGGCAAAAACCGCGCTTCTTGTTCCTACGGCAATCTTGGCTTGTCCGTTTTTAACCCTGTGCCACTCGTCCATTCTTTTGCCCATAG
>DKDS01000034.1 GCA_002451855.1 Ruminococcaceae bacterium UBA6842 | reverse complement strand
ACACCGGCGTCATACTCCATCACATAGGTCTGTACCGGATGTCGATCCTGCGGCGGCTCTTCGAGCACGGACATATCTCGAATGCCGGACAACGCCATATTCAGCGTGCGCGGAATCGGCGTTGCGGACAGCGTGAGCACATCCACCTGTCGCGCCATTTCTTTGAGCTTTTCCTTATGAGACACGCCAAATCGCTGCTCCTCGTCAATAATCAGCAAGCCCAAATCTTTGAATTTCCTGCTCTTGTTGAACAGCTTATGCGTGCCAATCAGCAGATCGACCTGTCCGGTCTTGACCTTTTCCAGAATGATTTTCTGTTCTTTGGCTGTTTTGAAGCGGCTGAGCATCTCAATCTTGACCGGCCAGCCGGAAAAACGAGAAATACAGGTCAAATAATGCTGCCGCGCCAATACCGTCGTCGGCACGAGAATCGCGGCCTGTTTGCCGCCCAGCACACACTTCATGACAGCGCGCAGCGCCACTTCGGTTTTGCCGAAGCCGACATCACCGCACAGCAGACGATCCATCGGACGCTCGGATTCCATATCCTGTTTGATTTCCTGCACACAGCGCAGCTGATCCTCGGTTTCGTCGTATTCAAAGCGCCGTTCAAAATCGTTTTGCAAATCTGTATCGGGACTGAACGCATAGCCCTTGGCGGACATTCTTTTGGCATAAAGCGCCGTCAGCTGTTTTGCCATATCCTTTACGGCGGCTTTTACCCGTTTTCTTGTTTTCTGCCAATCCGAGCCGCCAAGACGGTTAAGCCTTAATCCCCCGTTTTCCGCCGCACCGATGTACTTTGAAACAAGGTCAAGCTGCGTTACCGGAACATAAAGTATATCGCTGCCGGCATAGTTTATTTTAATATAATCCTTTGTGACATTGCCGTTTTTTATCCTCTTTATTCCGTCAAAAACGCCTATTCCGTGCGATTCGTGAACGACGAAATCGCCCTTGCGAAGCTCGTCGAGCGAGCCTATCTCCTGTGCGTTTTTAGGCTTTTTGCGCCTTTTTTTGCTTTCGGACAAAATATGCCTGTGAGTAACAAGCATAAATTTCTCCGACGGTATTTCAAACCCTGCCGAAAGTCCGCCGAGAGTTACTGTAACGCCCGTCGGCTCAAAATCATAGCTCTCCGAAAAAACACAGGGTATACCCTTTTCGTTAAGCTCGGCAGAAAGCACCTGCGCCGCGCGGCGCTCGCCCGCAAGAATAACCACGGAGCCGCCCGTTTCCCTGATATACGAAATATCCTCCGACAGTACCGCTACATCTCCGCCCCAAGCCGACGAGCGTTTGTAGTTAAAGTTGATTGCGTTTTTAATCGGAATTTCGTATGAATTCCTCGGGAAATTTTCCATTATAACCGCTTCGGACAGTAAGGAAAAAAATTCGGTCTTATCAAGCCACAGCTTAGCCGTTTCGGCTGTTAAAAAGCCCTCGTTAAGATAGTTCTCCACATCGGCGGACTGCTGTATTTCAAGCGACTTAAGCCTTTCGGTCATACTTCCTATCTCGCTTACCGCAAAAACGGCGTCTCCCACATAATCGAGAACGGTCTCGCCGCCCTCAAATATAAAGGGTATATATCGGTCGGGTGAAAACTGCACGCCGTTTTTAAGCGCCTCGGTATCCTTTAAAATCACATCACGCTGTTTCGGCGTAAGGCTTTTTTCTTCCTTTACAAAGGCTTCAAGCCTGCTTGCAAGGGCGTTATGGTCAAACAGCACCTCGCACGCCGGCGTAATGCTTACAAAATCGGCGTTTTCGCTCCTGCGCTGAGTCTCCGCGTCAAAATAAGAGATATTATCTATTTCGTCGTCCCAGAATTCAATACGGCACGGCTCTGCCGAGCCTACGGGGAACACATCGAATATTCCGCCCCTTACAGAGAATTGACCCGTACCCTCGCAAAGCGGAACACGCACATATCCGGCATTTACAAGCCTTTCGGTCAGCTCCTTTATATCAACCGTATCGCCTGTTTTAAGCGTAAACCTCGCTCGGTTAAGGGTTTCGGGCGGAACGGTGTACTGAAGCGCTGCGTCAAGAGACACCGTAAGCACGTCAAAAGCCCCGTCCGAAAGTGCGGACAGGGTATCTGTTCTTTTATGCTCGTATTCTCTTGAATAACCCGAAAGCGGACCTATGCAATAATCCCTGAGCGGAAAATTGACCGCCTTAAGACCGAGAGACTGCAAATCGTCCCTCAATTCATTTGCGGACGCCTCGTCGTTTGTGACAACCGCCATGTGTCTTCCCGTGTGTTCAAAAAGCGCCGATATTACAGCCGCCTTATGAACAAGCGAAAGACCTGTACAGACAAGCGGAAGTCTGTTTCTTTCGACCGAGCTTAAAAGCTCGGAATAATCGGGGTCCTTTTTAAGTATTCTGTTTACAAATTTCATATTTAACCGTTATATTTATTCATCGCGGAATCTACACTGCGGCATATAATTTCCTCCGCGGCGGCGGCGGCTTTATCAAGCGCCTTGTCAAGCTGCTCCTGCTGTTCCTCGGGGAATTTGCCGAGAACCCAGTCCTTAAGGTCATAATCCCTGTTTGCCCGCTCACCTACGCCTATTTTTATACGCTTGATGTCATTAGTGCCCATAAGCTCGATAATGTCTTTTATTCCGTTATGTCCGCCGTGGGTTCCGCTGCTCCTTATTCTAAGCTTTCCCACATCAAGTGAAATATCGTCAAACATAATTATAATATTTTCGGCGGGAATTTTATAGAATTTCGCTATTGCCGAAACAGCGGTGCCCGAATTGTTCATATAGGTCTGCGGCTTTAAAATAAATACCCGCTTTCCGTCCAGCTTAAACTCTCCGTAAATCGAATCGAATTTATGCTTGTTAAGTAAGGCTCCGTGCTTTATTGCAAGCTTATCGGCAGCCATAAAACCGGCGTTGTGCCGTGTTTTTTCATACTCCGTACCGGGGTTGCCAAGCCCTGCCACAAGCCAGATTTCCGTCTTTTTATTTCCGAATATCATTAATTACTCACCGAGAGCTATTTTAGCACAACAGGTGTTTTTTGTCAATTTTCATTTAAAGCCACCTTACCCGAAGCCGACAAAATCAATGCCGCCCGTACAAAAGCACCGGCGGCATAAAAATCATATTATTCTGATACGGATTACTCCGTCGATTGCGCCTATCTTATCCGCAACCGCCGAATCATCAGCCTTGCCTATATCAAGCATTGTATAGGCGTATTCGCCCTTTGATTTATTAAGCAGGTTTTCTATATTTACATTGTCTCCCGCAAATATTCCGGTTATTGCCGTAAGCATATTCGGTATATTTTTATGGATAACGCAAATACGGTTTTCGCCGCTTCTGGGCATTGTAATTTCGGGAAGATTTACCGAGTTTACTATATTTCCGTTTTCAATATAGTCGATAAGCTCTCTTGCCGCCATTCCGGCACAGTTTTCCTCGGATTCGGGCGTCGAAGCGCCGAGGTGCGGTATCGCTATAACTCCGTCCACACCCAAAATATCGTCCGACGGGAAGTCCGTAACATAGGAAGCTACCTTGCCTGACTCAAGCGCCGATTTCAAAGCGGCGTTATCCACAAGTCCGCCCCTTGCGAAATTAAGAATACGCACGCCGTCCTTCATTTTTGCTATCGCTTCGGCGTTTATCAGGTTTTTGGTGGAGTCGGTAAGCGGAACATGAACCGTAATATAATCGCATTTCTCAAATATTTCGTTAATATCAAAGATATGAACGGTGTTATGGGTAAGGTTCCATGCCGATTTTACCGAAAGGTACGGGTCGTAGCCGTATACCTTCATTCCGAGAGCATTGGCGGCATTTGCAACCATAACGCCGATTGCTCCGAGGCCGATTACGCCGAGGGTCTTATTTTTGATTTCGGGACCCGCAAAGGCTCCCTTACCCTTTTCGACCATCTTGCCGACCTCCGCGCCGTTGCCCTTGAGCGTTTTTGCCCACTCAATACCCGAAATAACACGGCGCGAGCCTATCAAAAGTCCCGCAAGCACAAGCTCCTTTACGGCGTTTGCGTTGGCACCGGGTGTATTGAAGACCACTATTCCCTTTTCGGAGCAACGGTCTATCGGGATATTGTTAGTACCGGCACCCGCCCTTGCGATAGCCTTTAAGGTTTCGGGAAATTCCGTATCGTGAAGTGAAGCGGAGCGGACTATTGCGCCGTCCGCGTTTTCCACCTCGTCGCCTACGGTATATTTATCGTCAAATACATCAAGACCGACCTTTGAAATCTTGTTATAAGTTTTAATCTTATACATCAGGCGTTTTCCTCCTCAAATTTCTTCATAAACTCTACGAGCTTGCGAACGCCCTCTGTCGGCATTGCGTTGTATATAGAAGCACGCATACCTCCGACGGTTCTGTGACCCTTAACATTTACAAAGCCTGCCTTTTTGGCCTCGGCAACGAATTTAGCGTCCAACTCCTCATTGCCCGTTACAAACGGAACATTCATTAAAGAACGGTCCTCGGGTACTACCGTACCTTTAAACAGACGGCTTTCATCAAGAAAATCATAAAGAATTTTTGCTTTTTCTTCGTTTATCTTCTTCATAGCCTCAAGTCCGCCGAGCTTTTTAAGCCACTTAAAGGTAAGTCCGGCGATATATATTGCATAGCAGGGCGGCGTATTGAACATTGAGCCGTTTTCCGCATGGGTTGCGTAGTTAAGCATTGTCGGCGTAATATCCATAGCGTTTCCTACAAGGTCCTTACGGATAATGACAATGGTTACGCCTGCCGGAGCGACATTTTTCTGTGCGCCAGCGTACAGCACGCCGAATTTTTTAACATCGATAGGCTCCGACAAAATGCAGCTTGAAATATCGGCTACAAGCGGTACATCGCCCGTATCGGGAATTTCATGATATTTGGTTCCGTAAATGGTGTTGTTCATACAAATATGAACATAATCGGCCTCGGGGTCAAAGTCCTCGCGCTTTGTTTTAGGTATATAAGAATAGGTCTTATCGGCGCTTGAAGCCACGGCGCGGGCCTTGCCGTAACGGGCAGCCTCTTTATATGCCTTATTTGCCCACTGACCTGTGATTATATAATCCGCCTTGCCGTTTTTATTCATAAGATTAAGCGGCACCATCGCAAACTGTGTTGACGCTCCGCCCTGTAAAAACAGAACATAATAATTGTCCGGTATATTCATAAGCTCACGGAGATTAGCCTCGGCTTCATCGAAAATAGCCTGATATTCCTTTGAGCGGTGTGACATTTCCATTACCGACTGTCCGGTAGCTCCGTATTCAAGCATTTCCGCAGCGGCGGTTTTCAACACTTCCTCGGGAAGCATCGAAGGACCTGCGCTGAAATTATAAACTCTTGCCATTAATTTTACCCCCATAGTACTTTCGGTTTTTACCGATATTAAGTGATATGTATTACATTATATTCGCAGAATACCGTTTTGTCAATAAGTTTGTTAAGAATTTGTCAATAAATTTGCAGATTTTTGCAAAATAGTAAAAATGTTTGTTATTTTCTTAACAAATAGATACCAAATAAAGGGGAACTGCCTTTCGTTCCCCCTTACATTATTACTTGTTTAAGATTTTCACAAAATCGGCATAAGCCTTTTCCCAAGCCGCATTATCCTTCGGAGTATATTCCTTAAGCTCGGTTGAATTTGAAACGGCGCGCCTTATTTCGGACAATCCGTTAAGCTCGCCGAGGGCGTCAAGCACCACCGCGATATTACCCATAACCGTAGCCTCGGACGGACCCGCAAGCACCTGTACATTGCACGCGTTGGACGCCATCTGACACAAAAGCTTATCCTTTATGCCGCCGCCGAGAATATTTATTCTGTGATATTCCTTATTGCTCATTTCGGCAAGCTTATTAAATGTATGCTTATATTTCATAGCAAGGCTCTGATAAATACAGCGCATTATCTCGCCCCTGTTCTGCGGAACATACTGTCCTGTTCGGCGGCAGAATTCCACTACTCGCTTAGGAAGATTTCCCGCGGTTTCAAAGGCAGGGTCGTCAACATCTATGAAGCATTTGAACGGCTCGGCGCCGCGAGCTTCCTTTTCAAGCTGATCAAAGCCTACATCGTCGCCCTCCCGTTTCCACTGGCGGCGTGATTCCTGTATAAGCCAAAGACCCATTATATTTTTAAGGAAACGGATAGTTCCGTCATATCCGCCCTCGTTAGTGAAGTTAAGCTCCGCCGCCTGTGAAGTCAGTATCGGGTCCTTCGACTCTATACCGAAAAGGCTCCATGTGCCGCAGCTTATGTATACGAAATCGTCCGTCTCGCTCGGGGTCGCAACAACGGCAGACGCCGTATCGTGTCCGCACGCCGCAACAACCGGCACCTTTTTACAGCCAAGTTCCTCGCATATTTCGTCGGAAAGCATACCGTATACCTCGCCCGGTTTTATAACATCCGCAAAAATGTGTTCGGGCAGACCGAGCTTTTTAATCAGCTCTCTGTCCCAATCCTTTTTGTACGGGTCAAAGAGGTTTGAGGTGGAGGCAATGGTGGCTTCCTCTTTTATTTCGCCTGTAAGCATATAAGCAAACAGGTCGGGTATCATCAACATCTTTTCAGCGTTTTTAAGCTGTTCAGGCTCGTGATTTTTAAGGTACATAAGCTGATACAGGGTGTTGATACGCATACACTGTATACCTGTTCTTGAATAAATTTCATCCTGCGAAACGGTTTTAAAGGTTTCCTCAAGCATACCATCGGTACGGGTATCGCGGTAATGAACGGGATTGCCTATAAGCTTGCCCCTTTTGTCTATAAGTCCGTAATCGACGCCCCATGTGTCTATGCCGATTGCGTCAAAACCGCCCGAATTTACCGCCTTTGTAATGCCGGTCTTAATCTCGAAAAACAGACGCAATATATCCCAGTACATTGTTCCGTTTACTATAACCGTATCATTGCTGAAGCGGTGTATTTCCTGCATATTGATTTTGCCGTCCGAGTATTCCGCAAGCATAGCTCTGCCGCTCGAAGCGCCGAAATCGAAAGAAAGTATCTTTTTCATAAGCACCCTCCAAGGTAAAATATCTCCATTTGATTATATCAGATAAAAAACGCCGTGTCTATGTCCTTTATTCACATAATTTGTAACTTGAATTATACATAAAAAACCAATATAATTGATACGGTGATTAATTTGTGGGAATATCTTAAAACCGCCGATAAACCGATAGTGCTTTACGGAATGGGAAACGGTGCGGACAAAATCATTTCGGTGCTTGAGTCTTACGGAATAAAATACAGCGGCGTATTTGCGACAGACGGCTTTGTCCGAGACAAATACTTTCACGGTCTAAAGCTTACATCGTACGGCGATCTTAAAGAAAAGTACGGGAATATGATAGTGCTTGTATGCTTCGGCAGCGCAAGACCCGAGGTAATAGAAAATATCAAGCGCATCGCCGCGGAGCAAGAGCTGTACGCGCCCGATGTTCCCGTATACGGCAGCGGCTTGTTCACAAGGGAGTATGCAAAAAATCACCGTGCGGAGCTTGAATATGTATACGGCCGCCTTGCCGACGGAAAATCAAGGGAAACCTTTAGAAATGTTATAGAATACAAGATAACGGGAAAACCCGAATATCTTTTTGCCTGCGAAACGGAGACTGACGAGCCGTACGAAAGCTTTTTAAGACTTTCAGGGAACGAGCATTTTTTCGATTTAGGGGCATATAACGGCGACACGGTATCCGACTTTGTGGGTAGAACAGGCAATTACGGCAGTATCACCGCGGTTGAGCCGGATCCTAAAAATTTTAAAAAGCTTACCCGATTTGCGGAAGAATTACAGGATATACGCCTTATAAACGCCTGTATTTCGGACAAATGCGGCGAAAAAAGCTTTTCTGTTCACGGCGGCAGAAATTCGGCTGCCGGCGGCAGCGAGCTTATCCGCTCCGTTACGGTAGATTCACTTTCCAAACCTACTCCGCCCACATACATTAAAATGGATATTGAGGGCAGCGAAAGTGAAGCAATAAAGGGTGCGGAAAACACAATCAAATGCTTTAAGCCTAAAATGCTTATATCCTGCTATCACCGTACCGAGGATTTGTTTAAGCTTCCTATCGAGGTCGATAAAATAAGAAATGATTATAAGCTTTATTTAAGACATTTCCCCTCCGTTCCCGAGTGGGAAATGAATTATTATTTTATATAAAAAAACCCGACCTTTACGGTCGGGCTTTAAGCCTATTAATCGTTTACATAAGGAAGCAAAGCAATCTGACGGGCACGCTTAATAGCGGTGGTAAGCTCACGCTGGTGAGCGGCGCAGGTGCCTGTTGCTCTGCGGGGGAGAATCTTTGCACGCTCTGAAATGAACTTGCGAAGACGGGCCACATCCTTATAATCAATAGCTTCAACACGCTCAACACAGAAATGGCAAACTTTCTTGCGTGCTTTTCTGTGCATCGGTCTATCGTTTCTCTCGTTTTCCATGAAATAACCTCCCTATAAATGAGATTGAATAATTCAGCGATAATTAAAACGGCAAATCGTCGTCCGATACATCGCCCAAATCAGCGAAATCATTAGTACCCGCATTTGTAAACGAAGCCGCAGGCTCGTTTCCTGCAGGAGCCGAGTCACGCTTTGACTCAACAAACTGAGCGTTATTTACAACAACCTCAAACGCTGTTCTGTTATTGCCGTTTTTATCGGTATACTTGCGGGTTTGAATAGAGCCCTCTATACCTATCATATTGCCCTTTTTGAAGTATTTTGAAATAAACTCCGCGGTTTTGCGCCATGCAACGACATTTATAAAATCGGTCTGCTGTTCCTCACCCGTACGGTAAGGACGGGCAACAGCCAGCGAGAATGAAGTAACGGAAATTCCGCTTTGTGTAGTTTTAAGCTCAGGGTCGGCGGTAAGACGGCCGGTAAGAACCACTAAATTAAACATTCCTTTTCCTCCTACTTCTTAATTACCATGGCTCTTAAAACGCCGTCGGTAATCTTTGCGATACGCTCAAGCTCAGCAGGGAAAGCCGGTTCGCTTTCGAAAGTGAAGAACACATAGTATCCCTCTGCCTCGTCGTTAATGAGATAAGCCAAGCGGCGCTTGCCCCAATCATCAACATTCTCAATAGTACCGTTCTTAGCAATAAGGTCATTGAACTTTTCCTTTAAAGCGGCAGTGGCATCCTCACCCTGTGCTACTGAAAGAACAATGGCTGCTTCGTACTTGTTGGTCATTTCTTTGCACCTCCTTTTGGACTTTTGGTCCTGCAAAAATTGCAGAACAAGGAGCTAATTATTTAATCAGCATTTTGTATTATATCAGTATTTTTTTCCGTTGTCAATAAAATTGTTGATTTTATGCGCCGTTTTCAATATAATATAGGTGTAATATTTTAAAGGACGGTGCAAATTATGCTGCTCACCATTGATATAGGCAACACAAATGTCACCTTGGGCGCCTTTGACGGCAACATTCTCTCTTTCACCGCAAGACTTGCGACCGATGTGGGCAAAACCGCCGACCAGTACGCGGTTGAAATCAAGGATGTGCTCGGTCTTTACGGTCAGAATTACGAAAGCATTGAGGACTGTATTATTTCCTCGGTCGTGCCCGCCGTAGGCAACAGCATAGCAGGAGCGGTATCAAAGCTTTGTCAGATAGTTCCGCTGATGCTGGGTCCGGGCGTCAAAACCGGTCTCAATATAAAAATAGACAATCCTGCACAGCTCGGCGCCGACCTTGTGGCAGGCGCTGTCGGTGCGCTTGAGGAGTATACAATGCCGTGTGTGATAATAGATATGGGTACCGCCACAACCCTCAGCGTGCTTGACAAAAACGGCTCGTTTTTGGGCGGAGCCATTGCGGCAGGCGTGCGGCTGACGCTTAAAACGCTTGCCGAAAACACAGCGCAGCTAACCTCAATACCGATAACCGCACCGCCGTCCGCTATCGGCTCAAACACGGTTGAATGTATGCAGTCGGGTCTTGTTTACGGCACCGCCGCAATGCTTGACGGTATGCTTGACAAAATAAACGATGAGCTCGGTGAAATATCCACGGTGGTTGCGACAGGCGGAATGTCAAAGGAAATAATTACCTATTGCAGACACAGCATTATATATAACGAAAACCTCTTGCTTGAGGGCTTGCGTGTAATATACGAAAAAAATCTGAAATAACCGCAGCTTTTGCGGATAACATATATTATATTATGAACTCTACCTTTACGACAAATAATAAGGAGAGTATCGGAGGTAATCTTATGTCAAAAAAGCCAAATGTTAAAAAAATCGCGGTCCTGTCCATACTTTCGGCAATAACGGTGATTGTCGCCTTTATTCCGCTTAAAACGCTCGGACTGGAAATCACCTTTACAATGATACCCGTAGCGGTGGGCGCAGTGCTTTACGGTCCGTCGGGCGGCGCGCTGATAGGCGGCGTGTTCGGCGCAGTCTCGTTTCTCCAGTGCCTCGGTTACAGTCCGTTCGGAGCCGCACTTCTCGCAATAAACCCGTTTTACACCTTTATCGTCTGCGTTCCCACCCGTATTTTAGCGGGTCTTTTAGCCGGTGTAATTTACAAATTGCTTAAGAAAGGCTTTAAAAGCGATATTCCGGCGCTTCTTGTCTCCTCTCTTGCCGCTCCCGTTTTCAATACGCTTTTCTTTATGTCGTCCTTAACCCTGTTTTTCTACAAAACGGATTATCTGCAAGGCTTTGTAAGCGGACTGGGCGCCGCAAATCCCGTGACCTTTATACTGCTGTTTGTCGGCATTAACGGTCTTGTTGAAATTATATGCGGCTTTGCGGTCGCTTTCCCGTGCGCAAATGCACTTTCAAAATATTTAAAGCTGTAAAAACAAAACCGTGGCTTCTGTTCGGAAGTCACGGTTTTATTTTTTAAAACAGTCCTGTTATTCTGCCGTTTTCATCAACATCGATTTGTTCTGCGGCAGGCTTTTTAGGAAGCCCCGGCATTGTCATTATATCCCCTGTGAGCACAACGATAAAGCCTGCTCCAGCGGATATTTTAACATTCCTTACGGTTACGGTAAAGTCCTCGGGAGCGCCTAAAAGAGTCGGATCGTCGGAAAAGCTGTACTGTGTTTTGGCAATACACACGGGCAGTCCCGAAAAACCGAGCCTTGAAAGCTTTTCTATCTGCTTTTCAGCCGCGGGGAGAACCGTTATACCCTTTCCTCCGTACACCTTTTTTACAACGGCGGCAATTTTTTCTTCAATACTGTCGGAAAGCTCATAGCTGTATGTGAAATCGCCCTTTTCTTCCTCGCAAAGCCGCACGACCTCTTTTGCGAGAGCCTCACCACCCTTGCCGCCGTCCGCCCAGACGGTAGAAAGCACCGTATTAACTCCAAGCTCTCTGCACTTATCAATAACAAAGTCTATTTCCCTGTCGGTATCCGTCGGGAAACGGTTTACGGCAACCGTACAGGGTAGCCTGTATACATTTTTGATATTGGAAATATGCCTTAATAAATTAGGTATGCCCTTTTCGAGCGCACCGATATTTTCGGTGTCAAGGCTTTTCTTATCAAGTCCGCCGTGCATTTTAAGCGCCCGAACGGTAGCGACCACAACCACTGCGGAGGGAGTAAGTCCTGCCGTTCTGCATTTAATGTCAAGGAATTTTTCGGCGCCAAGATCCGCGCCGAAGCCGGCCTCGGTAACCGCATAGTCGGCAAGCCTTAAAGCCATTCGTGTTGCGATTACGGAATTGCACCCGTGCGCTATATTCGCAAACGGCCCGCCGTGTACAAGCGCAGGGGTTCCCTCAAGCGTCTGCACCAAATTGGGCTTAATCGCGTCCTTAAGCAGTGCCGCCATAGCACCCTGAGCTTTAAGGTCGGCGCAGGTAACGGGAACATCATCATAGGTGTAGCCCACAATAATTCTCGCAAGCCTTTCTTTTAAATCGGTTACCGAATCGGCAAGGCAAAGCACCGCCATAATTTCGCTTGCTACGGTTATATCGAAGCCGTCCTCTCTCGGCACGCCGTTTGCCGTACCGCCCAAGCCGTCTACGATATTCCTGAGCTGTCGGTCATTCATATCCACACAGCGTTTCCATGTTATTTTGCGTACATCGATATTAAGCTCGTTACCCTGTTTTATATGGTTATCGAGCATAGCCGCAAGCAGATTGTTCGCCGCACCGATAGCGTGGAAATCACCCGTAAAATGAAGGTTGATGTCCTCCATCGGCACAACCTGCGCATATCCTCCGCCTGCGGCTCCGCCCTTAATGCCGAAAACCGGTCCCAAAGACGGTTCTCTAAGTGCCGCTACGGCATTTTTGCCTATTCTGCGAAGTCCGTCCGTAAGACCTATTGTTGTGGTAGTCTTCCCCTCGCCCGCGGGCGTCGGGGTAATGGCGGTTACAAGAATAAGCTTTCCGTCCTTCCGTTTGCTGTTTTTTAAAGCGGAAAGCTCAATTTTCGCCTTATATTTTCCGTATTGCTCAATATCGTTTTCATCGATACCGGCTCTTTGCGCTATTTCGGTTATTTTTTCAAGCTTACAGCTCTGCGCTATTTCAATATCAGACATCTGTTTCAAAAAAATCACTCCTCTTTAATATTGATTTTAACTCCGTTAACCTCAACACAGTCATCGGCGCGAATCATTATATACTTAACCCCGTCTATCAGCCTTGTTTTTACAAGATTACTGCACTCCGAATCCACCTTTATGCTGACCGACGGCATATTGACCTCCATTTTTTTCACATCAACAAGGTTTTTAGGGTTAAAAGAGGTCTTTTCGCCGAAAACGGAATCGTAATTGCTTTCAAAGCTTTCTATATGCTCTTCCGTTACATCACATGAACGCAAAACCTGCGAAATATCATTTTTTGTTACGGTGACAGGCTCTCTGTCACGGTTTTCCTTATTTTCTTCGGCTATATCGTTTATTCTGTCCTGCACCGCCTGAATAACATCAAGACTGCATTCCTCGCCTACCGAGGCTTCAAGCATTTCGCAGAACGATTCCTGCTGTCTTACCGCCGGCATAGGCATATCGGCTTTGAAGAGCTTATCGGATATTTCCGAATAATCCCGAGCCGGATTTTTGGAATAGAACATAACATCGTAAATGTTGCCCGTCCTGTCGTCAAACGACGGAAACATAAACCCGAACTCCGGCGCCGCCACAGCCGAAACAGAGGTTATGCCGTGAAACGCATTGTCAAACGCCTCAAAACTTAAAAGCGGCTTTGTCAGCTTTACTGGGCATACGCAGCAGACAAAATATCTGAACTGCTCGGACGATTCGTCGTTCTTTTTACCGTCCGATGAATATGTAAATACATCATAGCTGTCGAACACCAAAAGAATAAGATAATTGGTTTCTTCCCTTACCGAAGAAATAATTGCGGAATAAACCCTTTTAAGCGCTTCCTCGTCGCAAAGCGCCGAGTCTCTTAAACGCATAAGCGTCTTATGCTCCTCCCCCTCAAGCACCTGCGCGTTTGAAAAGGGTATATCTATAAGGTTTTTATCAACCGTGCCCGAAAGCGTTTTTTTAAGAATTGAAAGCAGGTTCTCAGTCTCGTCCGGCGTGAGCGCGGCAAGCGGTTGCGAAAACTCCGACATTATTTCGCCCGACGGCGTGACATAGCATCCGCAAACCTTTGTTATATTTGTTTTTTGCGGATTAAAGCGTCTGCGTATCTCCGCAATTTCTTTTTCGTTCATAATTAATCTCCGTTCTGTTTATATTAATTATAATATCTCATATCCCGTCCGCCGTCAAGAGAGATAAAATAAAAGAAAAAACTATTGACAAATTATAAGACAGGGTTTATAATACTATAAAATTTAAGTCAGCACTTGGTAGAGGATGCGGATATGATTAGTACCCCTTAGCATAACGCCGGTAAGCGGTTATGGGGGAAAGGCTGATCCGCCGAAGTGGTCTTACGGTTACCGCCGTTTGGTTGCTGGGGTTGCGTTTAACAGACGCTGCACTGTCACTTTTATGTGGAGAGCTATCATGGCGTTTTGTTGTGTTTTATTGCAAAGCCTGTGATACTACTTCGTGTCACAGGCTTATTTTTAATACTTTTTTGGGAGTGTTCAAAATGAAAAGAACAGCAAGAATTTTATCGGCAATTTTATCGGTTGCCCTGACTGCGGCGGTGTTCGCGGGCTGCGGCGGCAAGACCACAGCCAAGTCGGGCGTTGAGGACGGCGTGCTTACAATCGCCATGGAATGTGCGTATGCCCCCTACAACTGGACGCAGGCTGACGACTCAAACGGCGCCGTACCGATAAAGGATTCAAAGGACTATGCAAACGGCTACGACATTATGATGGCAAAGAAGATATGCGAGGCAAACAACTGGAAGCTTGAGGTTGTACGCCTTGACTGGGATTCCCTTGTTCCCGCCGTTCAGACCGGTAAGGTAGACGCTACAATAGCAGGTCAGTCTATGACCGAGCAGCGTATGCAGCAGGTTGATTTTGCGGGTCCGTACATTTACGCCAGCATTGTTTGTATGACAAAGCAGGACAGCAAGTTTGCCTCTGCCACAAAGCTTTCGGATCTCGCAGGCGGCAAATGCACCTCACAGCTTGGAACAATTTGGTATGACACCTGTCTGCCCCAGATAAAGGACGCTCAGATACAGACTGCGCAGGAAACCGCACCCTCAATGCTTATGGCACTTGAGACCGGCGCTGTTGACTTTATCTGCACCGATATGCCCACAGCACAGGGCGCGCTGCTCGCTTACAGCGACCTTAAGATACTCGACCTTGAGGATAATGCGTTCAAGGTAGACGACGGCGACATCAATATCGGTATTGCGGTTAAGAAAGGCAACACCGAGCTTAAGGACAAAATTGACAGCGTATTAAAGGATATGACCGCCGACGATTTCAATTCGATTATGGCGGAAGCCACAAAGATTCAGCCCCTTGCTGAAAAATAATTAAGGCACTGAACCCCGGCTTAAGGTCGGGGTTTAAATCAAGGAACGGAGAAAAAATATGAACAAGCTTGCAGAGCTTTGGAGCGACATAGTCACCTGTTGGGGAGAAAGCTCGTCACAGTACCTTACGGGTGCGCTTAAAACATTGGAGCTTGCGGTCGTAGCAACGGCTATCGGCTGCATTATAGGTCTTGGCTGCGGTATAATTCAAACCATACCCTGCGGCAAGAACGACAATATAGTAAAACGCATACTGCTCGGAATTGTAAAGGCAATCGTAAGAATTTATGTTGAGGTGTTCAGAGGAACGCCTATGATAATTCAGGCAATCTTCATTTATTACGCCCTACCCTATTTTTCGAACGGCGCCATAAATCTTGAAGTAACCTTTGCGGCATACCTTGTTGTATCCATAAACACCGGCGCTTATATGGCGGAAACGGTGCGCGGCGGTATAATGTCCATTGATATAGGTCAGACCGAGGGCGCAAAATCCATAGGTATGAACCATTTTAAAACAATGCTTTATGTAATTCTTCCGCAAACAATACGCAACATAATTCCGCAGATAGGCAACAACCTTATAATAAATGTAAAGGATACCTCAGTAATGTTTGTTATAGGCTACGCCGAGCTTTTTGCGGCTCACAAGGCAATAGTAGGCGCAAAGTACATTTACTTCCCGTCCGCCGTTATCACCCTTACCATTTATCTTGTTATGACTGTTGTCTTCTCACTGCTTTTAAGACTTTGGGAAAAGAAAATGGACGGTCCCGCTAACTTTGATGTTGCGACGACCGATACATTGGCGCACACAAGCGGTACATATTCATTTGTTAAGAAAAGCGAAAGGAGAGGTAAATAATGTCGGAACCGATTTTACAGGTAAACCACCTTTCCAAAACCTTCGGCAAGCACGAGGTGCTTAGGGACATTGATTTCTCGGTAAACCCCGGAGATGTCACAAGTATAATAGGAGCGTCGGGTTCGGGTAAATCCACCCTTCTCCGCTGTATAAATCTGCTTGAAACGCCGACCTCGGGCGAAGTGCTGTATCACGGCACGAACATAGACAAGCTTAAGGGCGGCGCTAGCGCATACCGCTCCCATGTGGGAATGGTGTTCCAGTCCTTTAACCTTTTTAATAACATGACCGCGCTTAAAAACTGTATGATAGGTCAGACAAAGGTTTTGGGCAAATCAAAGGCAGAGGCTAAAAAAGCCGCCTTGCACTATCTCGGAAAGGTCGGTATGGCGCCTTACATAAACGCAAAGCCGTCACAGCTTTCCGGCGGACAAAAGCAACGCGTCGCAATAGCCCGCGCGCTTGCCATGAACCCCGAGGTTCTCTTGTTCGACGAGCCGACAAGCGCGCTCGACCCGCAAATGGTGGGCGAAGTGCTTGAGGTTATGCGCAATCTTGCAAAGGAAGGACTTACTATGATAGTAGTCACCCACGAAATGGCTTTTGCGAGGGATGTTTCATCACGGGTAGTCTTTATGGCTGACGGCGTTATCTGCGAAGAGGGTGCGCCGACAGATATATTTGAAAACCCGAAAAACGAAAAAACAAAAGAGTTTTTATCCCGGTTCCTTTCAAAATAATTCAAAGCCCACACCGCAAAACGGTGTGGGCTTTTTGTGCATAAAAAAGCTTTCCGAAATAAAGATTTCGGAAAGCTTTTAATATTATTCCTCTGTTGCCGCGGTTTCGTCAGATGACTCGAAAACTACCTCGTCCTCAGCGGATATGGGAGCTTCCTCTTCCTTCTGCTCCGGCTCAAGCAAAGCACGGATAGAAAGGCTTACACGCTTCTTTTCAAGGTCGATAGCAATAATCTTTGCGTCAACCTCCTGACCTACCGTAAGCTCGTCCTGCGGCTTGGCGACATGCTTATCGGCAATCTGCGATATATGGATAAGACCGTCAATTCCGGGGATTATACGGGCAAAAGCGCCGTATGTAGTCATACTTACGATAGTTACCTTTACGGTATCGCCTACATTGTAGTTGTTTTCAAAGATGACCCACGGATTTTCCTCGGGCTTCTTGTAGCCGAGGGATATCTTTCTCTTTTCGGTATCGAGAGCTTTAACATAAACCTCAACGGTATCTCCTACAAGAACTACCTCCGACGGATTCTTGATTCTCTGCCAAGAAAGCTCGGAAATGTGGATCATACCGTCAACTCCGCCGATATCTACGAAAGCGCCGTAGCTTGTAAGCGATTTAACAACGCCTGTGAAGCGGTCGCCCACTGCGATGTTTTCCCAAATCTTATCCTCGGCAGCCTTGCGCTGTTCTTTAAGCACACTGCGGATAGAGCCTACCGCTCTGTGGCCTCTGCCTATCTCGATAATTCTGAAGGAAGCTTCCTTGCCCTTCAAATCCTCAAGCGGTTCGCCCCTTGAAGCTGTTGCCTGAGAAGCGGGAATGAATACTCTTACATTATTTGAATAAGCAACTACGCCGCCCTTAATAATGTCTCTGACAACACCGGTAACAATTTCACCGGACTCCTTGGCTGCGACTATATTGTCCCAACCGGCAATAGCATCGTAACGGCGCTTGGAGAGCATTGCGGTTCCTTCCTGGTCATTTATCTTCATAATGATAAGATTAAGCTTATCGCCCGCCTTGACTTCGTCCATAAGCTTTACATCAGCATCCGAAGAAAACTCGTCAGCGGTTACATAGCCTGTAACACCTCTGCCGATATCCACCGTTACCTCGGTGGGATTAACGGCAACTACCGTACCGCAGACCTTCTGATCTCCGGTTAATCCGCTGAGCGAAGCCTCAAATGCTTCTTCGTCCGTCATTTCGTCGAAGCTTTTTTGAACAGATTCTTTAACCTCCGTCTGTTCTTCGACCGGTTGTAAATTTTCCGACATGGTTTTAATAACCTCCTTTATTATACCTGCAGGTGTAGAAGCACCCGCAACGACCCCGACCGAACCGCAGTTTTCAAAAGACAAATCGGACAGCTCGTCCGCCGTCTCTATCAAAAAGGTTCTGCCGCAGTTTTCACGGCACACGGAAAAAAGCTTCGCCGTGTTTGAACTGTGCCTGCCGCCTATAACAATCATTACATCGTTATTGCGTGACAGCTCCCGTGCCTCCTGCTGGCGCATAGAAGTCGCATTACATATTGTATCAAATATTTTCGCATTTGTATATACTTTTTTTAATTTTTTTTCGCAAACTTTAAAAATTTCTGCGTTAAAAGTGGTCTGTGATACCAAAATTACGGGTCTTTCGCCTATTTTTTCCTTATTTTCCAGTATTTCTTCCAGCTCGTCGGGTCCAGAAAAGACGAACGCGTCCCCCGTGCAATGCCCGACTATGCCTATTACCTCTTGATGTGCGGCGTCGCCCGCTATTAAGGTGACATATCCGTCATTGCTCATTTCGGCTGCTATTTTATGTATTTTGGAAACAAACGGGCAGGTGGCGTCCACGGTTTTAACGCCTAATTCGGCACATTCGTCCATAACCGCCTTTGTAACCCCGTGCGAGCGGATAACAAGAGTTTCTCCGTTCTTAACCTCAGAGGGGAACTTCACTATCCTTACGCCCTTATTACTAAGCTCCTCTACTATCTGGGGATTGTGAATAATAGGACCTAAGGTACAGACCCTTTCGCCCTTGCCTACAAGCTCGTACACCGTATTTACGGCACGGTCAACACCGAAACAAAAGCCTGCGGTCTTTGCCACGGTAATTTTCAAGCTATCCTACCCTTTCCTTTATAATCTTGACTATAAGCTCGACCGATTCGTCAAAGCCGCAATCGGAGGTGTCCGCCAAAACCGCGTCCTCCGCTTTTTTAAGCGGCGCTATTTTACGGTTCATATCTGCGCTGTCACGGCTTATTATATCTGAAAGCACAGCTTCATAGCTTACGCTTGTTCCCTTTTCGGTAAGCTCCTTAAACCGTCTTTCGGCACGAACTTCGGGAGACGCCGTAAGATATATTTTTACATCGGCGTCGGGCAAAACAACAGTTCCTATATCCCTGCCGTCCATAATCACATTACTGTCCGCAGCGGCTTTGCGCTGCATTTCAAGCAAAAACGCCCTTACCTCCGGCTTTGCCGAAACCGCCGACGCCATTTTTGAAGCCTCAGGTGTGCGTATATCATCCGAAACATCACAGCCGTCAAGCAAAACTCTCTGCTCGCCGTTTATAAACTTGATTTCCACAACGGTACTTTTAAGAACAGCGGATATATCGCAGTCAAGAGCCGTATCCGCTCCCGACTTTAAAAATTTAAGTCCCACCGCTCTGTAAAGAGCGCCCGTATCCACATAAATATAACCGAGCTTTTTCGCCGCCGCTCTCGCTACCGAGCTTTTTCCGGCGCCTGCCGGTCCGTCTATCGCTACTGCAACCATTTGTTTTTCCCCTTTTATATGCTGTTTCCGGCGGTGTAGCCGGTTGAAAACGCTATCTGCAAATTAAATCCGCCCGTGTAAGCGTCCACATCTATTACCTCGCCCGCAAAATACAGTCCCTTTATAATTTTAGATTCCATTGTGGACGGATTTATTTCCTTAACCGATATGCCGCCGCCCGTTATTATGGCTTCTTCGATAGGTCTTGTCCCCGTAATATGGAGTGTGAGGTTCTTTATAACGCCGCACAGCCTTTCCCTTTGCTCACGGCTTATCTGGTTCACCTTTTCATCGCTCGGTATTCCCGAAAGGGATATTATAACGGGTATAATGCTTTTCGGCAAAAGCTTGTCGAGCGAATTCGCGAAATCACGGTTTTTAGCGCCGTCAAAATCACGCAGCAGCCGTGCGTCAAGCTGTTCGGGGCTGAGTCCCGGTTTCAAATCCAAATGCGCGGTATATTGCTTTTCCCCTATTTTACGCATATGAGCCGAAGCGCTCAACACAAGCGGTCCCGAAATACCGAAGTGAGTAAAAAGCATTTCACCGAGCTCCGAAAAAATCGGTTTTTTCTTTCCCTCTTCAAAAACCGAAAGAACCGTGTTTTTAAGCGAGAGACCCGAAAGCCGTTCGCAAAATCCCTCGTGTACGGTAAGCGGAACAAGCGAAGGCTTTATCGGCGTTACGGTATGGCCGAGCTGTCTTGCGATTTTATAACCGTCGCCCACAGAACCCGTAAGCGGATATGACATACCGCCGGTAGCTATTATAACGCCGTCGGCGTCTATAATTTCACCGCTCTCAAGCTTTACTCCCGTTACCGCCCCGTTTTCGGTTTTTACGGCCTCCGCCCTGCCGTTTATGATACGCGCTCCTCTTTTTTTTGCGCATTTCACCAAAGCGTCCACTATATCGGAAGCCTTGTCGGACACGGGGAACACCCTGTTACCCCGCTCGGTCTTAAGCGGAACGCCCAATGCTTCGAAAAATTCCATTGTGTCCGAAGAATTAAATTCCGAAAAGGCGGAAAACAAAAATTTGCCGTTTTTCGGTACATTCGCAATCAGCGTATCGGTACCGCAGTTGTTTGTAACATTACATCTGCCCTTACCCGTTATCATTACCTTACGGGCAGGGCGTTCGTTTCTTTCAACGATTATTACATCCGCCGAGGCTCCGTATCTTTCCGCCGTGCGGCAAGCCGCCATAAGTCCTGCGGCGCCGCCTCCTATTATAACAATTTTTTTCATAGCGTCACCAAATGCTATTTTACAACAAAACCAAAAAAAAGTAAATAAAAACCGAGTTTATCACATATCTTTCTATGGGACAAGCAAGATTTTAACCCTTTTGTTACTTGTTTGTTATGCATATCGGTTGTATAATGAATAAAATGTCATTTTATGCGTTTTTGAGGAGTTGGTTTAATGACGGACAATATCTTTGTCATAATCCCCTCGCTTAATCCGGATGAGCGGCTTATAAATACGGTAGAGGGAATGCTTGACATTGGGTTCAAAAAAATTATCCTTGTAAATGACGGAAGCGACGCCGAGCATTTGCGGTATTTTCCGAAGGCTACGGAAAATATCACGGTCATACACCGCAAAGCAAATCACGGCAAGGGTGCGGCACTCAAGGTTGCCTTTAGGCATATTTTGAAAAATTTTCCCGACGCTGAGGGCGTAGTTACCGTAGACGGAGACGGTCAGCACGAGCCGTCCGATGTGCTTGCATGCGCGGAAGCGCTTGACGGCATAGGCAAGGGCGCTGTACTCGGATGCCGTGACTTTTCAGGCGAGGATGTGCCGAAACGCAGCCGTATGGGCAACCGTATAACCTCGGCTGTTTTTAAGGTTGTGTGCGGAATGAAGATTTCCGACACTCAAACAGGGCTTCGCGCGTTCCCTGTCTCGCTTTTACCTCTGCTTCTTACGGTAAAGGGCGACCGATTTGATTATGAGACAAATATGCTTCTTAAATTCAAACAGTGCGGCGTGAGGATACGGGAGGTTAAAATTCAAACGGTATACCTTGACGAAAATTCATCTTCCCACTTCAGACCCGTAATAGACTCGCTTAAAATATACCGATTTATTTTGGCTTATATTTTAAGCTCCGCCGTCTCCTTCATAATAGACATACTGCTTTTTTACATAGCTTCAAAGCTTTTAAAATCAGCGCTCGGTATGGCTACCGCATTGGTCGCCACCGTTATAGCGCGCGCGGTATCCTCGTTTGTCAATTACAGTATTAACAGAACCACCGTTTTTGACTCGAAAAAGAAAAAACGCAATTCCCTTATAAGGTACTATATTCTCGCGGTTCCGCAAATGCTTGTATCAGCCCTTTTGGTTTCGGTCATAGGCGCGGTATTCAAAGCGGCGCCCGGTGTTTCCACCGTTATAAAAATTATAGTTGATACGGTTCTGTTCTTTATAAGCTACCGTATACAGCAGGGCTGGGTGTTTTCGGAAAAGGACGGCGCGGAAAAATCCGTACCCAAGAAAAGGCTCAGCATAAAAACAATAGTCGGCAGAACGCTCCTTTCCTTAGGTACGGCAATAGTTATGCTTATAGTCACTGTCTTTTCGGCAGGGTTTATGATTTGCTACGGACCGAGTAAAAGTCTTCGCAATATGCTTGTTATAATGGCAAAGGAGGCCAGCGCAACCAAATGGGCGCCGACTCTGTTTCTTCCCAAATCAAAGGTAGACGAAATAATAGCCGAAAGCGAAAAGCTCAACACAGATGTTATTGATGTAGGCAACTATGTGTCGGACGAAGCCGCAGACGAATGGAAGGACGCCAAAAACGGTATGAAGCTTACCTTTTTGAGCGAGCCTAAATATAAGGGCTATTTACTGCTTATAAAAGACCCGAAGCGTGTGTCCGTCGGTATTTCTTCCGAAAACTTCGCCGCCGCCACAGAGGGTATGCGTATTTTTGACATTGCCGCGAAATATAACGCCGCCGCCGCAATAAACGCGGGCGAGTTTTTAGACACAGGCGGTCAGGGTAAGGGCTCCGCGCCTATGGGTCTTACCTACTCGGGCGGAAAAAATGTGTGGAACGACGGGCTTAAGCGTACATTTATAGGCTTTGATAAGAATGACAGACTTATCTGCCGCGAATCAATGACCAAAAAAGAGGCGGATGAATTAGGCATACGCGACGCCGTATCATTCCAAAACGGCAATGTGCTTATAGAGCAGTCCGGCAATGATGTTAAGCTTTATAAGGCGGATAACGATACCGGTACGGCACAGCGCACTGCGATAGGTCAGCGAGCGGACGGAACGGTTATAATGCTTGTTACGGACGGACGCTCGGTAGACAGCATAGGAGCTACGAGAAACGATGTAATAGAGCTTATGGTCGCAAACGGAGCGGTGAACGCCGCAATGCTTGACGGCGGCTCCTCGGCAATGATGTACTACCGCAATTATTACGATGTTTATTCGGTTGATAAGTCCCAGCTTGACCAGTATCAGCTTCAGGGACTTGTAAACCGATATAAGGCATTTACAAAGCCTCGCCGTATACCGACCTATTTTATAGTAACGGAGGAAAAGTGATGAAACCGAAATCTGTATTTTATAAAGTTTACTTCACGGTTGTCACGCTGTTTTTCGCCGCTCTTATAATAGGGCTTTTGGTATTCAGAGGCTGGCTTGCCGACTATGAAGCGGCGCAGCCGGAGCCGATTGTAAACAAGCTTATCGAAAGCCATATTAAAACGGGAGATCTGTATTCGGTTAAGGATGAATACAGCTTAAAAATCTCTGACTATGAAACAAAAAGCAATTTTGACAGCTTTCTTAAAAGCCTTACCGACGGCAAGGAGCTTACAGGCACAACCTCGGCGGTAAAGCCCGAGGGCTGCGACGCCGCTTATCAAATAAAAGCCGACGATGAAAAAATACTTAATGTTTATCTGAAAAAGGACGGCAAGACAAAAAGATATTTTGTTTCCGGCTGTGAGTTTGACGGCTCTGCTTACAAGAACTTGAAAATAACCGCGTCGTCGGACGCTGAAATCAAGATTAACGGCATTACCGTAAAGGCGGAAGACCGTAAGGACGAGCCGCTGCCCGATATTAAAAGCGACCTTCTGAAATCCGATAAGCTAATAAAAAAGCAAGTTATAAATATAACCGACCTTTTAAACGAACCTGAAAGCGTAACGGCGACATCAGGTAAGAAAGCGCTGACAGTTGAAAACGATTCGGGCGTTTATAATGTTGCGGAGGATTTTCCCGAGAAATCGGCAGTGGGGGATTTTGCAGGCAAGGCAGCCTCAACCTATGCCGAATATATGCAGAACGATTCCAACCTTACAAACATAAAGAAATACATAGATGACACAACAGAGCTTTACAAAAATATAAAATCAAGTCTTGTGATTTTTTCGCTCGACCATGAGGGACACACTATCAAAGACATAAAAACCACCGATTTTCATAAATATAACGACAGCCTTTTCAGCTGCCGTGTACGGCTTACAAACGCTTTAAAGCGAAACGGCGCGATTTATGAGGACAAATTTGATAAATATGTGTATCTTAAAAAGGACGGGGACGCCTATAAAGCGATTGATATGCAGAACACAGGAGATTCGGTAAAATGAATGAATATGAGCTTAAAATACTTGACTTTATTCACGAGCATCTAACCTGCCGTTTTCTTGACGCGGTAATGCCGATAATTACGAAATTCGGCGACGGCGGAATTTTTTGGATAGCCGTAGCATTAGTGTTTATAATTATTAAGAAAACTCGCAAAACGGGAATTTCGATGGGTACGGCGCTGCTTATAGGTCTTATTATCGGAAATATTATACTGAAAAATTCCTTTGCGCGAATAAGACCGTATGACCTGAACACCGCGATAAGACCCGACCTGCTTGTAAAAGCGCTTTCGGATTACTCCTTCCCGTCAGGTCATACTTTGGCTTCCTTTGAGGCGGCAACAGTGCTTCTTATACGGGATAAGCGCTTTGGAATACCTGCCGTTATTCTGGCGGTTCTTATAGCGTTTTCAAGGCTTTACCTGTATGTTCATTATCCGTCGGATGTTTTGGCAGGAGCAATACTCGGTACATTTATAGGCTTCTTGTCCTGCAAGCTTATAGATAAGATCTTTGAAAAAATCGAAGAACGCCGACAGCTTAAAACAAAATAAACATAAAAAAACGGTTGTTACAGTTTTTTACTGTAACAACCGTTTTTAAATATTATTTTAAGAGATGCGTCCAACCGTGCGTATCTTCAAGCTTACCCCACTGAATACCGGTAAGCGTATCGTAAAGGTGCTGTGTTACCTCGCCTATCTTGCCGTCGTTAATGGTGTACTTAACACCCTTATAGCAAAGCTCGCCTATCGGGGAGACAACCGCGGCTGTACCGCAGCCCCAAGCTTCCTCAAGCTTGCCGTTTTTAAGCGCTTCGCCAAGCTCGTCCACGCTTAAAAGCCTCTCACTTACCTTATATCCCTTTTCCTTAAGCACCTCAATGCAGGATTTTCTTGTAATTCCGGGGAGAATGGAGCCTGTAAGCTTCGGGGTTACTATTTCTCCGTCAATCTTGAACATAACATTCATTGCGCCGACTTCTTCAATGTACTTGCGTTCCACACCGTCAAGCCAAAGTACCTGTGAATATCCCATTTCTTCCGCTTTTTCGCCGGCTCTGTTGCTTGCGGCATAGTTTCCGCCGCATTTAGCATATCCTGTGCCGCCTCTTACGGCTCTTACATCCTTATCCTCAATCATAATCTTTACCGGATTAAGACCCTCGGCATAGTAGCTGCCGACAGGCGAAAGAATGATAACAAATGTAGCGTGATGAACAGCGTGAACTCCCAAATTTTCATCGTTTCCGAACATAAACGGACGGATGTAAAGCGATGTACCCTCCTCGGACGGGGTCCAGTCCTTTTCAAGACCTACGAATGTATCAAGTATCTGCAAAAAGTCCTCCTCGGGTATCTGCGGAAGACAAAGCCTTTCGGCCGAGTTATTCATTCTGCGTACATTCTCTATCGGGCGGAAAAGCTGAACCTCGCCGTCTGCGCGGCGGTACGCCTTAAGTCCCTCGAATATTTCGGAGCCGTAATGCAAAACGGTAGAAGCCGGATGAAGCGAGATATTACCGAAGGGTATAATTCTTGCGTCATGCCAGCCGTCCTCACGGGAATAATCCATCATAAACATATGGTCGGTGAATATCTTTCCGAAGCCGAGCTTACTGCTGTCCGGCTTTGCCTTTGGGGACGAAGTTTTTGTTATCTTGATTTCCATTTTTAAGACACTTCCTTGGGTGCGCTTACTGCAAGTAATATTGCACAAGCATTTAAGAATATATTTAATAATACTGCCAAAAAAACGGTTTTTCAAGTGTTAAATTGCAAAAATAACAAATTGTTAATTTTTTATACAAATTCGGTGCTTTTACTTTATATAAAAAGCGTGCAGCCCTGTAATTTGAAATATTCTATTTTTTTATTTATAAGCTCCTCGGAAACACCCAGCTCTTTAGCAAGGCATTTGCGGCACATAAACCGTGTGCTTCCCCTGTTTATAAATTTTTTATATGCCCCTATATCGTTATGCTCAAGCTCTTTTCCGCAATTAATACAGGCAGACATTACTTTTTCACGACCTTACATCTGTAAACAAGGCAGCCGTAAGGCTCTATATCGTGAATAAACGCACCGTTCGTAACCGTTATCGTCTCATCGTCCCAAACGCTGTCAAGCTTAAGAGTTCTGTCTGTGCTTTCGGGAATACCAAGCTCGTCTATGGTCATACGAACCGCAGCCTTTTCTCCGCCGAAATTGAACATACCCACTGCTATATCACCGTTTTCAAGATTGCGCGCGTAAATTTTTACATTATCGTTCCATATGTTGGGGAGCTTAAATACCTGACGGCAATCCTTATCCTGATTTATTTTTATAAGCTCTTTATTGGTAAGAATACGGTGAGTTTCCTCATTCATATTCCTTATATCACAGCCTATCATAAGCGGCGAGCCCATTAAAGCCCATATTGAGAAATGGGTCTTATACTGCACATCGTTAAGTCCCTCAAGACCGACATTGCCCTTGCCGTACATTCCCACAACCAGCATATCCATATCGTTAAAGCAGCCCGCTCCGCCGTAAGGAAGTATAGCGTCCTGCTCCTCGGTAAGCTTTTTAATAGATTCCCATGTATCAAAAATATCGCCTGTTGAGCGCCACATATTCGCGCCCGTTTCACGCATCCACTCTGCGGTGTTGTCCGCTCCCCACGAGCAGGCACTGAAAAGAATATCCCTGCCGCAGTTTTTAAGCGCAAGACCCATACGGCGGTAAAGATATTTACCGTGTATAATATTGCTGTGATAGCAATAATCGTATTTGAGGAAATCTACGCCCCACTCCGCAAAGGTTTCCGCGTCCGTAAATTCGTGTTCAAAGCTTCCGGGGTATCCGGCACAGGTAAGGTTTCCGGCGCAGGAGTACATACCGAACTTAAGACCCTTTGAATGAACATAATCAGCAACGGCTTTCATACCGTGCGGGAATTTTTCGGGATCGGCAACCAATCTGCCGTCCTTGTCTCTTTCTTTAAGCGACCAGCAGTCATCAATAACCAAATAGTCATAACCGGCGTCCAAAAGTCCTGTTTCAACCATTTTATCCGCTGTTTCAAAAATCAGCTTTTCGTTTATATCGGCTCCGAATGTGTTCCATGAATTCCAACCCATAGGCGGCGTATTTTTTATCATTTTCTTGACCTCCGACAATAAATATTGTAAAATAAGTATATTGCAAAAAAGTGTTATTTTCTATAACCTTTTATTGCATTTATATGGATTTTTGTTTCAAAAAGGAGTGTGAACGAATGACCGTAGATTCCGAATTTATTTCTGCCGGCCGCAGGGACTGCTCCGATATGCACTCTTGGGGACCGGGTACCCGAACCTGTTATGTGGTGCATTACATAATTAAAGGCAAGGGAACCTTTTTAAAAAACGGCAAGGCTTACACTGCCGAGTGCGGGGAAAGCTTTGTTATACGGCCGTTTGATAACATTGCGTACTTCCCCGATGAAAACGACCCTTGGGAGTACACATGGATTGATTTTTCGGGCGAGCAGTATGCTTCTCTTTTTAAAAATATAAATTACCTGAAGGGAGATTGCATTATAGGCGGTGTGCCGAAAAAACGGCTTCTCTCCTTTTTTGAAATGCTGTGCGGTATGGACCCGTATCCATCCGAAATTAATACCGCAAGGGGACTTTTGCTCACAGTTTTGGGAATATATGCGGATACCTTTCCTAAAATTACCGAAAACAGCCGTGACAGCTATTTTGATACCGCCTGCCGATTAATTCAGCAAAACTTTTATAAGGACGAGCTTGACCTTGGCGTGATGTGCGATTTCCTCGGCGTAAGCCGTTCCACTTTGCACAGATGCTTTATGAATATGTGCGGAATTTCACCGGGGGCGTATCTTACAAAATACAGAACCGCCCGCGCAAAAGAGCTTTTGGAACACGGCGTATCGGTAAAATCGACCGCTCTTTCCTGCGGCTTCAGCGATCCGCTGTATTTTTCAAAATCCTTTAAAAAAGCTTTCGGAATATCACCGAACGAATACAGAAAAAAGTTTTTAATCAAAAAGAAGGAACAATAAAAATGGAAAAAAATCTTACCGACGGCAGCGTTTTTAAAAACTTGGCATTTTTCTCACTGCCGTATCTGCTGTCTTATTTTCTGCAAACCCTTTACGGTATGGCGGACCTTTTTATTATAGGCAGCTTTGACGGAACAGCCGCAACCACCTCTGTTTCGGTAGGCTCGCAGGTTATGCATATGCTCACCGTAATTATAGTAGGGCTTGCCATGGGTTCTACCGTAAGCATAGGCAACGCCGTGGGTTCGGGCGACCGTAAAAAAGCGGCAGTATATATCGGCAACACCGTTACGCTTTTTATGGCGCTTTCTTTAGTTCTTACGGCGGCTTTGGTGCTTGTTGTAAGTCCCATTGTAAACGCCGTTTCCACACCTGCCGAAGCGGTGAGCGGCACCGTCCGATATCTTACAATCTGCTTTTTGGGAATACCGTTTATCACCGCATACAATATAATAAGCTCGATTTTCAGAGGCTTGGGCGACAGTAAAAGTCCTATGTATTTTATAGCCGTTGCCTGCGCCTCGAATATTGTTCTTGACTATCTGTTTATAGGCGCTTTCAATATGGGACCCGCGGGAGCCGCGCTCGGAACGACGCTTTCACAGGGGCTTAGCGTTGCCGTATCGCTTTTTGTTATATTAAAACGCCGCTTAGGGATAGAGCTTAAAAAAGCGGATTTTAAGCCGCTTGGCTCAGTTATGGGTAAAATCCTTAAAATCGGAATACCTATAAGCCTTCAGGACGGCTTTATTCAAATATCCTTTATACTTATTACCGCAATCGCCAACCGCAGGGGATTAACAGACGCCGCCGCGGTCGGAATAGTCGAAAAGATAATCGGGTTTGTATTTTTGGTGCCCTCCTCAATGCTGTCTGCGGTATCTGCAATCGGAGCGCAAAATATCGGTGCCGGCAAGCCTAAAAGAGCGGTATCCACACTCGGTTATGCAATAATAATCTCCTCGGTATTTTCGGTGGCGGCGGCAGTTACGGTTCAGTTCGCCGCAAACGGAATGGTGGGTCTTTTCACGGACGACAGCGCCGTAATTCTATCGGGCGGTCGGTATTTAAAGGGCTACATATGGGATTGCTTTTTTGCCGGTATACATTTCAGCTGCAGCGGTTATTTCTGCGCGGCGGGTAAATCGGGATTTTCGTTTTTACACAATCTGCTTTCAATANNNATTCTTGTCCGTATACCCGGCGCTTATATTACTTCAAAGCTGTTTACAACCACCCTTTTGCCGATGGGACTTTCCTCAGCCGCAGGCTCGCTTTTTTCCGTTATTATATGCGCCGTCATACTGGCTGTTATGCTCAAAAAAGGTAATTATAAATCGGTCTGAAAATATCGGTATCAAGAAAAATTAAGCTTAATTTGTTGATAAAAAAACGCTATGACCTGCCGAATATATTACAATAAAAAAGTGCCTCAACCATGCATTGCATGTTGAAACACTCAAATATTAAAACAAGTCACTCGTTTTGCAGGAACGAATTTCATTAAAAAAGGACTTAGCGTACGCTAAGTCCTTTTTGGTGGGAGAGGATGGATTCGAACCATCGAAGCATAAAGCAGCAGATTTACAGTCTGTCCCCTTTGGCCACTCGGGAACTCTCCCATATTAAATTCCGCGGAAAAAACACAGCTATGCTGGAGCTGGTGGACGGACTTGAACCCCCGACCTGCTGATTACAAATCAGCTGCTCTACCAACTGAGCTACACCAGCATTTTTTCAGCGCCTAATTAATATACCATAAACAAATAGCAAAGTCAAGCAAAAAATATGATTTTTTGACTTTTTATTATAAATTACATCCGCCGCAGCAATCCTTTGATAATAATGAAATATCAAGCAATCCTTTCTCGGCATTTTTGATAAATCCCGACTTTTCGCAAAGCGCCCTGCTCGCCTCTGTACAGTACACATTTACAATACCTCTTCTGTGGGCTAAATGCAGTGTACTGCGCAGAATACCGTCAGCCAAAGGAAAGTCATTCTCGGGGTAAATTTTATATATTGTCATTTCATCCTTGCTAAGCCTATAAAGGCAAAAGCCCAAAGCTTCGCCGCCGCACCGCGCTTCCATACAGCCTGAATATTCGGACGCCGTAAGCCCGTTTTCGGCAAAATACTCCTTAATTCTGTTTTTATCCTGCACTGCGGCTACGGTCAGCATTAAGCATCCTCTTTTTTCTGCGTTATATTTGTAAGACGGCGCATTTCTCTTTCGTTTAACGGCCGCCACTTTCCCTGCGGAAGCATACCGAGCTTTACGCCTGCTATTTCCGTTCTTTTAAGCCTTATTACGGTAAGTCCCACAGCCTCGCACATACGCCTTATTTGGCGGTTTCTGCCCTCGTTGAGTATAAATATAAGCACAGTCCTGTCAGGCTTGCGCTCGGCGATAAAGCAGTCGCACGGCAGCGTCTTTTTTCCGTCTAACAGTATGCCCTCCTTCATTTCAAGGAGCTTTTCCTCACTCGATTCACCCTTTACGGTTACACGGTAGGTTTTATTTACATGGGAGGACGGGTGAGTAAGCCGATTTGCAAAATCTCCATCGTTTGTCATTATAATAAGTCCCTCGGAGTCACGGTCAAGTCTTCCGACGGGAAAGAGCCTTACCCCTGCGTCCGACACAAGGTCGCAGACATTTTTTCTTCCCAGCTCATCGCTTGCCGTTGTGACAAAGCCTCTTGGCTTATTAAGCATTATATAATGCTTTTCATTTACTGCCGTTACGGTTTTTCCTCTTACGGTAACCTTATCCCGCTTAGGGTCTACCTTTGCGCCCAAAACAGCCACATGGCCGTTTATTTTTACCTTTCCCTGCTCTATAAGCTCCTCTGCCTTTCTGCGCGAGGCAACACCGCACTCGGAAAGATGCTTTTGAAGCCTGATTTTATTGTCCTTCATTTTTTGCTCCTAAAAATTCAAAAATATGTATTTTATATTTCTTATCAGTATCTCCGCAATTCCGAGCGGCTCACTGTAAGGCTCCGCTCCTGTCAGCGCCTTTAACTCAACGGTCCCTATCACCTTGCCGTCAAGAGTATAAACCACAGAACCGAGCACTTCCCCCTTTTTTATCGGCGCATATAGGAACTTCGGAAGATTAACAGTACAATTAATATTTTGCGTCTCAAGTGTGTTTACCGTATAAGGCTCAATAAAAACCTGCAATTTTTCGGTATCCGAGCCTATCACGGGTATGGCGTACATTGAGGTTTTCGGGGAATAGTCGGTTTGTTTTATTTCAGAAAGTCCGAAATCAAGCAGAGCTGCATGGTCCTCCCAATCATTCGGGTCGTTAAGCGTGACCGCAACCGCAAGCTTACCGTCCTGTCTTGCCGCTGAAACAAGGCAACGACCGGATTTTTTGGTAAATCCCGTTTTTACGCCCACGGCGCCGTTATACAGCTTAAGCATTTTATTGTGGTTTTTAAGCGACCGCCTGTACGGCGGATTTCCGTAATTTAAAACGGCGGATTCACTTGCCGCCGCTTTGGCAAAGCTCTCGTTTTTAAGGGCATAGGCCGCAAGAGCGGCAAGCTCCGCCGCCGTTGTGTAATGTCCGTCTGCGTCAAGCCCCGACGGAGTGACAAAGTGTGTGTTGTTAAGTCCAAGCTCCGCCGCCTTTGCGTTCATTTTTTCCACAAACTGCTCGACGCTGCCGCCGAGCGCTATTGCGGTAACATTTGCGGCGTCGTTTCCCGAAGCCAGCATCATACCGTACAGTAAATCGTGATAAGTCACCCTGTCACCGGCAAGCAGCCCCATAGAGGAGCCCTCGACCCTTAACATATCGGCAGTTACGGTAATTTCCTTTTCCGGCTCGCCGTGCTCGCAAAGAAGCAAAGCGGTCATAATTTTCGTAGTGCTTGCCATGGGCAGTTTTTCGTCCGCATTCTGCGAAAAGAGTATTTCACCCGTATCGCCGTTTATAACCGCCGCCGCTTTAGCCGAGACGGCCATTGCTGATATTCTAACGCCCGAAAGCAAAACAGCGCATAAAACAAGACAAAGCAACCTTTTCATTGAGCCACCACCTTACCCTTAATTTTATTAAGAGTAAGCCTGCTATATGACAAGGTTGTGCGGCAAATCCGCTAAATCCCGCCGCATTACTGCGAAGCTTTATTTTTGTCCTTTTTAAACAGCTCTTTGGCTCTTTCAAGCACATCTGGTGCCATTGCCATCGCTTTATCAAAGGAGCTTAGCTCGTTATAAACCGGCATCATACGCACATTTCCGTCGCTTACCGCAATAAACGCAACGGGAGATACCGTTACGCCGGCACCGCCGCCTCCGCCGAAAAGCCCCGACTGCGTTTTACTCGGAAAATCACTGCCGCCCGTCGCAAGACCGAAGGAAACTTTAGACACCGGTATCAAAGTAACGCCGTCAACCACTATCGGGTCGCCGATAATGGTATTGGCGTCAACCATAGCGCGGAGCTTGTCCATAGTAACATCCATAATGTTTTTAATGCTGTTCTCGCTCATAATTCATTCCTCGTTTTAAATTTATTGTATTCCGAAAAGACTCCGTAAGCCATAATAAGAAGATTTATTATTCTGAGCTTTACAAGAGCCGAAAATGAAAATTCAGGCTTCCCCGACTCGAAATCCGCCGTTACATTGATCTGCTTCATCTTTACATTTGCCGCATTATCAAAAAAGCTTAACAACGGGTAAAACGAAGCGCATACCGCTCCGTATTCAACGGCGGTTTGCGCCGCGTCAGGCGAGGCCACCCTTATATCGATTTTAAGGCGCCGTATCATTATCTTTTTCAGTTGCTTTTTGAGCTTTCGGAGCACTGCTTTTACAAAGCCGAGTATTTCCTTTACGGCTCCCGAAAAGCCGTACCTGTCTTTAAGCTTTGAAAAAGTGTTTTCCTTTTTTTCTTCGCTCTTTTCGGGTTTTTCCTTTGGCTTTTCCGCGGATTTTTTTTCGGAATCATAAAGCTTTATACCCGCCAGCTTTATTTTAACCGAAAAATCGCCTTCAAAACTTAAATTTGCGCTTACAGGCAGAAAAAGCAGTCCGATTATCAAAACAATTACTGCCGCAATGATTATTAAGGCAATCACATTTACCCTCCTATCGGCTCGACTACTGTTCGGAGTCCTCCTCCATAGAAAGCTGCTCCGCTACATCCCTTTGGTCGTTTTCGTTTTTAGGGAGCGGCGGCAGCTCAGACAAATCGCTCATTGAAAAACAGCGCAGAAAGTTCTTGGTCGTGCCGTAAAGGAGCGGTCTGCCGGGTAATTCCAAGCGCCCCCGTTCCTCAACAAGTCCCTTTTCCACAAGGGTCGTAACAACGCCCGAACAATCAACGCCGCGCACCTGCTCAATAAACGATTTTGTAACGGGCTGATTGTACGCAACGACCGCAAGCACCTCAAGCGCCGCGGGCGAAAGCGGTGTCCTGCGTTTAATATCAAATGCTTTCTTTATATATTCCGCGTATTTTTCTTTGGTTGCAAGCTGGTACATATTTTCCATTCTGAGCAGCTGTATACCGCTGTTTTCAGAGTTAAGTTTCTCCGCCAGCTTTGCCATAATTTCCGTAACGGTCTCGGGTTCGATTTCAAAGACCTGCGAAAAGCGCTCTATACCGAGCGGCTCGCCTGCTGAAAAAAGAACTGCCTCAAACGCGGGAATAAGCTCTTTAACGGTCATTTTCGTTTATGCTCCTTGATCAGTGTTATCTGTGCGTCGTCGGAATCTCCGTCCACCCTTATGCGGTTCGCCTTGCAAAGCTCAAGCACCGCAAGAAATGTAGCCACAAGCTCCGAACGGCTGTGCGCGGTCTTATAAAGCGAGCCGAGCTTTTTGCTTCCCCCTGTCCATAAATTCCTTATAACAAAAACTATTTTTGTCGATACGGCAACAATTTTTTTTGCCACTATTTTTGTAAAAGGAGCGGTAGACGGCGGCAGCTTGCGCTGTCCCCTGCCCACTGCGGAAAGGTATGACAAATACATTACATCCTTTTGGTGAATAAGCTCGTAGGTCTTGTCCGGCTCGGGTTCATCGGGAAGTCTTACAAATCTGTCAAAACCGCCCTGCATATCCGAAAGCTTCACCGCAATCTGCTTACAAACCATATATTCAAGCAATTCACCCGTAAGTTCTTCCTTAAGTCTTACCGCTTCCTCATGCTTCGGCAAGAGACTTACGGTTTTTATATAAAGAAGTCTCGCCGCCATTTCGAGAAACTCGCTCTCGATTTCCATTTCCTCCGCCTTAAAAAGCTCTATCTGTTCAAGGTACTGGTCGACAAGGGATGTAAGCGGTATATCGTATATATTAAGCTTGTTTTTTGCAATCAGCTGCAAAAGAAGGTCTAACGGCCCTTCAAAGCCTTCGATTTTGTATGATATACTGTTTTCCATTACTTTATAAGCATAAACGGCAGACCTGCCAGAGTGTTAATTAAATCCATAACCTTGCCGGTAAGAAAATTAAGCGGAATATCAAGCACGCCGAACCACAAAAGTGCCAGAAGTCCCCAAAAAATATACCGCTCATACCTCATAAGGGCATAATACTGCTTATTCGGAAGTAGTGCGGAAAGCAGTCTTGAGCCGTCAAGCGGAGGTATCGGAATAAGGTTAAATACCGCCAGCGAAACATTTATATACGCAATATAAAAAAGGAAGAGATGTATATAAAGAAGCGCCGACCAAGCGGTAATAAAAAGTCTGACCGTATTTGCCAAAAGCATGGCTATAAGCGCCACAATAAGGTTTGAAAACGGTCCCGCGAGAGCGGTTAAAGCCATATCGGCTTTAGGTCTTTTAAAATTATTCGGGTTAATACCGACAGGCTTTGCCCAACCGAAGCCGAAAAGCAAAATACAGGCGGCTCCCAAATAATCTATATGCGCAAACGGGTTAAGCGTAAGCCTGCCCTGATAACGGGGCGTAGGGTCGCCGAGCTTTGACGCCGCAAAACCGTGCGCAAATTCATGAACCGGCAGTGTTAAAAAAATTACCACCAGAGATGATAAAATATATACTATCGCTCCGCCCATATTAAGGCTGCCGGATATTAGCTGACTCAGCACGGTATACCACTCCAATCTTAATAGTTATTATAACGCAAATTGCCTCCGATTACAAGAAAAAAATACGGAGCCTATAAGGCTCCGTAAAACTCTAAACACGGCACTGCTATGACTTTGATTTAAGATGTTTCTTCAGAATTATATTAATGTACTGCGATAAAGGTCTGTCATCCATTTCGGCCTCGTAGCGTATTTTTTCCAAAACATCGCTGTCGATCGTAATACTGATTTTTTCTTTAAGAGGTCTCATAATCGGTAATCAATCCTTAAAGAAAAGCGGAAGCTTTTCAAGGAATATTATATCCTTTCTGTCAGCGGCGTCGCCCTCTGCCAAAAACGCACAGGCGGCGGCTTCCGTTCCTCCCGCTTCCTTAACAAGCTCGCGGACCGCGGCAAGCGATTCGCCGGTGCTTATAACATCGTCTATTATAAGCACTCTTTTGCCTTTGAGCATTGCGGTCTCGCTTTCGCCCAAAAACAGGTGCTGTTCGTGCTGTGTTGTAATTGAGGTGACATTTACCTCGAGTGGATTGCGCATATAGACCTTCATACCCTTACGGGCGATTATGTAAGGCTTACCTGTCTGTCTTGCCATTTCGTAAGCTATCGGTATGCTTTTAGCCTCGGGAGTTAAAATAACATCAAACTCGGGAAGCTTTTTTAAAAGCTCGCGGCAGCCTGCTATTGTAAGCTCCACATCGCCGAAGATTATAAACGCCGCTATGTCAAGCTTGTCGCTTACGGGGAATTTTTCAAGCTTTCTTTCAAGACCGGCAATTTTCATTGTATAGTATTCAGACATAAATTTTCTCTCCCTAAATTATTCTTGCAGGCATTATGTATCAGCCGGGCGGCCAAGCAAGATTGCGGCGCGCCAGCATATGAAAATGTATGTGATGAACAGTCTGTCCGCCGTCCTCGCCGCAGTTGTTTACAACACGGTAGCCGTTGCCAAGGTTTTCCTGCTTTGCGATTTCGGCGACCGCCTCGAAAATATGCGCTATTTCCGAGCTGTTTTCGGAATTTATTTCATCGGCGGAGCCTATATGCTTTTTAGGTATAATAATTGCGTGAAAAGGAGCTTTCGGGTCAATATCCTTGAAGGCGTAAACATATTCGTTTTCGTATATTTTAGTACTGGGTATTTCCCCTGCCGCTATTTTGCAAAACAAACAATCTTCCATTTATTTCACTCCCATTTGAGCCGCGGCAACAGTCTCGACAGTTTGCAGAGCCGCATCGGCCTTTGTTATATCCTTTCCGCCTGCCATTGCCACATCGGGCTTTCCGCCGCCGTTTCCGCCTGCCGCCTTCGCAACCTCTCTTACAAGATTGCCCGCATGGGCGCCCTTTGCAACGGCTTCCTTACCGCAGGCGGCACAGAAGGTGAGCTTATCTCCGTTTACCGCAGCCAAAACCGCTATCACATCGGGATAATCCGCCTTTATGCTCTCGGCAGTCTTTTTAAGCTCGTCAGCCGGAGTGCCGTCAAGCCTTGCGGAAAGAACCTTTATTCCGCCGACATCACGGGCGGTGCTTATTATTTCATTTATCTTACCCGCGGCAAGCTTTGCCTCGGTTTTTTCAAGTTGCTTTTTGGTTTCTCTTAACTCGTTGCCTATTTGCAAAGCACGCTTTGCGATATCGCCTGCGGAGCATTTAAGAATTTCAGCCGTTTCATAAGCCAAGCGCTTATAATCATCCGCAAGCTTTAACACGCCGTAGCCCGTAACCGCTTCAATACGCCTTACGCCTGCCGCAACGCTCGATTCGGAGATGATTTTAAACAAGCCTATCTTTGCGGTGTTATCAATGTGAGTACCGCCGCAAAGCTCTACCGACTTATCCTTAACGCTTACTACCCGTACAACCTCGCCGTACTTTTCACCGAACAGCGCCATAGCGCCGAGCTTTCTCGCCTCGGCAATCGGCATTTCATTATTTTCAACCGTAATTCCCGAAAGAACCGTATCGTTTACAAATTTTTCAACTGCTTCTGTTTCTTCCGCAGTAAGGGCGGAGAAATGCGTAAAGTCAAACCTAACGGCGTTTTCATTTACAAGCTGACCCGCCTGCTCGACATGAGTGCCGAGAACAGAGCGCAAGCCTGCCTGTAAAAGGTGAGCCGCCGTATGGTTGCGCCTTATCGCGTTGCGGCGTTCGGTATTTATAGAAGCAACGACGCTGTCGTCAACCGAAAAGCTTCCCTTTTTAACCGTTCCGAAGTGGGTGAAAACGCCGCCGGCGGTTTTCTTAGTATCGGTTACGCAGAATTCCGCACCCTCGGCTGTTATAACGCCGGTATCGCCTACCTGACCGCCGCCCTCGCCGTAGAACGGGGTTTTGTCAAGAACTATAACCGCCTTTACGCCGTCTGCGGCGCAAGAGGTATGCTCGCCCTCTACAACTATATCAAGTACTTTAGCGTTACAGCTGTTTTCGGTGTATCCGCAAAAAACGGTAGACGGTATATTTTCAAAGCTTATTTCGTCGCTCTTCCAGCTCTCGGCATCCGCCGATTTGCGTGAGGAACGGGCAAGCTGACGCTGTTTTTCCATAAGCTCACGGAACTTTTCCTCATCAACCGTCATATTCTTTTCGGCAAGAATATCCTTTGTAAGGTCAAGAGGAAATCCGTAGGTATCGTAAAGCTTAAATGCGTCCTCACCTGAAAGAACTCCGCCCTCACGGGTAAGGTCCTTAAGCATATTAAGACCCTGATCTATCGTTTTATTGAAATTGCTTTCCTCATTTGAAATAACCTTTTTGATAAGCTGTTCTTTTTCAACAAGCTCGGGGTATCCCGCCTTGTTTTCGGCTATGACCGAATCGCACAGCTCGCACAAAAACATACGGTCAATGCCTATAAGCTTTCCGTGCCTTGCCGCGCGGCGGATTATACGGCGCAGAACATAACCTCTGCCCTCGTTTGACGGAATTATACCGTCGCTTATCATAAATACGGACGCCCTTATATGGTCGGTTATCGCGCGAATCGAAATATCCGTGCTTTCGTCCTTTCCGTATTCCTTGTGCGACATTTCGCACACCTTATTAAGTATGTTTCTTATGGTGTCGACCTCGAACATATTGTCAACGCCCTGCATTACGCAGGCAAGGCGTTCAAGACCCATTCCCGTGTCGATATTCTTATGCTCAAGCTCCGTATATGTGCCGTCTCCCATATTGTTGAACTGGGAGAAAACGTTGTTCCATATTTCCATATAGCGGTCGCAGTCGCATCCGGGTTTACAGTCGGGACTGCCGCAGCCGTATTTTTCACCGCGGTCGAAATATATCTCACTGCACGGACCGCAGGGACCTGTGCCGTGTTCCCAGAAGTTGTCTTCCTTGCCGAGCCTTACTATGTGGTTTTCGGGCACTCCTATTTTGTCACGCCAAATAGCGTACGCCTCGTCGTCCTCTTCATAAACCGACGGCCACAGAAGCTCCGACGGAATTTCAAGAACCTTTGTTAAAAACTCCCACGCCCATTCTATTGCCTGCTCCTTAAAGTAATCGCCGAAGGAGAAATTTCCGAGCATTTCAAAATAGGTTCCGTGACGGGCGGTGTGCCCCACACGCTCAAGGTCGGGCGTTCTGATACACTTCTGACAGGTAGTAACACGCTTTGAAGGCGGAGTTACCTCACCTGTAAAGTATTTTTTCATAGGCGCCATACCCGAATTTATAAGCAACAGCGACTTATCGTTATTAGGCACAAGCGAAAAGCTTTTAAGCCTCATATGTCCTTTCGATTCAAAAAACGAAAGA
>DKDS01000020.1 GCA_002451855.1 Ruminococcaceae bacterium UBA6842 | reverse complement strand
TTATGTATGGATTGACGCACTTTCAAACTATATTACAGGAATAGGCTATGATCCGGACGGCAGCAGCGAACAGTTTGACAGGCTTTGGCCTGCCGACCTGCATGTCATAGGCAAGGATATAGTCCGTTTCCACACAATATACTGGCCGATAATACTTATGGCTTTGGGTCTTCCCCTGCCTAAGCAGGTGCTCGGTCATCCGTGGCTGCTTGTAGGCGAGGATAAAATGTCCAAGTCCAAGGGCAATGTAATTTATGCCGACGATATGGCGAAACGCTTCGGTGTTGACGCCGTAAGGTACTACCTGCTATCCGAAATGCCCTTTACGCAGGACGGAACCATCACCTACGAAAGCTTTATAACAAAATACAATGCCGACCTTGCAAACACGCTCGGCAACCTTGTAAACCGTTCTATCGCTATGACAAACAAATACTTCGGCGGCAGGGTATGTGCCGGCGAAAACAGCGAGCCCTGCGACCTTGAGCTTATTAAGACCGCCGAGGAAACAATCAAAAAATACTATGAGCTTATGGACAGCTATCATAACGCAGACGCCTGTGAGGCAGTAATCTCCCTTGCAAAGCGATGTAACAAGTATATTGACGAAACCGCTCCGTGGGCGCTTGCAAAGGATGAAACCAAAAAGCCTTATCTTCAGAATGTGCTTTATAACCTGCTTGAGTGTATCCGCCTTTTGGGCGCAATGCTCACTCCGATTATTCCCGAAAGCGCGGAATCTATTTCAAAGCAAATCGGAACGGATAACCGCGAGCTTTCATTCGGCGCTGTAAAGGAATATTCCGTAGGCGAAGCGAAACCGCTTTTTGCCCGTCTTGACGCAGAAAAGATTGCGGCTGAAATAGAGGCTGAAAAGAAAGAAAAAGCCGAAACTGCCGAAAATGTAGCAAAAATAAGCCAAATCGGCATAGAGGATTTTTCGAAAGTAGAACTCAGAGCCGCAAAAATAACCGCCTGCGAGCCGATACCGAAAGCCAAAAAGCTGTTAAAACTCACCCTTGACGACGGCAGCGGAACAGACAGAACGGTAGCCTCGGGAATCGCAAAATACTATAAGCCGGAAGACCTTATCGGTCACACCGTAATAGTTGTATCAAACCTAAAGCCCGCCAAGCTTTGCGGAGTTGAATCAAACGGTATGATACTTGCCGCGGATTGCAGTGAGGACGATATAAAGGTACTGTTTATAGACGGCGTTCCGGCAGGAAGTAAAATAAGATGACGGATTTTCCCGAATACCCGTATGACGAAGCGCTGATTTTCGACAGCCACGCTCATTACGATGACCTTAAATTTGACGACGAACGGGAGGCTTTGTTAGCGGAGCTTCCCCACCGCGGCGTTTGCGGCGTTGTGAATTGCGGGTGCGATACCGCCTCCTCAAAGACAGCTCTTAAGCTTGCCGACAGCTACGGCTACATTTATGCGGCGGTGGGAATACACCCCGAAAATATCGGCGGCGGTACTGTAAACGAAATAAGAACGCTCGCAAAGCATAATAAGTGTGTCGCGATAGGCGAAATCGGTCTTGATTATTACTGGGTAAGCGACAATAAGGAACAGCAAAAAGAATTGTTTTCACAACAGCTTGAGCTTGCAAACGAAATAAACAAGCCCGTGATAGTCCATGACCGCGACGCCCATTCGGACACATTAGAGCTTTTGAAAAAGCACCGTCCGAAAGGCGTGGTACACAGCTTTTCGGGCAGTCCCGAAATGGCAAAGGAAATACTCAAATTGGGTATGTATATCGGTATCGGCGGCGTAATAACCTTTAAAAACGCAAAAAAGCTGCCGGAGGTGGTAAAAATGCTGCCGGAGGACAGATTTTTGCTTGAAACCGACGCTCCCTATTTAACGCCTGTTCCCTACCGTTCAAAAATCAACAATTCGGCTATGATTTACCTCACGGCACAAAAAATTGCTCAAATAAGAAATACCGACACCGCTCATATATTAACGGCGGCGCGGGAAAACGCAAAAAAATTATTCGGAATATAGTATATTTCACCCCGTTTTACAGATAATAAAGGCTGAAAGCGGGGTGATTTTTTATGAATAACCAGAACCAGAATCAGAACAAGAACCAGAATAACAACCAGAACAAGAATAATCAAAACGAACAGAACAAGAACAACCAGCAGAATCAAAACAAAAATCAGAATAACGAGCAGAACAAGAATAACTAAAAAAGATGATTTATAATCACTGAAAAAAAGCACGCTTGCGACTAAGTCAAGCGTGCTTTTCATATCATCATAAAGCAAAGTTAAATTATATATGTTTATTACTTATCTGCGTATTTGCGATAACGATACCCGCGGAAATTAAGATAAATGCAATTAAATACTGCACTCTCATAATATTTTCGCCGAGCAAAAAAGCGCTGAATACACAGGCAAAAAGCGGCTCGGCAAATTTAATTATAAACAGCCTTGACAGCTCCGCCGTGCGCTGAACATAGTAAAACAGCGTATATCCTATAATTGAGGCGATACAGATATAAGCGAATACAAGAATTGACTTAACCGTAGCCTGATATACCTTTCCGCCCATTGCAAGTGAAATTATAAGCAGTACACTGCCACCGAATAATTGTGAAATTCCCGTTATCCAAAGCGGAGATGTCCCCTTTGCGGCTTTGCCGCTTATTATCATTGAAATAACAGTGCATACCGAAGCCGAAATAATGAGCGTATCACCTAACGCGAAGCCCTTAAACGAAGCGCCTGCGTTTATTGAAACTATTCCGCAAAACCCAATCAAAGCGCCTAAAAGCCTATTTAAGGAAAACCGCTCCTCTTTAAAAAACAAAAAGGAAAAACAAGCAAACAAAAGCGGCGCAGCTTGTTTTAGAATTGCTGTTTTTGAGCTGTCGGTCAGGGAAAGTCCGACATAGGTAAACCCGTAATGCAGAGAAACCGCAAATATGCCGATAACACAGGCGGAAAATACGCCTGACGCCGACGGTTTGTTTGCCTTGGAAAAAAACGCCGTCAAGCATACTATAATACCGCAAATTACAAATCTTAACGATGCAAACATCAGAATATCCGCAACACTGTCGGTATTTATTTTGAAAACTTTATACCCGATTTTTATAAACGGAAACAGAGAGCCCCAAAAAAGCATTGTAATAAGCGGTAAAATCAGGTTTGTCAAAACAGGTGAATTTTTATTTACCCTTTGCACACGCTTAATACTACCTTTCCTACATTTTCGCCGTTTTGCAAAATCGAATGTGCCGCCTCGGCGTCTTCAATGGGTAAAACCTTATATACCGAAGGCTTTATTTCACCGCTTTCAAGCTTAGGCCAAAGCTTTTCGGTAAGCTCCGCCAGCAGCTTTGCTTTTTCTTCCGATGAACGCTTTCTGAGCATACTGCCGACGATATGTAAACCCTTTGTAAGTATCGGGCGAAGCTTAATATCAGTCTCCGTGCCTGCAAGGGTCGAGATTATTACCCAATATCCTCCCTCTGCCATATAAGGCAGGCTCTCCCCAAGCTCTTTTCCGCAAAGGCAGTCCATCGCCATATTTACGGGACGCCCGTTTTCTTCCTCTGCTTTTAAAACCTCAGCCACGCTCTGTTTTGAGGAATTTATAATAATGTCGGCGCCCAAGCCTTTGATTTTTTTTGCGATTTCATCCGATAAAACAGAGGTTATTACCCTTGCGCCGAATGATTTTGCCATAGGTATCGCAACCGAAGCAAGTCCCGACGCGCCTGCCGGAATAAAGGCGGTTTGTCCTTCCTTTAAATGCCCCTCATAAAATAAATTCAGATAACAGGTGGCGTACGCCTCCGGAAGAGCCGCCGCCTCCTCAAAGGACAGACCTTCAGGCATACGCATAACCATTCCGTAAGGCGCGCAGACATATTCGGCGTATCCGCCGCCGCCGAGCAGTGCGCACACCTTATCGCCGATTTTTTTACCGCTTTCCTTTTGGGCTTTTTCACCCATATCCTCGATAATTCCCGAAACCTCAAGCCCCATCCTGTCGGGCCAACCGACAGGCGACGGATATGTACCGTTTCTTTGCAGAAGATCCGCACGGTTAAGCGCCGCGGCATATATTTTAATTAAAATCTCATCTTCTTTGGGCGACGGCTTTTCAACATCGCTCCAGACAAGATTTTTATTTTCATCCACAAGCATGGCTTTCATAATTAATCGGTTCCTTTCATAGATAATGTTCTGCCTCCGTCGCATACATATGTTTGACCGGTAATGAACCTTGCCTTATCCGAAGCCAAAAACTCAACAAGGTATGCAATATCTTCGGCAGTGCATTTTTCACCCAAAAGATTTGTTTTAGTCGCTCTATCGCTGTCACTGCCCTCCTCGGGACGCATTACAACGCCCGGAGCTACCGAATTAACATTGATCTTATACCTGCCGAGCTCCTTGGCAAGCGCCTTTGTAAGGTACATTATACCGCCCTTTGATGCCGCATAATCGCAGCAGTTTGCAAGCCCGTTAATTCCGACCGCCGACGCAAAATTTATAATTTTTCCGCCCGTACCCTGCTTTATCATAATTCTTGCGGCCGCACGGCTTGCCCAGAACGCACCGTAAAGATTTACCTTCAAAACCTTGTCTATAACGCTTTCCTCTTGTTCAACGAGCGGAACATAGCTTCCCCCGGCAATTCTTGCGCTGCCGCCTGCAATATGCACCAAAATATCAAGACTTCCGAAATCCTCCGCAGCTTTTTGTATCGCCGCTTCAATATCCTTTGAATCCGTCACATCGGACACATATCCTTTTGCATTTCCGCCGACGGCATTGACCTTATCTACGGCTGCTTTTACCGACTTTTCGCTTATATCGCATACCGCGATGTTAATGCCCTCTTTCGCAAGTGTGATTGCTGTCTGTGTGCCGATATAACCGCCGCCGCCTGTTATAAATGCTGTTTTGTTCATAGTTTACATCCTCTCTGTATTTTTTATAATTTCGTTCGCAAGTATTCTTGCGCCCTTTTCGTTAAAGTGCGTCCAATCAGCATAATAGCTTTCGTCGAACTGTTTTGCGACCGAGTACAAATCATTGACCTTTACACCTAATTTACCCATCAATTTTTTTGCCTCATCGTTGTATTTCTCTATGTCAGAATTGCGGCGTTGCCAATCGGACGGCGAGTTTTTCTCGATTACGGGTGTTGTTGTAGCAAAAATTATTTCAGCTTTAGGAAAAAACAATTTGATTTTTTTATATACTCGCTCCAACATATATGTATAATAATCAATAGGCGTAAGCGGTTCATCACCGTTTAATAATAAAACATCCCACAGTCCGTTGTTCCAATGAACCAAATCAATTTCGGCGGCATCAACCTGATTTACCCAATCGCACAAGCCTCTTAAGGTATATTGCGCAAATCTGCAATTTTCGTCCGGCAAATAAACATTATATTTCCCCGCAAGCTTCTTTCTTACAAAAATCTCGTACCCGGGGCTTTTTACACTGCCGCATCTTATCGAATCCCCAATCAAATATATATTTTTCATAGCAGTCATCTCCGATTATCTTGTAAAGTATGCTCTGAACGATAAACATTTCCCGATGTTCTTGCCGGCTCCCGTAATCATTACCGTTTTGTTCATACTTTTCAGCTCATTGTATTTTTAAGACTGATTAACTTTCTTAATAGATATTTTTACTGTAAAACCTCACACCGCCTACAATTTCATCCAAAACCTCTTGAATAGCGTATTCGTGCTCATAACTAAACGGATTTTCCTTTTTGCCGACAATATATGCGTAAAAATCTTTAAGCATTTCGTCATATCTCCCGTCTGCGGTATTATCCTCAAACGGAATAAAAATTTTTTTATCCTCATATGTCATGTCTGCAATTTCTCTATCCGAAAAGGTCATAGTAATCGGCCGTTCCAACGGGCAGATATTTACCGTGCCTTTACTTCCCGAGACCCTAAACTGCCGTGTGCCGAACCCGTTAACCTCAACCGATGAAACAAAAACCCTTGCCAGTGCTCTTTCGTATTCCATAACAACAAGGTTGTTATCGTTAAAATCTATACTGTCAAGCATGGTATTTTTTAAAAATGAGGTAATTTTTTCAGGCTTCCCCATTATATAGACTATCAAATCAATAAGATGGCAGCCTAAAATAAACATTGTTCCTCCGCCGAAGTTTGTAAGCCACCTTTTATAATCAACAGGATGAAATGTACTCATTTCGGCATTGATTGAAAATATTTCACCCAATTCTCCGTCCTTTATCATTCTTATACATTCCCGAACAGCGGGATTGTAACGGTACATATAAGCCAATTGGACAATAAGATTTTTTTCTTTCGCGGTATCAAGTAAATGCTTATATTCCTCCAATGTTCCGCTCGCCGGTTTATCCATATGAATATGCCGTCCGGCATCAATGCATTTTTGTGCCGTTGCAGTCAAATTCCAAACATCAGTTTCAATTAAAAGCGCATCGCTTTTCTCTATTATTTCATCTACCGCCATTCTTTTCAGACCGTCATAGCCACGCCAACCTCCCCTTTTTTCAATCCATCTTTCATCTTCCTCCGCAAAACCTACAATTTCAAACAATTCGGGAAATTTTCTTGCGGAAAGCATTTTTTCGTGTCCGTGATTATGTCCTATTCCGATTTGTCCCAACTTAATTCTTTTCATTACTTCCCCTGATACACCTTTTTCATATTATCAATAATAGTCCGCACGGTTCTTAAATCGAGCTGTTCCATAGTACTGCCCCCGTTAAAACGGTCAACGCAAAAAATTATATGTCCTCCGAGAACGGGATTGATAATTCTTGAGAGGCTTCCGGCGGCGCCGTTTGTATGATAGCTTACAGCGGTCTTTACTTCTTTTTTGAGAACCGCCATTGTTTTAAAGCTTTCAATCAGGTCGTTTTCGTCCGCGGCGAATGTTACGATTTTTATAATATCGGGATTTCGCCTTTCCAAAAACAGAGCAAGCTCGACCACCTGTTCGCAGCTCATTCTTATACCCGGATGGCAAGACAGCAAAACCTCGGCGCCCATAGAGTGTACTCTTTCTATTAATTCACACTGCTTTGAAATTACGGTGCTGTCGGTAACGATTTCTTTTGGATTGCCCTTTGTAAAGCTGTATTTGTCCTCACCGCAAAAGTTTTCCTTTGATTTCGCGTCAAAGGTATATCCCTGCATATCAATACCGGCGGCTCCGACAGCTACCGCGTCAAGAAAGCTCTGCGCGCGCTGTTCCTCTGAAAATCCGCAATCCGACCAATCGTATTTCTTGTTGTAATTCAATGCCAATACCGGAAGCTTTGACGAAGCTATAACGGCTTTCAATGCGTTTTTGTCTGTCTTTTCAAGACACGACATATGTAAATCTATCATATCCGCGCCGTCATACATACAGTTTTTTATCTCGGCAATCGCGGAATTAATGTCTTTTTCTCTTATAACGCCCGCCAAGGCAGGAGATGTGATTTCAGATATTTTCTTCATTTTCTCACCCCGAATACATTAAACCGCAAACCGAATAATAAGTAAATGGCAAATCTGACTTTTTTGTCATATTTGATACTGATTGTTTTGACACAGCCGCAATTATATGATATAATTTCCTAAACGAGGTGTAAAAATTGGATTACAGTATTTTGTCAGATTTGATTATAACAAAAATATACTCGGCGTCTACTATGTATACCGAAGAAAAAACCGGTTCCAAAAGGCGAAACAGACCAGCATGGGCTATTGTAATAAAATACGAAGGAGAAACAGTTTACAGCTCCGGCGGAAAAAGCTATATTTCAAACATTAATAATATTGTTATTCTGCCGAAAGGATGCGATTATGATTGGCATTGCACCAAATCCGGTCATTTCTCGATTATAGAATTTGATTGTCAGAAAAGCTCATCGCAAATTCTTCCGTTTAAAATTAAAAATACTGAAATACTGCTTAATGAAATCAAAAAAATTGAGATAAATCATACATTAAAACCGTATGCTTATAAGCTTGAGGAGCTCAAGGCTTTATATGACATATTGTTATCTCTTTTAAAAATAGCCGAGAAAAAATATATGCCTTCGGCAAAGGACAATAAAATATTACCCGCGATTAACTATATTGCGGAAAATTACAACAAAAGGATATGCAACGAGGATTTGGCAGCAATAACAGGCGTATCGACGGTTTATTTCAGAAAAATTTTCAAGGAAGCTATGGGTATTTCACCAATCAATTATATACAATCTGTAAAGATGAAAAAAGCATCCGATATGCTTAAAAGCGATTATTCCAGCATAGCGGATATTGCCGTTTCACTCGGATACAATGATATTTATGAATTTTCAAAAAGCTTTAAAAAGCATTCCGGCATATCTCCGTCGCAGTATGCAAAGCGCTATAAATAAAAAAAACCAAAACCATGCTGATTTTATTTAAAAAATCGCAGGGTTTTGGCTTATTCTGAGAAAGGGAGCTTTGCAGCGGGATTACGAAAAATATTTTTTTCGAATGTTGTATATGTCTTTGAACCATAGCAGCATTTAAAAGCTGATTTTATGATATGATTTTATATGTAAAATTACTTTCTGTAGAGCTCACTCTATCAAACACTCTTAACATGATTTTGCACTCTTTCCTCAACTTTTCATCTAATGAATCTAAAT
>DKDS01000107.1:6348-6806 GCA_002451855.1 Ruminococcaceae bacterium UBA6842 | reverse complement strand
ATCGCCGCCGTAGCACTTTGCGAGTACATCCTTGCGGAGTGCCTTTACCGTTTCACGGGCTATTATTTTACCCGAAACCGCAACCTGAATGGGAACCTCAAAAAGCTGTCTCGGTATATAATCCTTAAGCTTTTCGGCTATTCTGCGCGCTCTTGCATATGCATTGTCCGAATGGACTATAAACGAGAGAGCGTCCACAACATCTCCCGCAAGCATAACATCAAGCTTTACAAGCTTTGATTTTTCGTAGCCCTTTGCCTCGTAATCGTAGCTTGCATAGCCCTTTGTACGGGATTTAAGGGCGTCGAAAAAGTCGTAAACTATCTCGCCCGTAGGCATTATATAGTGTATATCCACCCTGTCGCCCAAATATTTCATATCGGTGTATACGCCCCTGCGCTCCTCGCAAAGCTGCATAATTGTTCCCACAAATTCGCTCGGGCTGTAAATATGCACAT
>DKDS01000107.1:0-6300 GCA_002451855.1 Ruminococcaceae bacterium UBA6842 | reverse complement strand
CTCGGCAATCAGCGCAGGGTCGGGATAGTTGGTCGGGTTGTCCACCGTAACCGTCTCGCCGTTTGTAAGCACAAATTTGTACTCAACACTCGGGGCGGTGGTAACAAGGTCAAGGTTGTATTCCCTTTCCAGCCGCTCCTCAATTATTTCCATATGGAGAAGACCCAAAAATCCGCATCTGAAGCCGAAGCCCAGTGCTTTTGAGCTTTCAGGCTCGAAAAGCAATGACGCGTCGTTAAGGCTGAGCTTTTCAAGCGCTTCGCGAAGATCGGGGTACTTTGCGCCGTCCGCAGGATAAATTCCGCAGAAAACCACGGGATTTACCTTTCTGTAACCTTCAAGCGGTTTTTGCGCGGGGCGCTCCGCCAAAGTTACCGTATCGCCTACCCGCGCTTCGTTAACCGTTTTTATCGAGGCGGTAAGATAGCCTACCTCGCCTGCCTCAAGCACATCGCACGGCTCCATACAGGTAGCTCTTTTTCTGCCTATCTCCACAGTATCGAAATCGGCTCCCGTTGCCATCATTCTTATTCTATCGCCGGTTTTAAGCTTGCCGCTCATAACACGGAAGTACACGACTACGCCCTTATACGGGTCATAATAGGAATCGAACACAAGCGCCGTAAGCGGCGCGTTTATATCGCCCTTCGGTGACGGAATATCGGTTATAATGCGCTCAAGCACCTCTTCAACATTAAGACCGGTCTTTGCGGAGACCATCGGTGCGTCCTCCGCAGGTATACCGATTATATCCTCTATTTCCTTTTTGACCCTCTCAGGCTCTGCCGAGGGCAGGTCTATTTTATTGATAACGGGCAAAAGCTCAAGTCCGTGGTCGACCGCAAGATATGTGTTGGCAAGCGTTTGCGCCTCTATACCCTGCGAGGCATCGACAATAAGCACCGCACCCTCACACGCCGCAAGCGAACGGGATACCTCGTAATTAAAGTCCACATGGCCGGGAGTGTCTATAAGGTTAAGCTCGTACTCCTTGCCGTCCTTTGCGGTGTAATAAAGAGTTACCGCATGAGCCTTTATGGTGATACCGCGCTCACGCTCAAGGTCCATACTGTCTAATATCTGTTCCTCCATATCCCTTTTGGCAACCGACTGCGTAAGCTCTAAAAGGCGGTCCGCAAGGGTGGACTTTCCGTGGTCTATGTGCGCCACTATGCAAAAATTTCTTATGTTTTCAAGCGGAAAGGACAATTTTTTTCTCCTTAAATCATTATTTAACCCCTATATTATAATACTATTAAGGAAAATTTGCAATCGTATTTTATCCCCTCTTGAAAAAACGCCTTTTTAGTGTTATTATTTACTGGAATAAAAAGGGAGTGCGCTATGTTAAAGCTATTGAAATTTTTAAAGAATTACAGGAAAGAAAGTATACTGTCTCCGGTGTTTAAGCTTGTTGAGGTTGCGTTTGAGCTTACAATACCGCTTTTGGTCGCCAATATAATAGACAGAGGCATCGGTCTTTCGGACAAGCCGTATATCATAAAAATGAGCTTACTTATGGTTTTATTCGGAGTATTGGGGCTTGCCTGCACGCTTATGGCGCAGTATTTTGCCGCAAAAGCGTCGGTCGGCTTTGCTACGGATGTCAGAAAAAGTCTTTTTGACCATATAAGCCTGCTGTCCTTTTCACAGCTTGACGAAATGGGTGCCTCCACCCTTATAACAAGAATGACGGGTGACATAAATCAGCTCCAGACAGGCACAAACCTTACGCTGAGGCTTGCTCTGCGCTCTCCGTTTGTCGTGTTCGGAGCGGTGGCTATGGCTTTTTCGGTGGACCCTGCAAGCGCAGGCGTTTTTGCCGTTACCGTACCTGTGCTTACCGTGGTTGTATTCGCCATTATGCTTTCCTGTATACCGCTTTACAAAAAGGTTCAGCAGCGGCTTGACGGAGTTGTCGGGAAAACCCGTGAAAATCTGCTCGGCACAAGGGTTATAAGAGCCTTTTGCAAGGAGGATGAGGAAATACGGGATTTTAAAGAAAAAAATGACGCGCTTACCGATATGCAGATAAAGGTCGGGAAAATTTCTTCATTTATGAACCCCGCAACCTTTGCGCTTATAAACCTCGGTATCGTCGCGCTTATATATGTAGGCGCCCTGCGTGTAGACAGCGGTAAAATTTCAAACGGCGATATAGTGGCACTCTACAATTATATGTCTCAGATATTAATAGAGCTTATAAAGCTTGCGGGACTTATAATAAGCCTTACAAAAGCCATTGCCTGCGGCAACCGCATTGAGGCTGTGCTTGATATTGCACCCAAAACCGTTTCGGGTACAGGCGCCGCAGAGGATAAAAACAATCCTTATGTTATAGAATTCCGCGATGTATCGCTATCCTACGGAGGAGAAAGCGCGCTTCACGGTATAAATCTTAAAATTAAGCGGGGACAAACCGTGGGAATTATCGGTTCTACGGGTTCGGGAAAAAGCTCGCTTGTAAATCTCATTCCCCGTTTTTACGACGCTTCCTCGGGCGAGGTATTAGTAGACGGCGCCGATGTAAGGGATTATGACATTACGGCGCTCAGAAACAAAATCGGCACGGTCTCGCAAAAAAAATCGCTGTTTGAGGGCACTGTAAGAGAAAATATATTAATAGGTAAATCCGACGCCTCGGATGAAGAAGTCTGGCAAGCCCTTGACACGGCGCAAGCCAAAAAAATGATCGAGGAAAAATCGGGCGGACTTGATTTTAAGCTTGAGCAGGACGGTAAAAATCTTTCGGGCGGTCAGCGCCAGCGAATGACGATTGCCCGCGCGCTTGTAAGAAAGCCTGAGATACTGATACTTGACGACGCGGCAAGCGCGCTTGACTACGCAACCGGCGCCGCGTTAAACGCCGCACTTAAAAAGACCGATTTTTCACCGACCGTAATAACGGTCTCACAGCGTGTCTCCGCTATTAAAAACGCGGATATGATAGTGGTGCTTGAGGACGGCGAAATAGCAGGCACGGGAACCGACGCCGAGCTGTTAAACAACTGTACGGCGTACAAGGAGATCTGCCGCTCACAGCTTGAAAGCGAGGCGATATAGTATGAAAAACGTATCTGTTATGAAACGGGTAATAAAGGATATAGGCCGCTCCCGTTTTCTTATTGCGGTATCCCTTGTTTTTTCGGTGGCAAGCGTTATTTTGTCGCTTTACATTCCTGTTTTGGCAGGCAAAGCGATAGATTGCATATCGGCAAAGGGCGCAGTTGATTTCGTGGGCGTTAAATCCGCTCTTTTCTACATTTTAATATGCGCCGCGGTCGGCGGACTTCTGCAATGGCTTATGAGCGTTATAAACAACCGCATAGCTTACAACACGGTCAAGTACATCCGCGCAAAGGCGTTTAACCACATACAAAGACTGCCCGTATCGTATATAGACGCACACCCCTACGGCGATATTGTAAGCCGCATAACAGCCGACGCCGACCAGTTTTCGGACGGTCTGATATTAGGCTTTTCACAGCTTTTCACCGGCGTTGTAACGATATTGGTAACGCTTATATTTATGCTTACAATCTCACCCGTTATAGCGCTTGTTGTGGTAGTTCTCACTCCTATTTCACTGTTTACCGCAAAGTTTATAGCACAGAAAACCTATTCTATGTTTAAAGAGCAGTCTGAAATAAGAGGCAAGCAAACCGCTTATATAAACGAAATGATACAAAATCAAAAAACCGTTCAGGCATTTTCCTACGGGGAAAATGCCTCGGAACGGTTCGGCGAGATAAACGAGCAGCTTCGCCGCTGTTCGCTCAGATCCGTATTCTTTTCTTCGCTTACAAACCCGACAACAAGGTTTATAAATAATCTTATATATGCCGCGGTGGGACTTATAGGCGCGCTGTTTGCCGTAGCCGGAAATATAACCGTGGGCGGCTTTGTAAGCTTTCTCGCGTATTCCAATCAATATACAAAGCCGTTTAACGAAATCTCCGGCGTTGTAACCGAGCTTCAGAACGCTCTCGCCTGTGCCGCAAGGCTTTTCGAGCTTATCGACACAGAGCCGGAAAGCTCGGACGACGGTAAGGATGAGCTTACAAACCCGAACGGCAGTGTAAGCTTTAACGGTGTAGCTTTCTCATACGATAAAAGCAAACAGCTTATTAAGGATTTCAATTTCCATACCGATGCCGGCAAAAAAATAGCGGTTGTAGGACCCACCGGCTGCGGAAAAACCACACTTATCAATCTTTTGCTGAGGTTTTATGATGTTGACGCCGGCAGTATAACGGTTGACGGAATAAATATAAATGACATTACAAGAGAAAGCCTGCGCACGCATTTCGGTATGGTGCTTCAGGACACTTGGATAAAGAACGCAACCGTAAAGGAAAACATTGCGTTCGGCAAAGCGGACGCTTCCGACGAAGAAATAATTGAGGCGGCAAAGGCCGCCCGTGCGCACGGATTTATTAAAAGGCTTAAAAACGGATACGACACCGTAATAGGCGACGGCGACGGGCTTTCCGAAGGCGAACGCCAGCTTTTATGCATTGCGAGAGTTATGCTGTTAAAGCCGCCGATGCTTATTCTTGACGAAGCCACCTCATCAATAGATACGCTTACCGAAATACGGGTTCAGGAGGCCTTTACAAAACTCATGGAAAACAGAACCTCCTTCGTTGTGGCGCACCGTCTTTCAACCGTAAGGGACGCAGACTGTATCCTTGTAATGAAGGACGGCAGGGTTGCGGAACACGGCACGCACGAGGAGCTGTTAAGGCTGAACGGATTTTACGCCAAGCTTTACAACAGCCAGTTCTCAGCCTAAAGCTTTACGGCGCTTGTGATTATCAAATAAAGTCCGATTATAAAAAGGGATATATTGAATTTACCCTTAAACCAAAGGCAAACCGCGGTTACTATAAGCACTGCCGCCAGCGAAATATTTATAATACGCATAATAAGACACGCCTTTTGCGGCGTCCTGCGACTTAACAGCGCAAACAGCACCGTACCGCCGTCAAGTCCTATTACCGGCAGCAGGTTAAATGCCCCGATAAGCAGATTTACAAGACAGCACACAAGCGAAAGCTCGCTGTGAAAGGCAAGGTAGTTAAAGCCGAAGGTAAGAAACAAAATTATATTTACCGCGGGTCCGCATAGGGCGACCGCAATCTCGTTTTTGTCCGACGCCGTGAATTTTGCGGTTATTTCCACGGACGCAGGCACAAGCCTTACTCTTTTGGGAGCGCAGTCAAGAAGCCACATAACCGTTAAATGCCCCAGTTCGTGCATTACTATCGCAAAAAGCAGAGGAAGTATATATCCGGTGCGGTCAAAGGCAATCATTGCGGTTATTACAGCCGCAAACAGAAAAGACACATAAAATTCGGTTCCCAACAGTCTAAACTTCATCCGTATCACCGCCCGCGGCTTTTAAAACCTCGTCCGCGCTTGTTTCCGAGCAAAATTCCGTTTCGTACCACTTACGCACCTCGCCGTAATATTCGGGGAAAAAATACTTCATTGTAAGCACGGATAAAAGTATAAGCAATACCGTCACCGCCTGAACCGTAATTATTGCCGCCGCTCTGCCCTGAACGCTCCCTGTCAGCTTTTCAATTTCTTCCATATATAAAACTCCCACATTCTTTGTCTTAGTAAAAATATATGCGTATCGGGGAAAAATAAGTACATTACGGAATAAATCAGCTGTCTTTAAGGAGTTATTTTAATATGGGAAAATTAATTTTGCCGTTTATTCAAATAAGTCTTGATTTTTTTTACGTTTGCCGTTATAATGTATAGGTGCTGTTTCGGCACCGTTAATTCGACCGTATGGAGATGTCGCCTAGTCCGGTCGAGGGCGCACGATTGGAAATCGTGTAACTCGGAAACGAGTTCGAGAGTTCGAATCTCTCCATCTCCGCCATACTGTGGAGACAAAATAGATGTCTCCCACGAAAAAGCCCGATTTTATCGGGCTTTTTTGCTACCCAAACGGCGATTTTTCTCTGTGCAGAAACACAGATGTAAAATCGCCGTTTTCCCTTTGTGGCAGGACTCGAACTCCCGAAAACTGAATACCAAGTACACAGGCAGATAGAAATCAAAAATCTATCTGCCCTTTTTATTACCCTCAAAAAAGGAGAAAACAGATATGCTACAGAAAGAATTAGCCAAACGGCTCAGGGCTCGGTACGACACCAAGATAGATAGCAGCGGATGGCTGGAGGTATCCTCGGACGGCATCCCCCTCTGCCGGATAAAATACAACGGTCAGTATTTGAGCAACGCCGACCAAAACCTATCAGATGAATACCGCAGTAAAAT
>DKDS01000042.1:530-8681 GCA_002451855.1 Ruminococcaceae bacterium UBA6842 | reverse complement strand
TACAGGGGCAGCGGATTAAGACCGTATCTTGAAGCGCTTACGCAGACGGAAAAGCAGGATTTTATAGACGATCTTACGGGTTTGGTAAGGTCCGAGTATCCTTTGCAGGCGGATTTCTCAGTTATTTTAAAAATGCCGCGCTTATTTTTTATTGCGGTCAAATAACAAGCCGCAAATGTAATTTTATATTATATGTGAAACGGTCGGGAGAAAACGCATGAGCAAATATGAGCCTTTATGGAAATATGTCAGTCAATTCGAATCCGAAAGCTTTAAATTGACCTTTGATGAAATACAAAATATTGCGGGAGTTCCCATTGACCATTCTTTTTTGAAATACAAAAAAGAGCTTGCCGAGTATGGGTACAGAGTCGGCAAAATATCAATGAATGAGCATACGGTGGAGTTTGTGAAGGTCGGCTAATTTTCGGAGGAAAATAGTTTTGATAATAGAAGCATACAGCGGAAAATATGACGGTGAAATCATATCGTTGATTCTTGATATACAAAATAACGAGGATAAAATCGGTCTCCCACTTAGCGAACAGCCTGATTTGCTCGATATAAGCCGCAGTTATCGGCAAAACGGCGGTGAGTTTTGGATTGCGTTATCAGAAGGTAAGGTTGTCGGAACGATTGGTCTTATGATGAAAGAGCGTCACTGTGCGGTTTTAAAAAGATTTTTGTGAAGAAAGAGTACCGTTCGCAAAAGGTCGGTCTTGCTTTGTATGAAGAGCTTTTGAAATATGCCGAAAGCAAAGGCGTTCGTTACATCATATTGGATACTCCTTCGGTCGCTCGCATTTCACATAGGTTTTATGAAAAAGCAGGCTTCTGTAAAATAAGCAAGGAAGAATTGCCTGTGCCGTATTCGTATCCAGACAGAGACAGTATTCTGTATATGCTTAAGCTGTAAAAAAACACAGCCGCGGTTTTGCTCCGAGGCTGTGCTCTTTTTTAGATTTTTAATCCACAACGGCGTCGTCTGCGGTAAATCCGCCGAGGGAATTTTCTTTTACCTGAATACATACAAAGGTTATGCCATCGTCCTCAGCCGCTGAGAACTGCCGTTTAGCCGCAGGCGCCACCTTAAGCCAATCTCCGGCAGTGAGTGTGACCTCTTCGCCGTCAATCAGCGCCTTACCCTTGCCTGAAATAACACCGTAAATTTCCTCATTGCTCTTGTGTGAATGAACAAACGGAACGCCGGCTCCCGCGGGCAGGCTGTTGATACTTATCTCCGCCCCCGTAAGCCCCAAGGTATTGTGAAGCTCGGTTCTGCCTTCATTTCCTATGTTTGTCTTTGTGTAGTTTTTCATTGTTTCTACCTCCAAGTGTTTTGCAAATGTTCTTTGCTTGACCTTAGATTATCACTTTACACATTCAAAAACAAGTACGCACTTTTTTATAACTGTACACTTTTTTTAAAATGTGTGTTATACTGTATGTATGAGGTGAAAAATAATGAAAACAAAGGATGAATTACCTGCTTGTCCGGTGGCGACGGCAGTTGCCTTAATAGGCGGAAAATGGAAGCTTTTAATTTTGCGCAATCTTAAAGCCCGTCAATGGAGATTTAACGAGCTTCAAAGAGATTTGGACGGAATTTCCCAAAAGGTACTGACCGACAGCCTCAGACAGATGATTGATGACGGACTTGCCTATCGGCACGATTTCGGGGAAATGCCGCCGAGGGTCGAATACGGTCTGACAGACCTCGGCAGACAGATGCTCCCGATTATTGACGCTCTTGCCGATTTCGGAAACTATTATAAATCGGTTCTTGATAAGCAGATGGGGTAAAAGTATACTCGGAATATTTTAAAAATTTTAATCGACAAACCGAACAAAGCGCTTGTAATTGCTTTTGAAGTATGCTATAATAATTATAAGGGAATGAGGTTCTCCCGAAGCGTAATGCTTGAACCGCGATTAAAGGCTGATGACTTCTGCATTTTATGTGCAGGAGGCGTCGGCTTTTCTGCGTTTATAGGAGGAATTTTTATGTTAACATCCCTGTCATTCATTTTTCTTGTAGGATTATCCCTTGCGGCAATCTGTGAAAAAATACATCTGCCGAGAATTGTGGGAATGATAGCTTCGGGAATACTGCTCGGTCCCTTTGTGCTTGATCTGCTCGATTCGTCGATACTCGGTATATCTTCGGAGCTAAGAAAAATGGCGCTTATTATTATTTTGATTAAGGCGGGGTTATCGCTTGATTTATCAGACCTCAAAAGGGTGGGGCGGCCTGCGGTGCTTATGTCCTTTGTGCCGGCAAGCTTTGAAATTCTCGGTTATGTGCTGTTTGCACCATTGCTTTTAGGCGTTTCATACACAGAAGCCGCCGTTATCGGAGCGGTACTCGGGGCGGTTTCGCCTGCCGTTGTTGTTCCGAGGATGCTTAAGCTGATGGATGAAAAATACGGAACGGAAAAGGGTATTCCGCAGCTTATTATGGCAGGAGCGTCCTGTGACGATATTTTTGTAATTGTGCTGTTTTCCGCGTTTGTCGGTATGGCACAGGGCGGAAATGTAAATTTAACGGATTTTTTGAATATACCCGTATCCATTCTGCTTGGCGTTGCTGTCGGTGCAGGCTTCGGTTTTGTTCTGGCGATGTTTTTTGAAAATGCATATAAAAGAAACCGTACAGTACGCAACAGTATAAAGGTAATCGTTATTCTCGGTTCAGCGTTCCTTTTAACGGCAATTGAAACTTGGCTTAAAAGATGGATTGCTGTATCGGGACTTCTTGCCGTGGTTAGTATGGCGTGTGTTTTAAAAATCAAAAGCACCGATTTTGTTTCAAAACGCCTGTCGGAAAAATTCGGCAAGCTGTGGCTTGCCGCTGAGGTTGTTTTGTTTGTGCTTGTAGGCGCGGCGGTTGATATACGGTACACATTAAGCGCCGGAATTGCCGCTGTGGCAATGATTTTTACGGCTTTGATTTTCCGTGCGGCAGGGGTGGCAGTATGTCTTATAAAAACACCGCTTTCATTTAAAGAAAGATTGTTTTGCATTATAGCATACCTGCCTAAAGCTACGGTGCAGGCGGCAATCGGCTCTGTACCGCTCAGCTTGGGTCTATCCTGCGGAAATACCGTGCTTTCGGTAGCGGTACTCGGCATACTCATTACCGCTCCGCTCGGGGCATTGGGCATTGATGTCAGCTATAAAAAACTGTTAAATCCGCAAAGGTAAAGCCCTATGATACAAAGCGCCCCAAAACGGAATTTTCCGTTTCGGGGCGCTTTAATTTAATTATTATCGGTATTTGTCCGCTTTTCTATAATAAATCTCGGTCTGCGCTTTGTTTCGAGATATATTTTGCCGATGTATTCGCCTATAACACCGAGACTTAAAAGCTGTATGCCGCTTAAAAAGCAGACAATGCTTACAAGCGACGCCCAGCCTGCCACCGAATGACCGCAGAGATAGGTTATAACCGACCAAAGTATTCCGATAAAGCTTAAAGCCGCTATTATAAAGCCGAATACGGTTATTATTCTTATCGGCTTAGTTGAGAGACTTGTTATGCCGTCTATCGCAAGGGCAAGCATTTTTTTCAGCGGATAATGGCTTTCTCCGGCAAGCCTTTCGCGCCTTTCGTACTCAACGCAGGTGCTTTTAAAGCCCACAAGCGGAACCATGCCCCGTAAAAATATATTTACCTCACGAAAATCGGAAAATTCCTTTAATACCCTTGAGGACATAAGCCGATAATCGGCGTGGTTATATACCACGTTTGCGCCCATTTTGTTCATAAGCTTATAAAAGCACTGCGCCGTTGTGCGCTTGAATACCGTATCCGTCCTGCGGTCCGAGCGGACGCCGTATACAATCTCCGCGCCGTTTAGGTATTCGTCCACCATTTTATCCATGGCGTTTATATCGTCCTGACCGTCGCAGTCAATGCTTATTGTAATGTCGCAAAGACCGCAAGCCTCGGTAAGACCCGCAAGCAGGGCATTTTGGTGGCCGCGGTTACGGCTTAAAGCAATTCCCGTATAGTGCGTATCGCTCCTTGAAAGCTCTTCTATTATGCTCCATGTAGAATCCCTGCTGCCGTCGTCAACAAACATAATACGGCTGTTTTCGCTTATTTTTTCTTTAGATATAAGCTGTGTTATTTTTTCAAGAAACATACCTGCCGTGACGGGCAGTACGGCTTCCTCGTTATAGCATGGGATTACTATATAAAGAACAGGTCTCATTATTTAATTACACCTGCCGATGTATCCTTTTGTATAACATCGTGCGCTCCGCCCTCGATTATGCTGGTTGCCGAAACAAGCGTCAGCTTGGCTTTTTTCTGAAGCTCGGGTATTGTGAGAGCGCCGCAGTTACACATTGTGGACTTAACCTTTGAAAGCGAGAGACTTACATTGTCCTTAAGGCTGCCTGCGTACGGAACATAGGAATCAACGCCCTCCTCGAATGAGAGCTTTTTATCTCCGCCCAAATCGTAGCGCTGCCAGTTTCTTGCTCTGTTTGAGCCTTCGCCCCAGTATTCCTTATAGTAATTACCGTTTATTGTAATTCTGTTTGTCGGGCTTTCGTCGAACCTTGCGAAGTAGCGTCCGAGCATCATAAAGTCCGCGCCCATTGCAAGCGCCAGCGTCATATGGTGGTCGTGAACTATTCCGCCGTCGGAGCAGACGGGGATATATATTCCCGTTTTTTCATAGTATTCGTCACGGGCGGCGCAAACCTCAATAAGCGCAGTGGCTTGTCCTCTGCCTATTCCCTTGGTTTCACGGGTTATGCATATGGAGCCGCCGCCGATACCTACCTTTATAAAATCGGCGCCTGCCTCGGCAAGGAACATAAAGCCCTCGCGGTCAACAACATTTCCGGCGCCTACCTTTACGCTGTCGCCGTATTTTTTGCGTACAAACGCGAGTGTTCTTGACTGCCATTCGCTGAAGCCCTCGGAGGAGTCTATACAAAGCACATCGGCGCCTGCAGCTATTAATGCCGGTACTCTTTCCTCATAGTCTCTGGTGTTTATTCCCGCGCCTACCACATAGCGCTTGTGCTTGTCAAGCAGCTCGTTGGGGTTTTCCTTGTGCGCGTCGTAATCCTTGCGGAAAACAAAATATTTTAAGCTGCCGTTTTTATCGATTATGGGAAGTGAATTAAGCTTATTGTCCCATATAATGTCGTTTGCCTGCTTTAAGGTGGTGTCTTCCTTTCCTACGATAAGTGAGGAAAGCGGGGTCATAAAGTCCTTTACCTTTGTGCTCTCGTCCATACGGCTTACACGGTAATCTCTGCTTGTCACTATGCCGAGAAGCTTGCCGTCGGGCTTGCCGTTTGATGTTACGGCAACCGTTGAGTGACCGTTTTTAGCTTTAAGCGCCAAAATATCCGCAAGGGTGTCATCAGGTGTGACATTGGATTCGCTTACAACAAAGCCTGCCTTATAGCTTTTGGCTTTTTCAACCATAGCCGCCTCATCCTCGGCGGATTGCGAGCCGTAAATAAACGATACGCCGCCCTCTCTGGCAAGAGCAACCGCAAGCCTGTCACCCGATACGGACTGCATTATAGCCGAAGTAAGCGGAATATTCATTGATATTGCGGGTTCTTCACCCTTTTTGTATTTTACAAGAGGAGTTTTAAGGCTTACATTTGCCGGTATACAGTCGGCAGAGGAATAGCCCGGAACTAACAGGTATTCGTTAAAGGTGTGGGAAGTTTCATTAAAATAATAAGCCATTTTATTATCTCCTTTTAATTTTTAATTATATTTATACGATTATACCACACCACGGCGAAAAATAAAAGAAGAATTTTACAATATATTAAAGATAATGCACACCGTCCGTGCAAGCAGGGCGCATATCCAGGCTAAAATACACTGACCCGCAATTATCAAAGCCGCCCATTTTTTGCCAAGCTCCCGTCTTATGGCGGCAACGGCCGCTATGCAGGGAGTATAAAGCAAACAAAAAACCAACATACTTATAGCTGAGGAGACGGGCATAATCGCTGTTATACCTACGCCTGCCGTTAAAACCTCAAGCGTTGAAACAACGCTTTCTTTTGCCATAAAGCCGGCAATCAGGGCGGTTACTATTCGCCAGTCGTTAAGTCCTATCGGCGCAAAGACGGGTGCTATAAAGCCTGCAAGGAGTGCCAGTGTGCTGTCCTTTGAGTCCTTGACCGCGTTAAGTCCGAAGTCAAAGGTCTGCAAAAACCATACAACTATTGAAGCTAAGAAGATAACGGTAAAGGCTCGGTTTAAAAAATCCTTTGCCTTGTCCCATAAAAGCATAAGGACATTTTTTGCACCCGGCATACGGTAATTCGGCAGCTCCATTACAAACGGCACCGCTTCGCCCTTAAAAACGGTGTTTTTGGAAATAAGCGCTACAAGTATGCCGACTGTAATGCCCAGAAGATAAATACTTATCATAATAAGTCCGCTGTAACGGGGAAAGAAATTCCGAATAAAAAAGCCGTATATCGTAAGCTTTGCGGTACAGCTCATAAACGGGGTCAGAATTACTGTCATACGGCGGTCGCGCTGAGAGGGGAGCGTACGGCTTGCCATTACTCCCGGGACCGTACAGCCGAAGCCTATCAGCATAGGCACTATGCTTCTGCCTGACAGCCCGATTTTGCGGAGCAGCTTATCGGTGACAAACGCAACCCTTGCCATATAACCGCTGTCCTCAAGCAGAGACAGAAAGAAAAACAGAACGACTATAATAGGCACAAAGCTTACCACACTGCCTACGCCTGTAAATACTCCGTCTATTATAAGCGAGCGCAGTATGCCGTTTACATTGCTTGCGATAAGAATATTGTTTACGGCGTCGGTCAGACTGTTTATGCCAAGCTGTAAAAGATTTTGAAGAGAGGAGCCTATAACATTAAAGGTAAGAAAAAAGACAAGCGCCATAATCAGTATAAAGGACGGTATGGCGGTATATTTACCAGTAAGTATTTTATCAATCTTTCGGCTGCGGATGTGTTCCTTGCTTTCGCTTGGTTTAACAACGGTTTTATCGCAAAGCTCTGTTATAAAGGAAAAACGCATATCCGCCATAGCCGCCGCACGGTCAAGACCTCTTTCTTCCTCCATTTGAATAATAATATGCTCAACGGCTTTCGACTTGTCGCTGTCAAGCTTCAGACTTTCCTTTATGCGTTTATCGCCTTCTATCAGCTTTCCCGCGGCGAATCTCAACGGTATTTCCGCACGGACGGCGTGGTCTTCTATTAGGTGCATAATACTGTGAATTGCCCTATGTACCGCGCCTGTTCTGCCGTCATTCCTGCAAAAATCGCTTTGGTGCGGCTTTTGGGCGTATTCCGCTGTATGAACTGCGCGCCTGATAAGCTCGTATACGCCCTCGTTTTTACTGGCGGATATGGGAACTGCCGGTATACCGAGCAGCCTTTCCATATCGTTTATCAGTACTGTGCCGCCGTTCGAACGAACCTCATCCATCATATTAAGCGCGAGAACCATCGGAATATCCAATTCCATTAATTGCATTGTAAGATATAGGTTCCGCTCAATATTAGTCGCGTCAACTATATTTATAATACCCTTGGGCTTTTCGTCAAGGATAAACTTACGGGAAACCATTTCCTCGGAGGTGTAAGGAGACAGGGAGTAAATGCCCGGTAGATCCGTAACCTCTGTGTTTTCATAGCCCTTTATAGCGCCGCTTTTTCGGTCGACCGTAACGCCGGGGAAGTTGCCTACATGCTGATTTGAGCCGGTAAGCTGATTGAAAAGGGTTGTTTTTCCGCAATTCTGATTGCCTGCCAGCGCAAAGGTAAGCCGTGTTCCTTTGGGGAGCGGCTTTCCCTCGCTTCTGTCGTGATAAACTCCGTCCTCGCCGAATTTTGGGTACTTTTCCTTTTTTAATGCAGAAATACAATTACCGTGTTTTCGTTCCGATTTTCCGTTCACGGGCTTTACAAGTATTTTTTCGGCGTCCGCGACACGGAGCGTTAATTCATAGCTGTGTATGCGAAATTCCATAGGGTCCCCCATGGGAGCGAATTTTTCAAGCGTTATTTCAGCTCCCGGAATAACTCCCATATCCAAAAAATGCTGACGGAGACTGCCACCGCCTCCGATTTTCTCAACAACAGCCGTACCTCCGATTTTAAGATTGCTTAATC
>DKDS01000042.1:242-518 GCA_002451855.1 Ruminococcaceae bacterium UBA6842 | reverse complement strand
AATTTTCTCCTTTAGACGGGCTTTTAATAAAGGATATGCCATATGGCGTCTTAATATAAAAAATACTTGATTTTTGGAGTGAAATGTGGTATAATCATTCGGCTGTCCGGCGTGGACGGTAATAAAAAACACACATTCTGCTTTGAACCGGCAAGGTGTTTTCTTTGAAAATTCCCGGAAAACGGCAGGATGGAGGTAAAACCTTAGGAGGAAAAACAAATGGCAGTAGTATCAATGAAACAGCTTCTTGAAGCCGGTGTTCATTTCGGACATCAG
>DKDS01000042.1:0-191 GCA_002451855.1 Ruminococcaceae bacterium UBA6842 | reverse complement strand
TTCATTTCGGACATCAGACAAGACGCTGGAACCCGAAAATGGCAGAATACATTTTCACCGAGCGTAACGGAATTTACATTATCGACCTTCAGAAGACCGTTAAAAAGCTCAACGAGGCATATATGTTTGCCCGTGACATTGCGGCAGAGGGCGGCGATATACTTTTTGTAGGCACCAAAAAGCAGGCTCAA
>DKDS01000004.1 GCA_002451855.1 Ruminococcaceae bacterium UBA6842 | reverse complement strand
CTTTTTCAAGCTCATGTGCGCGACAGGACTTGGAAAAATTTGCGCCTCCGATCATGCCATGAACGCAACGGATGAGATGAGCGCACTGAACCGGGATCTGAAAAGCTTCTTTGATGAACACAGAGCGAAATATCCGGTATGGCAGGAGCTTGAAAAAGAGTGCGGGAGATATCTGGAATGAAAGAATTGGTTATCAAAACAGTCTTAGAGGGCTTGGGACTTGGCGCGTTACTGTTCCTTGTTTGCGCAGTCGGTATCCGGAAAGGGGCGATCGGAATGGTGCATTTATATCATTCTGATGTGCAGGACCGGTGCATAAAGCTCGGACTGACGACGCAGGAAAAGATCCGGCGGAACGCATTGCTTTTCAAAGTCATCTGCATCCCCGGGTATATTGCTTATGTGCTGATTTTCGTATATGCGGTAAATGGCGCAAGAGGCTTTCTCCATGGTTTTTGGCAATTGTTTGTGCTCCTCTCCGTAATGAACCTGATTGATCGCTTTCTGATCGACGGGCTTTGGGTAGGGCACACAAAGGCATGGATCATCCCGGGCACAGAGGATTTAAGACCTTATATCACCGCAAAGGATCAATGCAGAAAGTGGTTGTTCGGCACGGTCGGCATGGGGATCATATCGGCGATGCTTTCGGGAATCATGCGAATCTTTGTTTCTTAAATCCGAGGTGAACGCAATGCTGTTTGAAACATTGGGTGACAAACGAAATCCCGCTGTACTGTTTTTCCACGCTATGGGAGTGACAGGAGAGAGCAGCAAGCCTGTGGCAAATTATTTGTGCGATAAATACTTTTGTGTTTTGCCTACCTCAACCGTTTACTGCAAGGGGCAGAAATACATAAGCAAAGCGGATGAAGTGCGGCAGGTCGAGGAGTTTTTACAAGAACAGGGCGTGAAAAGCCTTGCGATGGTTGTTGCGTCGTCTATCGGTGCGGATTTGGCAATGTTTTTCTTAACACAAACAAATATACCAATCGGGCATATCTTTTTCGACGGGGGACAGTTCGCGCAAATCGGAAAAGGAACACGCAGAATTATGACGCCTTTTCTATATCTTGCCATAAAAAGTCTGTATCTGTCAAAAGGCGGAACGCTTAAAAAAATTATGTGGTGCGATGACGATGCCATAAAGCCGTATTTTATTGCCGCGGGTAAAGCGCTTAAATACGGAAATTTGCGCCGACAGCTTTCAGACAGCTTAGAGGATAAGCCGTTTCCGGCATTGCCCGAAGAAGTGCAAAAAAATACATACTTTGAATTCGGCAGTATTGAGGAACACCTTAAATACAGGGACGCTGTTATGAAAGCCTATCCTAAGGGTAACTATCCGATTTTTGAGGGCTGTAACCATATGCAGTATCAGATTAAGGACCCCAAGGGCTTTGCGGAAATGCTTCGGTCGATAACGGAAGAAAATACTCTGCCTGATATACCGTTTTTAAAGCTGTAAGTACAAGTAAAATGTGAAGTGTAAATGCTTCGAAAACAATTGCAGGGTTCAGCAGACTGTTTAGCGCCTTAAAGATTTTCTGTAACTCTTAGTTAATACAAGCTATGCGGAATATCTTTTTAAAAAATAAAAATTCCGAGCTTATTCAAATAAAGCATAATCAAAGCAGGCGTCTTTGACAGAATAGAACTCTTTTCCGGTATCAATATATTCCTTCATTTTAACAAGACAGGTTGCAATGGCGATTTCCTCGTCGGAGAGCCGTGAATACGGGAAAGGATTGGTATAAAGCACATTGCCGCCGCCTGTAATGTTAAAAAGGCACATTCCGTCAAGGCTTTCTTCGGAACCGTATGAATTTCGGTGAATTTCGAGGCTCTGCGGAACACCGTCCTTCAAATAGGCACAGGTGTTATTTACTATTTCGCCGTTTGTCCCCCTTATTATTATTTGTGACGAACGAATATCCGAAAAATATTGCTCAAACGAAAAATCGTATACGGCGGTTTTGTCTCTAAACTTAAATATTTTAATTTTTTCCTCTGACGGTATTACGGCAGGGGATTTTAAATATCCCGTGCGGCTGTTGTAACGGGTTATGGTGTCGGTGAGCGAAATTGAGGTGATTTTCGGCTGTTCAAAGCCTGTATCAAGGAAAAACCGTATAAGGCTTGCGGCGTGGTAATCGTGACAGCAGGAAAGCTTGACCGAATGTACTTTACCTAAAATTCCGCTTTCGATTATTTTTTTGCAGGCTTGATTTCTCGGCATAAAATGGAATTGCTCTGCCACCTGTACTCTGCCTGTCAGTGTGCCGTCGGTTACGGGTGTTTCGGTAAGCACGGGAATATCTCTTGCGGCAAGCGTTTTTATCATTCCCGATATATTATCCTTATTAACGCAGGAAACAATAAAATCAAAATCGGTTTTCAAAAGCTCTTCAAGCGAGTCGCATACTCTGACATTATATTTTTCCGCAAATTCCTTTTGTTTTTCGCTGTTGCGGATGTATATGCCGCTTACTGAAAATTCCTGCGGTAAAAGCTCAGCTGTTCTTAAATAAAATTCACTTCGCCAGCCGGCGCCTATTATTCCGTATTTGATTATAAAAATCACCATATCCTTTCACAGAGCAAAATAGACGGCAAATCACCCGCAAAGGCAACTTATCATACATTGCGACTGCGATACAAGCGTAAGCAGGTGGTTGAGCTTACGGATTTGCCGTTTTAAAAAGCTATTTGTTTAATAAAAAGGTTTTGCAGAGCTTAATTAATTCATCTTTTCCGGATATATTACATTCTTGTAAAATGCGTTTTATTCGGTATTTTACGCCGTTTTCACTCAAAAAGCATTCCTGAGCGATTTTTTCCATTTTTATTCCTTCTATAAGCTTTTTAATAATCAATCTGTCGGAGTTATTGCTTATATTAAGAATATGCTCAACAGTAAGCATATCACGCATTTCGCAATCAGTGTAAAAGCCGTCGTCAACCTTTACGCTCTGCAGCTTAATAGGCGAGGTTGGCTTTGATCGCTTGCTTTTGCTGTTCCAGTCAACCTTTATCGTTATGTTGGACATATAGGTATGAGCCTTTAGCTTTTCATAAATAAAAACTGCCGCTTTGCCGTAGTTTTCAAAGTTCATATTGATAGATGTTATCATATCGCGGTAATATTCCGAGAGCTTTGTTTCCGTACAGCTGAAGATTTTAATGCGGCTTAATGTTTCGGGGGAGCGTTCCTTTAAATGCTTTATGAGGGATACTGCGGCAAAATCATTTGAGCATATGATTGAATCAAATTGAGAGCAGATCGGAAAAAACTCTTCAAAGCAGTCGTTAAGGGAGCCGTTGTTTACAAAGACACGCATAGTGTCAAAGCTGTCGTCCTTTAATGAGAATATTTCATCAACTCTGCAGACATCAGAAAGAGAACTGGTGTTTATCCCGTACAAAGCTACATTTGATTTCCCGATAGCTCCTATTTCATCAAGTAAATATTTCATAGACCCGTTTATATCGGAGGAAACACAGCTGTAATTGCAGCCGGCAATACTCTCGGATTGATTACTGATAAGAATAGGCTTTATTCCGGAACTGTTAAGCTGAGACAAGGTATTTTTTATCCAAGTATAATTTGAAGCGATTATAAAAACCGAATCTATATTTTCGGGTAATGTATCGTACATTTCACAAAAGGTTATCCGTTTTTGACGGAGACATTCAGTGAGACTTGAATATAGTGTTTTGCACCACATACTTGTGCTGTAAGCCGGCTCGATAAGAATAGCAACCATCATATTCCTCCTGTTAAGATTCTTGTATAATAATTATATAATTAAATCCCTTCATTTGCAAACAAAAAAAGCATATTATATATACATATTTTTCTGTCTTTAATAAAATAGATTTCTTTGTTATAATTATATCAAATAAAAAACGCTTTGAAAGAGCAGAAAGCAGGGGAATAAATTTGGTCTGGAGCAAAGAAAAGGCATGGGAATGGTATAACTCACAGCCATGGATACGCGGATGCAATTTTATGGGAAGCGATTGCGCAAACCGTGTTGACCAGTGGCAGAGCTACGGCTTTGAAAATCGCCTTGAGACCGCAAAGAGGGAATTTTCGGCTGCGGCGGATCTAGGATTTAACAGTATAAGACTTATACTTCAGTTTGAGGTTTGGGACAAAGAGCACGACGCATTTATGGAAAATTTTGACCGATACCTTTCGGCTGCATACAGCTACGGAATAACATCAATGATATGCTTTGGAAACGATTGTGCTGTTCCGAAGGAAAATTATAAGGAGCCGGAGCTCGGCCCTCAAAATGTTGATTGGGGATGGCATGGCGGCAGGCGTTATTCTCCGCACGGCGAGCTTACAGCTTCGGGATACAGTATTCTTGACGATCCGGATAAAAATGCGCGTTTTTGCGAAATGGTAAGCGAGATAGTTACAAAATATGCGCACGATAAACGGATTTGCATTTGGGATATTTTCAACGAACCCGGAAACAGCAAGCGTGGGAATAAAAGTCTCGGATATATGGAGCATTTCTTCCGAATTGCCCGTGCCGCCGAGCCGGAACAGCCGCTTACGGCAGGAATCTGGCGTTCGGATCTTGTCATCGCCGGAGAAATGACGGAAATAGAAAAGCGTGCGGCTGAGCTTTCGGATATAATAAGCTTTCATTGCTATGAGACATTGCCCGATACGGTTGTTTTGCTTAATATTTTGGAAAATTACGGAAGACCCCTTGTATGTACGGAATGGCTTTTAAGAATAACAGGGCAAAGTGTACAGGATATTTTTCCGCTGTTCTTTTCAAAAAAAATAGCTTGCTATAATTGGGGCTTTGTAGCAGGAAAATATCAAACTTACGAGCCATGGAATATGCTTTGGGAGAAATATGACAGAGGAGAAAGGGAAGGCTTGGATTTTACTAAATGGCAGCATGATTTGCTCCGACCTAATCTTCGTCCGTATGACCCAAGGGAAACTGAGCTCATAAAACGTCTTTGTAAGGTGGCTGATAAAAATGCCGGAATAGAATAATGTGATTTATCACAGCCTTTTCGCCGGATGATAATTTGTTTTACACGGCTTATCAAACGAAAAACATCAGCATTATATTTTTGACCGATAGCTTCAATGTGTTAAGCATTGGACTGTCGGTTTTGTTATAATACGATTTAAGGTGAAAATAATGCGGTTCTGAAACAAAAAAGTATGTTGTTTTTTACAGCCTTTTTGGTCTTTTAAATTTATTTGTCTTATGTTAGCATTAATCCGAAAGGGGAGCTACTTTTGAAATGTGTAAAAGCTGAGCTAAATAAGGAATTGATACCTACCTACATACCCAAAAAGGCACACGAGCTGCCTATGTTTTTTGAAAACAAGCCTTATCAGGGCGCTTCGGGCAAGGTATACCCGATACCCTACTGCGACGGTATTTCGGACGAAAAAACCGATGTTGAATACGATGTATATACCCTTGAAAACGAATATGTAAAAACTCAGGTCGTACCGGCGCTCGGCGGTAAGATCCTTAGAGGGTTTGATAAAATAGGGAATTACGATTTTATTTATTACAACGAGGTTGTAAAGCCTGCTTTGGTTGGTCTTGCGGGTCCTTGGATCTCGGGCGGAATAGAGTTTAACTGGCCGCAGCATCACAGACCGACTACCTTTATGCCGCTTGAGGCGGTAGA
>DKDS01000006.1:23813-25192 GCA_002451855.1 Ruminococcaceae bacterium UBA6842 | reverse complement strand
TATGAGGAAACCTGCAATTTGTTTAAAGGGGAGGTGCGGTAAGAAATGAATATGGATCCTAAAAAGCACGAAATGCCGGTTCAGGAGCCGGATGTAAGAAATCATAATTTTTCCGAGGTTGCTCTCGGTTACAGTGAAGAAACTGCGCTTTCCGAAGCGGCACGCTGTCTTAACTGCAAGCATATGCCTTGCGTTACGGGATGTCCCGTTAATATTCATATCCCTGCTTTCATTGAAAAGGTGAAAGAAGGCGACTTTGAGGGCGCTTATAAGATTATTTCCGAATCCTCAAGTCTTCCTGCCGTGTGCGGCAGAGTATGTCCGCAGGAAACACAGTGCGAGTCAAAATGCGTCCGCGGTATAAAGGGCGAACCCGTAGGCATTGGCAGACTTGAAAGGTTTGTTGCCGATTGGCATAACGAACACGCGTCCGAAAATGTAAACAAGCCCGAATTTAACGGGCATAAGGTTGCGGTGGTAGGCTCAGGACCGTCAGGTCTTACCTGTGCCGGCGACCTTGCGAAAAAGGGCTATAAGGTATCGGTTTTCGAGGCGCTTCACACTGCGGGCGGCGTGCTTGTTTACGGAATACCCGAGTTTCGTCTGCCTAAACAAATTGTTAAAAAAGAGGTAGATACGCTTAAATCCCTCGGCGTTGAAATAGATACCGATGTAATTATCGGTAAGACTGTTACCGTTGACGAGCTTTTTGATATGGGTTATGAAGCGGTGTTCATCGGTTCGGGCGCGGGACTTCCGAGATTTATGGGAATTGAGGGCGAGGCTCTTTGCGGCGTTTACTCCGCAAATGAATTTTTGACCCGAAATAACCTCATGAAGGCATATAAGGACGGCAGTGCTACGCCTGTTATGCACGCCAAAAAGGCTGTTATAGTAGGCGGAGGAAATGTTGCTATGGATGCCGCTCGTACCGCAAAACGGCTTGGCGCTGATGTGACTGTGGTTTATCGCCGTACAGAAAAAGAGCTGCCTGCGCGCCGTGAAGAAGTTGAACACGCTATGGAGGAAGGAATTGAGTTTAAGTTCCTCACCAATCCTGTCAAGATTGAGGGTGAAGACGGCTGGGTTAAGAGTATTCTTTGCCAGCAGATGGAATTGTCTGAACCTGATGAGTCGGGTCGTGCGAGACCTGTGCCGGTTGAGGGCAGTGAATATGAGATTGAGGCAGACTGTGTTATTATGTCGATAGGCACTTCGCCGAATCCGCTTATCAAATCCACCACAAAGGGACTTGAAGTAAATAAGAGGGGCGGAATTATCGTAAACGAAGAAACAGGCGCTACCTCAAGAGAGGGCGTTTACGCCGGCGGCGACGCGGTAACGGGCGCCGCAACGGTAATACTTGCGATGGGAGCCGG
>DKDS01000006.1:2834-23793 GCA_002451855.1 Ruminococcaceae bacterium UBA6842 | reverse complement strand
AAAACCGCCGCAAAAGCCATTGACGAATATATTTCCTCAAAGTAAAAAAACAAATCCGTACAGACTGTTCTCTGTACGGATTTATTATACGGTGAAATTATGATTATTATAATAACGGGCGCTTCACATACGGGTAAGACCGCGCTGGCGCAAAGACTGCTTGAAAAATACAAATATCCATATCTTTCGGCAGACCATTTGAAAATGGGACTTATAAGAAGCGGAAATACAAGACTTACACCCGAAAGCGACGACAAGGCGCTTACCGAATATTTATGGCCGATAGTGCGGGAAATAATAAAAACCGCAATAGAAAACAAGCAAAACCTTATTGTTGAGGGCTGTTATATACCGCTTGGTTGCAAAAAAGACTTTGACGGGTTTTATTTAAAACAAATTAAGCTTGTTTGTCTTGTTATGAGCGAAAAATACATAAAAACACATTTTGACGATATTAAGTCATATGCGAATATTATCGAGGACCGTTTGGATGACAGCTGTTGTACGGCAGAAGATCTGATTGCCGATAATGCTCATTATCTTAAAATGTGCCGTGAAACAAATACCGAATATATTTTAATTGACGACAAATATAACGCCTGCGAATGCATTTAATGCGTTCGCAGGCGTTTTCTTCTGATATTTATTTATCAGTCGTGCTGTTTTCTGAAGCCCTTGCGGTCTCTGTGACCGTCACGCTTTGCGGGACGGGGCTGGGGTACATCGTCGGCATAGGGAGCTACCGTTTCGCCGTTTACCTCAACAAGCGCATCTCTGCGTGAGAGGTTAATTCTGCCCTGATCGTCAATTTCGGTAACCTTTACTATTACCTGATCGCCGACAGCTACAACATCCTCAACCTTTTCAACACGCTTGGTGTCAAGCTTTGAGATGTGAACAAGTCCTTCCTTGCCGGGAGCGATTTCAACAAAGGCGCCGAAGGTCATAAGACGGGTTACCTTACCGCTGTAAATAGCGCCGACCTCAGGGTCGTTTGCGATAAGCTCAATTATTGAAATAGCCTGTTTTGCCTTATCGGTATCAAGACCCGAAACATAAACATGACCGTCTTCCTCAATGTTAATGGTGCAGTCGCACTGCTCCTGAATGGACTGGATAACCTTGCCCTGCTTACCGATAACATCGCCGATTTTATCGGGGCTGATTGTGGTTGTAAGCATTTTCGGAGCGTATTTTGAAAGCTCGGTTCTCGGTTCGGGTATACACTTGAGCATAACCTCGTCGAGTATATAATCTCTTGCCTTGTGAGTTTTCGCAAATGCTTCCTTGATTATTTCGGGTGTAAGACCGTGAACCTTTAAGTCCATCTGGATAGCGGTAATACCCTTGTGAGTACCTGCTACCTTAAAGTCCATGTCGCCGTAGAAATCCTCAAGACCCTGAATGTCAACCATAGTCATAAAGTCGCCGTAAACGCCCTTATCACCTGTGATAAGTCCGCAGGAGATACCGGCTACGGGCGCCTTAATCGGAACACCGGCAGCCATAAGAGCCAGTGTTGAACCGCATATAGAGCCCTGTGAGGTAGAGCCGTTTGAGGAAAGAACCTCGGAAACAACACGAATAGCGTACGGGAATTCCTCAACGCTCGGAATCACCGGAACAAGAGCCTTTTCCGCAAGTGCGCCGTGACCGATTTCACGCCTGCCGGGACCTCTGGACGGCTTTGTTTCGCCTACCGAGTATGAGGGGAAATTGTAGTGGTGAATATATCGCTTTGTAACCTCTTCGTCGAGACCGTCAAGCTTCTGAGCCTCGCTTATCGGAGCTAAGGTAGCTACCGAGAGAACCTGCGTTTGACCGCGGGTGAACATACCCGAGCCGTGAACACGGGGGAGAAGGTCTATCTGTGCGTTTAAGGGGCGTATTTCATCAATACCTCTGCCGTCAACACGCTTCTTTTCGTTTTTGAGCCAATCTCTTACAACGTGCTTTTGAACCAAGTACATTATTTCCTCGATTTTAGCCTCGTTGCCTTCGAACTTCTCGTCAAATTTCTCGTGAACCGCATTGTAAATGGGTAGGAGGGCGGCGTCTCTTACCGTCTTGTCGTCGGTATCAAGCGCTTTCTTTACATCCTCAATGCAGAAATCTTCGATTTCCTTAAATATTTCGGGGTCGGGATCGTTGGACTCAAACTCAAACTTCGGCTTGCCGATTTCGGCTACTATGCCGTTTATGAATTTAACAACCTCTTTATTTGCCTCGTGACCTGCCATAATGCAGTCGAACATAAGCTCGTCCGAAATTTCGTTAGCGCCCGCCTCAATCATAGCAACCAAATCTTCGGTTGAAGAAACGGTAAGGTTAAGGTCGGATTTCGCGCGCTGTTCAAGTGTCGGGTTAATAACAATTTCACTGTCAACAAGTCCTACATTAACGCTTGAAATAGGACCTGCCCACGGAATATCGGAAATTGCGATTGCGGCGGAAACGCCTATTGCCGCCGCAACCTCGGGTGAGCAATCGGGGTCAACCGACATAACGGTCGCGACAACAGAACAGTCGTTACGCATATCCTTCGGGAAAAGCGGACGGATAGGTCTGTCAATGCAGCGGGAGGCAAGTATAGCCTTTTCGGTAGCTCTGCCCTCGCGCCTTGTGAACGAGCCGGGCAGTCTGCCTACCGAATACATTTTTTCCTCATAATCAACCGAAAGCGGGAAGAAATCCACGCCTTCACGGGGCTTCGCCGACGCTGTAACCGTGCAGAGAACCTTGGTCTCGCCGTAGGTTGCCATAACAGCGGCATTAGCAAGCTGTGCCATCATACCGGTTTCAAGCTTTAAGGGTCTGCCGGCAAGTGTTGTTTCGTAAACCTTGTAGTTTTCAAACATACTTTAATAATCTCCTTTTCTTTTTTCGGAGACTTCCGGTTAGCAATAAATCCGATGTCCGATAGCGCTCGGGCGCCCGATTTACCGCTAAAGCACGAAAATCTCCTTTTAATTTTACAATAAGGCAGACCGGAAAATTTTTCGGTCTGCCTTTAATGTACGCATTATTTACGGATGCCGAGTTTTTTGATTATAGCACGGTATCTTTCAATGTCATTCTTCTGGAGGTAAGCCAAGAGGTTTCTTCTGTGACCTACCATCTTAAGAAGACCGCGATAGGAATGACGATCCTTCGGGTGTACCTTTAAGTGAGCGTTAAGCTCGTTGATTCTGGTTGTGAGAAGTGCTATCTGCACCTCCGGAGAACCGGTATCGCCCTCATGAATAGCGTAATCCTTCATAATCTGCTGCTTTAATTCTTTGGTCATTTTTTTCACTCCTTTAATTATCATCCGTAAACCAAGCAAAGGGTCATAAGTGAATCCCGAAAAGGGCAGACGCCCAAGGCGTAGTATACGGTAGCCTAAGTATTATATCACGGTAAGAAAAAAAAATCAAGCAAAATTTAACTGTTCGTTGTTTTCAAAAAGTTCAAAATTTATTTGTTGACAAAACGGAGCATTGTGTTATAATAGTTAGCAAACTAACAATTATCTGTGAGGTGATGAAATGTGCGCTGAAAACGATATAGGTTTTGAGATCCGCACGCTTTCTAATTTGATCAGAAGAGATGTTGAAAAAAACATTGCCGAAATGAGACTTGAACCAAATCAGAGAATACACGGCTGGGCGATAAACTATTTTTATGAAAATCGGGACAAGGATATTTTCCAAAAGGATTTTGAGGAAAAATTTTCGATAAGGCGCTCAACCGCCAGCAATATACTTAAGCTTATGGAAAAAAACGGGTATATTAAGCGTGTGAGCGTTGAAAGCGACGCCCGTCTTAAAAAAATAGTGCTTACGGATAAGGCGGTAAGCGTTCACAAAAAAATATGCGAGGATATTGCCGAGCGTGAACAGAGACTCAGAACCGGTATAGACGAAGAGGAGCTTAATACCTTTTTCCGTGTTATGGAAAAGCTCAAAAAGAATATGGAAAACGCGGAATAACCCTTTTAAGAGGAGATAAATTATGATAAAAACACTTATGGGCAGTATAAGGGAGTATAAAAAGTCCTCGATTTTGACGCCTGTTTTGGTTTCAATCGAGGTAATTGTCGAGTGTATTATCCCTTTTTATATTGCCAAGCTTATTAACCACATACAGGACGGAACGGATATGTCCCTTATTTTAAAGTATGGCTTTATGCTTATCGGTCTGGCATTCGTTTCGCTGTTTTTCGGCGCAATGGCAGGCAAGACCTGCGCCACTGCGTCCTGCGGCTTCGCAAAAAATTTAAGGCACGACCTGTTTTATAAGGTACAGGAGTTTTCCTTTACAAACATAGATAAATTTTCAACCTCAAGCCTTGTAACAAGACTTACAACGGATATATCCAATGTTCAGATGGCGTATATGATGATTATAAGGATTGCCGTCCGTTCGCCGATGATGTTTATATTCGCTATGATTATGGCGTTCAAGATGTGTCCGCAGCTTTCAACAGTTTATGTTATCGTAGTGCCGTTTTTGGCTTTTGCGCTTTTCCTTATAATTAAAAAGGCGATGCCGCTGTTTAACAGAATTTTCAAAAAGTACGATAACCTTAACAATTCCGTACAGGAAAACATTAAAGGTATGCGTGTTGTGAAGTCCTTTGTGCGAGAGGATTACGAGCAAAATAAATTTGCAAAGGCGTCCGAGGAGGTTCGTGATGACTTCACAAGAGCGGAAAAGATTGTGGCTCTTAACGGACCTGTAATGCAGCTTGCGATGTATGTTGCTATGATACTGGCGTCCTACTTCGGCGCAAAGCTGATAATAGGCACAGGCGGTTCGGCTATGGGCGTCGGCGACCTTTCAAGCCTTTTTACCTACGGTATGCAGATACTTTCAAGCCTTATGATGCTTTCAATGATTTTTGTTATGATAACGATTTCAAGCGCTTCGGCACAGCGTATCTGCGAGGTTTTAAAAGAGGAAAGCAGTATCGAAAATCCGCAGAACCCCATAATGTCCGTGCCTGACGGCAGTATAGATTTTAATAATGTTTCCTTTAAGTATCACAAGGAAGCCGAAAAATGTGCGCTTACGGATATTGACCTGCATATAAAATCGGGTGAAACCATCGGAATAATCGGCGGAACGGGAAGCAGTAAATCCTCGCTTATACAGCTTATTTCACGACTTTACGATGTGAACGAGGGCGAGGTTAAGGTAGGCGGAAACAATGTAAAGGACTACGATATTGAAACGCTGCGTAACGCGGTTTCGGTAGTGCTTCAGAAAAATGTACTTTTCTCGGGTACAATTAAGGATAATCTGCGTTGGGGTAATATGACCGCAACCGACGAGGAGCTTGTCCGTGTTTGTAAGCTTGCCCAAGCGGATGAATTTATTTCCGCTTTGCCCGACGGCTACGATACCCATATTGAGCAGGGCGGCACCAATGTTTCGGGCGGACAGAAGCAAAGACTTTGCATAGCAAGGGCGCTGCTTAAAAAGCCGAAGATAATCATATTTGATGACTCTACGAGCGCTGTTGATACCAAGACAGACGCGCTTATAAGAAAAGCGCTGTCAAACGAAATACCCGATACCACAAAGCTTATAATCGCACAGCGCATTTCCTCGGTGCAGGACGCCGACCGTATAGTCGTTATGGACGACGGCAGAATAAACGCCGTCGGCACGCACGAGGAATTACTGCAAAGCAACGATATATACAAGGAAGTTTATTATTCTCAGAATAAGGCAGGTGAAGAATAATGCCGGGACCTAAGGGCTTTAAGGGAGGACCCAAAGCTAAGAATACAAAGGGTACTCTTTCAAGACTTTTTAAATATCTTTTTAAATATTACAAAGCATATCTTTGCATAGTCGCGGTGTGTATTCTTTTAAGCGCGGTTGCGGGAACGGTCTCGTCACTGTTCCTAAATCAGCTGATACTTGCCATCAGAGACGGCATTGAATCAGGCTACGGCGCGGTTTCCGCAAGACTTATGCAGATAATAGGTATGATGGCGGGCATTTATCTGGTAGGCGTGGTTTCCTCATTTATCTATTCAAGGCTTATGGCGATAGTAACACAGGGCTTTTTGGATAAAATGCGTCAAAATATGTTCGGCAATATGCAAAGGCTTCCGATAAAGTATTTTGACACTCATACCCACGGCGATATTATGAGCTACTATACCAACGATACGGATACTCTCCGCCAGTTGATTTCTCAAAGTATGCCGCAGCTTTTTACCTCGTTTCTTACCATAATAACGCTGCTTTTCTATATGCTTTATTTAAGCGTATGGATGACTCTTGTGGTATTTATAGGCGTGCTCGCAATGACCTTGGTAACAAAAAGGATCGGCGGCAACAGCGCGCGGTATTTTATAAAACAGCAGAAGGCTATCGGCGTGGTTGAAGGCTATATCGAGGAAATGATGAACGGACAGAAGGTCGTTCAGGTCTTCTGCCACGAGGAAGAAAGCAAAAAGGATTTTGATAAGATAAACGAACAGCTTTTCAAGGACTCCGAAAGCGCAAATATCTTTGCGAATATCCTTATGCCGATAATGGGCAATATAGGAAATATTCTCTATGTGCTTATAGCCTTTATAGGCGGTATACTGATAATTTCGGGAGCGCCGAACCTCTCTTTGTCGGGTCAGGCAATTTCCGTTGCGGTCGTAGTTCCTTTCCTTAATATGACAAGACAGTTTACTATGAGTATAAGTCAGGTCTCACAGCAGGTAAACTCTGTGGTTATGGCTATGGCAGGTACAGAGCGTATATTTGAGCTTATGGATGAAAAGCCCGAGACCGACGACGGATATGTAACTCTTGTAAACGCAAATATTGACGAAAACGGCAATATAACAGAGAGCGAAAAGCGTACAGGCGTTTGGGCGTGGAAGCATCCGCACCACGACGGAACTGTCACATATACCCGTCTTACGGGTGATGTGCGGCTGTTCGATGTTGATTTCGGCTATGTTCCCGAAAAAATTGTTTTGCACAATATCGATATTTATGCGGAGCCGGGTCAGAAAATTGCTTTCGTAGGCGCTACGGGAGCCGGAAAGACCACAATCACAAACCTTATAAACAGATTTTATGATATTGCCGACGGTAAGATACGCTATGACGGTATTAATATAAATAAAATCAAAAAGGCTGATTTGCGCAGGTCCTTAGGCGTTGTTTTGCAGGATGTAAACCTGTTCACGGGCACTGTTATGGATAATATACGCTACGGCAGACTTGACGCTACCGACGAAGAATGTATAGCGGCGGCAAAGCTCGCGAACGCTCACGGATTTATTAAAATGCTTCCCGAGGGCTATAATACGGTGCTTAAGGGCGACGGCAGCGGTCTCTCACAGGGACAGAGACAGCTAATATCCATTGCCAGAGCCGCGGTTGCGGATCCGCCTGTTATGATACTTGACGAGGCAACCTCAAGCATAGATACCCGTACCGAGGCTATTGTTCAAAAGGGTATGGACAGACTGATGCAGGGCAGAACGGTATTCGTCATAGCTCACAGACTGTCAACGGTTCAGAATTCCGATGTTATTATGGTGCTTGACCACGGCAGAATTATAGAGCGCGGCAGCCATAAGAAGCTTATTGAGGAAAAAGGCAAGTATTATCAGTTATATACGGGCGCATTTGAGCTTGAATAAAGAAAATCCTGCCGTTCGGCAGGATTTTTTTGCATATAAATCTCTTTGTGCGAATAGAATTTAACAAACGAGCATAAAGAGAGGAAAGAATTATGGAAGAAAAAATAATCAAATCAAGCGTTTTTGTAAATGAGACCGTTTTTAACGAAACCTGCGAACAGCCGATAGATGTTGATTTCACTCTGCCCGATTTTTGTGCGGATATTTCCAAGATATTCAAATGCCGCGCGGTATCGCACATATCGTCAAAGAGCCTCGGCGGTAAGGTAATAACAATAGACGGAAGTGTTTGCATTACTGTTATCTACTGCGATGAAAACGGCAAGCTCTGCTCATACGAATATCAGTATCCGTTCAGCAAAAATCTTGAAATGGACGAGGAAGCGTCGGGAGCAAATCTTACCTGCCATTCAAAATGCGATTACATAAACTGCCGTGCCGTAACGGGCAGAAAGGTGGATATACACGGTGCCGTGAGCATAACCGTAAGGGTTTTCAAAAGAAAATCGACCGATATTGTATCCGATATTGACGACTGCAACATAGAACAGCGCAGAGGCACGGCTCCCGCAACGGTTCCTATGGGCTATTCGGAAAAATATATTACGATTGAAGAGGATATAGGCATAGGTCAGGGACAGCCTCAAATAGGCAGGATATTGAGGTATGACGCCAAGCCCTGCGTAAGAGAAAGCAAAATAATAAATGACAAAATCGTGGTTAAGGGAGATATTTCTGTCTGGATACTGTATTCGCCGGACGGGGAAGGGGCAGAGCAGTGTGTTAAAACGGTAATACCCTTCAGTCAGATAATGGATATGGAGGGCGTGACGGATTCCTGTGAATGTGATACGGGTGCCGATGTGGCTTTCCTTGAAATAAAGCCGAGAAATACGGATGACGGCGCTAAATGCTTTGCGTTTTCCGCAAAGTTGCTTATAACAAGCGAGGCTTACTGCGGTAACGATGTTGCCGTTTTGCTTGACGCGTTTTCACGCAAGTTTGCCACCGATTTTAAGAGAGAGAGAATTTGCTTTAACAAAATCTGCGACAATATAAGCGAGATATTCCACTGCAAAAAGAACATAGAGCTTGACGAACCGATTTCCTCCGTAATTGATTTATGGTGCGATATACAATCGAGCAGTGTTAAATTCGAGGACGGCTCGATGATAATAAACGGCACGGTTTTAGCGAGCGTTATTTCCTGCGGCAGCGGCGGCGAAACACTTTATTTCGAAAAGCCTATCGATTTTGAGTACAAATATATGCTTAAGGGCAACACCGAGGGCTTGCACTGCACGCCTGAAATCAGCATAAGCTCTTGCGGATATACGATAATGTCCGCAGAAACCGTGGAGCTTAGAATTGACCTTTCTATAAATGCCGCAATTTATTCCTCCAATAATATGCCGCTTATTACGGATGTTACGGTAGACGAAAACACCCCCGGCGTTCAAAGCGCAAAATGCGCTATGACAATTTACTTCACCGCAGACGGCGAGTGCGTTTGGGATATCGCAAAGCACTATAACGCAAGCGTTGAGGAAATTATGAAGATAAACGAGCTTGATGAGGAATGCTTACCCGAAGGGAAGATGCTGTTGATACCGGCGCTTTAAAAAATTAAAAAATCCGATTATGAAGTGATTTCATAATCGGATTTTTGTTGCGTTTTGTTATTCGTTTTTTTCACCGCACGGCATAAAATCATTATCAAAGGTTATAACGCAACGGTAGGTGGGATTAAGCTTTGCGGCTTTTTCCTTGATTATATTTTCAAGCTCTTCGTGCGGCATTTTAAATTCAGCCGGAACAACCACATCAAAAATCAAATTGGTCCATTTTTCACCCGCAGGCGTCATACGGAAATCGTGTAATGACATATCAGGGTCAATATCGGTCACAATTTTTTCAAGCTGCCGTTTTGTTTCGTTCACCGTTTCATTATTTACATCGATTGGGTCCATATGGATAACAAGCGCAATATTGTACCTTTCCTTTACAAGCTTTTCACACAGGTCTACCTGCTCGTGGCATTTCACAAAATCCGAATTTTGCGGAACCTCAACATGGACGGACGCGAACTGGCGGCCCGGACCGTAATTGTGTACTATAAGGTCGTGAATACCAATAAATCCCTCAAAAGAAAGCACGGTGTTTTTGATTTCGTTTATTGTGGTGCTGTCGGGCGGTGCGCCGAGGATAAGGTTAAGCGTGTCTCTGCCGGTTAAAAAGCCCGAGTACAGAATGAACACGGATAAAAGCAGACCCATTACCGCGTCAAGGTTAAATGGCAGCTTTACAAGGCTTGAAACACCAACCGAAATAAGTATAACGCAGGTTGAAAGTATATCGTTGAGCGAATCCTGCGCCGTAGCTTTAAACACGCCCGAATCCGCTATTTTGCTTAATTTGCTGTTGAAAATATACATCCACAGCTTTACAAAAACGGAAATTACAAGAACCGCAACCGCAAGAACGGAATATACGGGGGCGGCTTCCTGTTTTATAAGCGCTTTAAGCGAGGCTTTAAACAGCTCCGCTCCCACAATAAGTATAAGCATTGCCACAATAAAAGCGGACATATATTCCATTCTGCCGTGACCGAACGGGTGATCACGGTCTGCCGGCTTGCCCGCCATTTTGAAGCCTATCAGCGTTATGACCGACGACCCCATATCGGACAGGTTGTTAAGACCGTCAGCCGTTACGGAAATACTCGCCGTCATAAGCCCCGCGGTAATTTTTATTATGCAAAGCAGCATATTGCAGAATATACCCACACCGCCGCTGAGCGTTCCGTATTTCCGTCGGACGGCAGGGTTTAAAACATCGTCGCTGTTTTTTACAAAAAGCTTTATTAACAGCCGTGTCATTAAAGCTTTGCCCCTTTAGCGCCCTTTGCGCCGAAGGAAACGCCCGAGAGAATGTTTGTGTCTATTGTAAATGTCAGGTTATCACGGTTCCTCTGTCTCTTAAACGCAAGTGAAACAAGTCTGTCAATCATATCTGTGTATTTAAGACCGGTAGCCTCCCAAAGATAAAAGGCGAGGGAACCCGGTATGGTGTTTATCTCATTTGCGTAGACCTTATCGGTATCGCAGTCGATAAGAAAATCTATTCTTACAACGCCCGAAGCGCCCATTGCCTTAAAAATATCGCAGGCAATCGCCCTTATTTCATCGGACTTTTCCTTTGTAAGGTCGGCGGGAATTTTTCTGCCGAGAGAAGCCATACCCTTACTGCCGCCCTTAGAACCCGAAAGGTACTTATCTTTATATGAAAGTATTGCGTCGTGCATAAACGGCTCTTCACATACGCTTGCCTCACATTCGTCCGCGTCGCCGATTACCGAGCAGTTTATCTCACGCAGGTTTGTAACCGCGTGTTCCGCAAGCAATCTGTCCGCAAACGAGGCGGCGAGGGTAACGGCGGCGTCCAGCTCGTCAGCGCTGTTTACCTTTGATATACCTACGCTTGAGCCTAAGTTTACGGGCTTTATTATAAGCGGATAGCCGATTTTTTCGGCAATATCCGCCGAAACGGCGGCTTTATCGTTAAGATAATCTCTTGAACGGAATGTGATGCAGTCAAGAACGGGAAGACCCGCACTTTTAAGCACGCTTTTGAATACCGCCTTATCCATACCCACGGCGGCGGAAAGTATATCGCAGCTGATGTAGGGAATTCCGAGATATTCAAAATATCCCGCCATAGTGCCGTCCTCGCAGTTTGTTCCGTGAACAACGGGGAAGCATACATCAATTCCGACATCCTTCTTTTTGGAAAAAACGCCCGTATTTAAGTATTTCATAAATACACCGTCGCCTTTTCTCACAAATGTAACAGGCTCGGCGTTTTTTAAAAGCTCGGGCAGATTTCTGTAATTCTCGATTTCAAAAAGACAGCCGCCCGTGTACATTTCACCGTTTTTGGTGACATATACGGGGGTGACATCATATTTTTCACGGTTAATGGCACGCATTGCCTGAACGGCGGAAATAATCGATACCTCATGTTCGACCGAGCGACAGCCGAAAAATACCGCAATATTAGTTTTCATAAAACACACACCTATCAGTTCAAATAATTGTCCGGCAAATCGTTCTCAAGCAGAACAGCCGTGTTTTTATCCGCAAGACCGCCGTATATTTCCATAGCCTCTTTAAAGCTTGAGACCACAAACAGCTTATCTGACGGGAAGTTGACCGAGCAGACGCCGTCCTTAAGCGGTTTCGAGCGGTTAAGTCCGACGAGTATAATTATATCACATATTTTTGCGGCTTCAACCCCTAATGCAAAATTGCAGTCATATTCCCGCGTTCCGAGCTCAATCAGTCCCGGTGTGATTATTACCTTTTTCATATTGTCAAAACGGGAAAGCACTCGTACAGCCTCAATCGAGCCTTCGGGGTTTGCGTTGTAGGCGTCGTCTATAAGCGTTGAGCCGGCAACGGACTGCTTGATTTCAAGCCTGTGTTCGGTTGGCTTAAGAGCCGCTGCGGCAAAGCGTATGCTCTCGCCGCTTACTCCTAGGAATGAGGCCAGCGCGGCGGCGCCGGTTATATTAATTATGTTATGAAGTCCCAAAAGCCTTGTTGAAATACAAATGCTGTCGTCCTTCGACTTGAACGTAAATTCCGAGCCGTTTTTGCCGTAGGTAATGCTTGACGCACTGTAATCAAATCTCTGCGTTCCGTATATATTGTAAAGCGAGGGGTCAATTCTTTTAATAAGCTCCGCGCTGTCGCCGTTTACAAACATACTGCCTGAGTTTTTAAATACCTCGTCCGCCAGCTCAAATTTTGTTTTAAATACATTGTCAACCGTTTTAAAGGTATCAAGGTGCTGCTCGCCGACAGAGGTTATAATTCCGTATTTCGGATGAACAATATCGCATATTTCTTTAATATCGCCGATATTTTTCGCACCCATTTCGCATATGAATATTTCTGTCTGCGGTTTAAGCTGTTCTCTTACGGTTCTTACAACACCCATAGGTGTGTTAAAGCTGTGCGGCGTTGCGAGAACATTGTATTTTTCGCTTAAAATTCGGCTTAATATAAACTTAGTGGAGGTTTTGCCGTAGCTTCCCGTAATGCCTATGACGATAAGGTCTTTGTGCGCACTTAAAATTCTCTTTGCGTCATTTATATACCATTTTGTAATTGCCTTATCAACGGGTGCTGTTACAAAGCGGCAGAAAAGACACAAAAGGGGAGAAACAAAGGAAAGCATAACGGTAAGCATCGCCGCAATTTCGCCTGCGAGGGTGCCGTAAAAAACGCAGAAAAGGGTGATAAGAACAGCCAAAAGCACTATCGCCGCGGCAAACAGTCTTTTAACGCGTCCTGTAAAAACAAGCTTTTTGATTGATTTTTTCTGAACTCTTGCCGCCGTAATAATACGCACGGCAAGAACCGCCGCCGTGAATATAAGGAATACAAGGCTGAGCTTTTCTTTATGCGAAAGAAGCGAAGCAATACAAAAACCGATACATTCAAGACATAAATATATTGAGTAACCGTCTTTGACCCAAGAAAAATAGCGGGAGGGGAAATATGAGTTCTGTTGGAGCATCTGATTTTGCCGCACAAGCGCAAAGACGGCGGAGACGGCGGCGAGTATTAAGGATGAAAGATATAAATAATTCAAAACACGCACTCCCTTTTATTTAATAAAGCTGTCAAGTATTGCCGCCGTTTGATACGGCTGTTCTATAAAGGAAAAATGCCCCGCTCCCTTAATTACGCACAGTCCGCAGTCGGGAATAAGCGATTTAATGGTCTCGGCGTCCCGAAGCGGTGTGTCGCTGTCGTTTTCGCCCCAAATAAGCAGGGTGGGCGCTTTTATGTTGCTTATAATATTTCTGAGGTCGGTATTTACAAGCGATACCATAGTTTTTCTTAAAACCTCGGGTGCGGCGTTGTAATCGGCAGAGCCGTAATGACGGCGTGCCTTGTTAAGCAATCCCTCTGTTTTGCCGTTAAGCCCCGGCAGGGTAAGCACCCGTTTTATGGCTTTAAAGCTTTTAGCCCTGAATTTTTGTTTAAGGCTTTTTTTGGGTATTAAACCGGCGGAATCAAGCAAAACTATTTTAGGAGGGTTTACCATACCCGAAGCCGCCATTTTAAGCGTTACCCGTCCGCCGTGGGAGTGACCTATCATAATCGGGTCGTGAAGATTTACTTTTTCCATAAATTTAAGAACAAAATTACAGTAATCGTCAAGAGTCCACGGTGTTTTCATAGTCTCCGAACCGCCGCAGCCGGGGAAGTTCACTGCGACAAGACGGCAACGGTCGCAAAGGGTATCCATAATTCCTTTATAAACATCAAAGGAAGAACCCCAGCCGTGCAGAAGCAGTACCGGAATACCCGTACCGACCTCGGTATATTGAATGTCAAGACCGTCTATAATAATATTCATATCGTATGACCCCAAATATATTTTATAGTTCTGAATTTTCATTATACCAAAAACGCGCTTAAAAAAGAAGTCTTTTTTTAAAAAAAGGAAAATTTATCAAATTAACCGACAAAATTGTCAATTTGTCTATTTACTTTCCGCTTTTAAACAGGTAGAATATTTACATAATGTTTCCGGAGGTGTTATTGGTGGCAAAAAGTATGGCGGAAGAAATATTCGGCGCCGAACGGCAGGCGGAAAAAATTCTGTCGGATGCGGAAAGCAATGCGCTTTTGCTTGAAGACCGAGCAAAGGAAAAGGCAGTGGAAGAAAAAAAGCGCATTACGAAAGAGGCGCACAGCTTTGCGGATGAGCTTTTGAAGAAGGCTTACGGGGACGCTGAGGCGATGAAAAGCAGTGCGGAAAAGGAATCCGAGAAGGATACCGACGCTTTAAAGCAGGCGTTTGAAAAAAACCTTAACGCCGCCGCGCAGGCTGCAATCGAAATTATTGCCAAGTAAATTTTTAAAAATTTTATAAAAGTGTGGTGATTTGATTTGGCTAAGCTTAAATGCAAGCTTGTAAGTATTTATGCTCCGAGAATCGAAGAAAAAGCGCTTTTAAGGCGGCTTCAGGAAATGTCGGTTATCGATATAGATACCGCGGCATCCGATGAAGAAACCGCAGTTTTGCCGGACGGCTATTACAGAACCGATACCGCCGACAGAACCGCGGCTTACGAAAGAAACGCCGCTACCGCGGAATCGGCGCTTAAAATACTGTCGGTCCGCGCGCCGCATAAAAAGGGACTTGCCGGAATGCTCGGCGGAGCAAGGTATCTTACTCCCGAACGCTTTTATTTAAAGCGTGAGCAGATTGAAAGCGCGCTTTCGCTGGCAAGCAGGGTTATTGAAGCTGACCGTGCCATTGCGGAGGAAAAGGCGGAAATAGTAAGACTTAACACTACCCGTGAGCAGATGCTGCCGTGGATGCCGCTTGATGTGCCGCTTTCTTTTTCGGGAACGGCAAAAACAAGGGCGTTTATAGGTACTGTTTCGGGGGTTTATACGCTTGACAGTTTGAACGAAAAAATTGCCGCCGCGGACCCGACCCTTTCGCTTTATACGGAGATAGTAAGCGTCGGCAAAAGCGTGACATATATTTTTGCGTGCTGTCCCGTTTCCGAGCAGGCAAAGGCGGAAAGCGTGTTAAGGGGACTTGCTTTTGCAAGACCCGTGCAGATAACCTCAAAGCTTCCCCGTGACAAGATAGCCTCGAAAGAGGAAAGAGCCGCCAAATGCAAGGAAAGAATTGAAGGATATTTAAAGAAAATTAAAGAAATATCCGAAAGAACCGAAGAAATCGAGGGTCTTGCCGATTATTGCAGACGGCACGCCGAGCGATATAAGGCAATCGGCGAAACTGGCGGCACGGCTCACACGGTAATGATAAAGGGATATGTTGCCGAGCGTGATATGCCGTACCTTGAAAAACAGCTTAATCGGCAGTTTACCGTTGTAATAGAGGCGGAGGATGCCGACGAGGAGCTGGCTCCCGTACAGCTTCAGAATAACGCCTTTGCCCGTCCGGCGGAATCGCTTGTTAAAATGTATTCGCTGCCGGGACCTCACGACATAGACCCGACCCCGATAACAGGCTTCTTCTATTACCTGTTCTTCGGTATGATGTTTTCGGATGCGGGCTACGGTCTTATAATGATATTGGCGACGACCTTTGCGCTCAAAAAGCTCCGTCCCTCGCCCGAAATGCGGCAGAGTATGCGGCTTTTCAGATACTGCGGAATTTCCACACTTCTGTGGGGACTTGTTTACGGAAGCTTTTTCGGTGACAGTATAGCGGTTATAAGCGAAAAGTTCTTCGGTCATAAGGTTGCGCTTCCCGCGCTTATCGACCCGATGAACGGCGACGCGGTCACGATGTTGATACTAAGCCTTGCTTTGGGACTTGTTGAAATAATCGTCGGTCTTTGTGCTAAGTTCGCAACCTGTATGAAAAACGGCGATAAAGCCGGAGCGTTTTTCGACGCGGGACTTTGGATAACCCTTTTAACGGGCGCAGCCGTAATGGCTGTCGGATTTTATGCGCTCCCTGTTTTGAAAACCGTAGGCGCGGTAATAGCTTTGGCTTCCGTTTTGGGTCTTATACTCACTCAGGGCAGAGACAAGAAGAACCCCATAGCTCGGCTGTTCTCGGGTATCGCTTCGCTTTACGATATAACAAGCTATGTAAGCGACCTGCTTTCATTCTCACGCCTTATGGCGCTGGGACTTACCACTTCGGCTATGAGCGCGGTTTTCAATATGCTGGCAGGTATGGGCGGCAGAACGGTTGGCGGATTTATAATGCTTCTTATTATATTCCCTGTCGGTCATGCCATAAACTTCGGTCTTAATGTGTTGGGCGCTTATGTCCATACGCTCAGACTTCAATATGTAGAGCTGTTCTCAAAATTCTACGAGGGCGGCGGCAGAGAATTTAAAGCGTTCTCCGCAAATACGAAATACACACAGTTGGACTTAAATTCTAAGGAGGAAAATTAAAATGACAATGGGTACTTTTTTGGCGCTTTTGGGCGCGGCTTTAGCAACAATCTTCGCAGGTATAGGTTCCGCACGCGGCGTAGGTATGTCGTGCGAGGTAGGTATGGGCGTTTTGGCGGAGGATCCGTCAAAGTTCGGTAAAATGCTCGTTCTTGAGCTTCTCCCCGGTACACAGGGACTTTACGGATTTATAGTTTCGTTTATCGTGCTTACAAAGATAGGCGTGTTCGGCGGACTTCAGAGCCTTACTACATGGAACGGCTTTATGATACTTGCCGCTTGTCTCCCGATAGCCTTCGGCGGTTTAATTTCCGCAATTTCACAGGGCAAGGCGGCAGTTGCGGGTATTTCGCTTTTTGCTAAGGATGAAAGCGCGTTCCCGAAGGCGCTTGTATCTATAACCCTTGTTGAAATATATGCGCTTTTGGCGTTCCTTATTTCTTTCCTTACCGTAATCCTTCTGTAAGGTGAAAAAAATGACGGCAAGTGAGAAAATACTTTCCGGTATTACGGACGAAGCGAAAGAAAAAGCCGCAGAGATAACCGCCGAAGCCGAGAAAAGGGTGCAGACCCTTATTGACGAGGCTAAGGCGGAAGCCGAAAAGGAAGCCGAGACTATTAAAGCGGAAGCCGAAAAAAAGGCAAAGCTTATAAGGCAGACGGGCGAGTCCTCGGCGGCGCTTGTAAAGCGTGACGCGGCGCTTAAATGCAAGCGTGAGCTTATTGACAAGGCTCTTTCTTTCGTGACGGAAACCGTAAACGGATTTGACGATAAAAAATATTTTGATTTCCTGCTTACAATTATAGACAGGGAAAAGCTTTCCGAAAACGGTTCGATAATGCTGTGTGAAAAGGACCTTAAACGGGACACCGCGAACTTTAAGGAAAGTGTAAAGAAAATGAACCTTACGCTGTCCGAAGAGCCTGCCGATATTAACGGCGGTTTCATACTTAAATACGGCGATATTCTCATTAACGGCGAGATTTCGGCGCTTGTTCACGAAAAAAGAGACGAGCTTACAGATGCCGTTAACAAGGAATTGTTTAAATAATCCATTTAAGAAGGTGAGACTATGCCGGAAAAATCCGTAGGCTTTGCGATAGGTAATTTAAGAGCGAGAGAAAATAAGCTTTTAAGAAAAAACGATATGTCGCAGCTTGTTGCGGCAGGCAGTACGGATGAGCTTGCAAAGCTCTTGCGTGATAAGGGAATAGGCAAAACCGAGACTGCCGATGTTCCGTTGCTTTTAAGCGAGGAAACGGAGCAAATGTGGAAATATATCACCGAATACGCGCCCGATGAAAATGCTTTTGCGCCGTTTATATGCGAAAATGATTTTCATAACTATAAGGCGGTGCTTAAGGGCGTTATCAGGGGCAGAGAGTATAAGGATCTGCTTATACTTCCGGCGAGCGTGGAGCTTACCGCCCTTGAAAAATCGGTTAAGGAGAAAAGCTTTGACGCTTTGCCTGAATATATGCGCAAATCCGCCCGTGAAGCTTATGATGTTCTCGCAAAATCGGGCGACAGCCAGCTTGCGGACTGCATAATCGACGCAGGCTGTATGGACGCGCAAAGGGCGGCGGCGCTTAAAACCAAAAACGCCATTATAAAAGAGCTTATTACCGTATCGGTGTTTTATAAGAATATAAAGGCGGCGCTGCGCGCCGCAAAATCGGCAAGAAACGCCGAATTTCTTGAAAGCGCGCTTACAGAAACGGGCGTTGTTTCAAAGTCCGAGCTTGTAAAGGCGGCGCTTTCGGGCGAGGAAGAGGTTTTAAAGCTGCTTTCAAAGGCGGTAACGGTAGGCGGAGCGGGAGCCGCAAAGGCTTACGAGACTTCGCCCGGAGAATTTGAAAAATATGCCGATAACAAACTGCTTTCCGTTGCGGGAAAATGCAAGCTTGTAACGCTCGGGGTAGAGCCGCTTGTAGGCTATATGCTTGCTAAAAAAGCGGAAATTATGGATCTCCGCATTGTATACAGCGGCGTTAAGACAGGTAAGGAGCCTGAAAAAACTCTCGAAAGGCTGCGTGAGCTTTATGGTTAAAATAGCGGTTTTGGGCGATACCGAAAGCATAAAGGGCTTTGCGGCGGTAGGACTTGATATTTACCCGTGCGACCGTGATAAGGACAGCCCCGAGGAATTTAAAAAAATTGTATCCGCCGGCTACGGCGTGATATTCGTTACGGAACGGTTAGTGCCGTTTCTTGAAAAGGAAATTGAAAAGACCGATAAACAGCTGTCACCGTCGGTAGTACCGATAACAGGTGTTTCAGGCAACAACGGGTTCGGCACTGCGGCGCTTAAGGCGGCGGTGGAAAAAGCAGTCGGCTCGGATATAATTTTCAACAGATAGGAGTTAATCACAATGACCGAAGGAACGATAACCAAGGTCGCCGGACCTCTTGTAATTGCGGAGGGTATGCGCAATGCCGATATGTTCGATGTTGTGCGTGTGTCGGATAAGCACCTTATTGGTGAAATAATAGAAATGCACGGCGATAAGGCTTCAATTCAGGTTTATGAGGAGACAGCGGGCTTAGGACCGGGCGAAAAGGTTGTTTCAACAGGAAAACCGCTCAGCGTTGAACTGGGACCCGGACTTATAGGCTCTATATTCGACGGTATTCAAAGACCTCTTGCGGAAATTATGAAGGTAAGCGGTACAAATCTTCAGCGCGGCGTTGAGGTGCCGAGCCTGTCAAGAGATAAAAAGTGGCACTTTGTACCCTCAAAAAAGGTAGGAGACGAGGTTTGCGCCGGTGATACCGTAGGTACGGTTAAGGAAACAGCGATAGTAAACCACAAAATAATGCTTCCGAATAAGGTTTCGGGCAAAATCGTTGAAATAAACGAGGGCGATTACACGGTAGAGGACACGGTCTACAAGGTAGAAACCGAAAAGGGTATCCGTGAATTTACCCTTATGCAGTCGTGGCCCGTGCGTGTGGGCAGACCGTATAAACGCAAATTATCCCCCGATATTCCGCTTGTAACGGGTCAGCGTGTTATAGATACGCTTTTCCCGATTGCAAAGGGCGGCGTTGCGGCGGTTCCGGGTCCTTTCGGCTCGGGCAAGACCGTGGTTCAGCATCAGCTTGCGAAATGGGCGGCGGCTGATATTATAGTTTATATCGGCTGCGGCGAGCGCGGTAACGAGATGACCGATGTTTTAAACGAGTTCCCCGAGCTTCGTGACCCGAGAACGGGCAATTCGCTTATGGAAAGAACGGTTCTTATCGCAAATACATCGGATATGCCTGTTGCCGCCCGTGAAGCGTCAATTTACACAGGTATTACAATAGCGGAGTATTTCCGTGATATGGGCTACACCGTAGCGCTTATGGCGGACTCTACTTCCCGTTGGGCTGAGGCATTGCGCGAAATGTCCGGCAGACTTGAGGAAATGCCGGGCGAAGAGGGTTATCCTGCTTACTTAGGCTCACGCCTTGCGCAGTTTTACGAGCGCGCGGGCAGAGTTATCGTAAACGGCAGTGAGGATACCGAGGGTGCGCTTTCTGTTATAGGCGCGGTATCTCCTCCGGGCGGTGATATTTCCGAGCCTGTTTCGCAGGCAACGCTCAGAATTGTCAAGGTTTTCTGGGGACTTGATTCCGCCCTTGCCTATAAACGCCACTTCCCGGCGATAAACTGGCTTACAAGCTATTCGCTTTATGCGGATTCGCTTTCCGAATGGTTCAACAGCACCGTAAAGCCCGATTGGTATAAGCTGAGGGGCAGACTTATGGCCATTCTCCAAGAGGAATCGGAGCTTGAGGAAATTGTAAAGCTTGTCGGTATGGACGCACTCTCACCGTCCGACCGCTTAAAGCTTGAAGCCGCCCGTTCTATCCGTGAGGACTATTTGCACCAGAATGCGTTTGACGAGGTAGATACCTACACCTCGCTTGCCAAGCAGTATCTTATGATGGAGCTTATTTTGGCTTATTACGACAGGTCGCTTGAGGGTCTTAAAAAGGGCGCTTCAATCGAAAGGCTTGTATCGCTCCCGTCAAGAGAGAGAATAGGACGCTTTAAGTATACTGACGAAAAGAAAATCGACAGCGAGTTTGCCGATATTAAAGCAGAGCTTGACAGCGATATTGAAAAAGCCGTAAGCGCTAAAGACGAAGATTAAGGAGGGAATGCTTTATGCCTAAGGAATATAAAACTATAAGAGAGGTTGCGGGACCTCTTATGATGGTAAGCGATGTTGAGGGCGTTAAGTATGACGAGCTCGGCGAAATAGAGCTTCCCGACGGCGAGATAAGGCGCTGTAAGGTGCTTGAAATAAACGGCACAAACGCACTTGTTCAGCTGTTTGAAAATTCGGCAG
>DKDS01000006.1:0-2780 GCA_002451855.1 Ruminococcaceae bacterium UBA6842 | reverse complement strand
TGCCGATTCAAAGGTAAGATTTTTAGGCCGCGGAATGGAGCTTCCCGTGTCGCCCGATATGCTTTCACGCGTATTTGACGGACTGGGCAGACCGATAGACGGCGGACCCGAAATAATACCCGAAAAGCGAATGGATATAAACGGCAGACCGATGAACCCTGCGGCAAGAAACTATCCGCAGGAGTTTATTCAGACGGGCGTTTCCGCAATAGACGGACTTAACACCCTTGTAAGAGGTCAGAAATTGCCGATATTCTCCGCATCGGGTCTTCCGCATGCCAACCTTGCGGCGCAGATTGCCCGTCAGGCAACGGTTTTGGGCGACGATAAGCAGTTCGCCGTTGTATTCGCCGCTATGGGTATTACATTTGAAGAATCAAACTTCTTTATAGATTCGTTTAGGGAAACGGGCGCTATTGACCGTACCGTTATGTTTGTAAACCTTGCGAACGACCCTGCTATCGAGCGTATCGCTACGCCGAAAATGGCACTTACCGCCGCGGAGTATTTGGCGTTTGACCTGGGTATGCAGGTGCTTGTAATTATGACCGATATTACAAACTACGCCGACGCCTTGCGTGAGGTATCCGCCGCCCGTAAGGAAGTACCGGGCAGACGGGGATACCCCGGTTATATGTATACCGATCTCGCGACGCTTTATGAGCGTGCCGGCAGACTTAAGGGCAAAGAGGGCTCTATAACCCTTATACCTATTTTAACAATGCCCGAGGACGATAAAACCCACCCGATACCCGACCTTACAGGCTACATTACCGAGGGTCAGATAATTTTAAGCCGTGAGCTTTACAGAAAGGGCGTTACACCGCCTATCGATGTTTTACCGTCGCTTTCCCGTCTTAAGGATAAGGGTATAGGCGAGGGCAGGACCCGTAAGGACCATGCGGCTACTATGAACCAGCTTTTTGCGGCGTACGCAAGAGGTAAGGACGCTAAGGAGCTTATGGTAATTTTGGGCGAGGCGGCGCTTACCGATATTGACAAAAAGTATGCCGAATTTGCCGACAGATTTGAGAGCGAATATGTTTCGCAGGGCTATAACACAAACCGCACGATTGAGGAAACTCTAAATCTCGGCTGGAAGCTGTTATCAATTCTGCCGAGAAGCGAGCTTAAACGAATAAACGATGAATTGCTTGATAAATATTACGGTAAGTTTTAAAGGGGGCGCTTATTATGGCAGTGCTTAATGTAAACCCCACACGAATGGAGCTGACAAGGCTTAAAAAACAGCTTTCAACCGCTTTAAGAGGTCATAAACTCCTTAAGGATAAGCGTGACGAGCTTATGCGCCAGTTCCTTGACGAAATCCGTGAAACAAAAACACTTCGTGAAGAGGTTGAAAGGGAGCTTAGAAGTATTAACGCCGATTTTGTGCTTGCTTCAAGCGTTATGTCAAAGGAAGCGCTTGATACCGCGCTTTTAGCGCCCAAGCAGGAGGTCTACCTCGATACCGACACCCGTAATGTTATGAGCGTTGATATTCCCGTTTATTCATTTAAAACCAGAACCAGTGAGAACTCGGATATTTTTTCCTACGGCTTTGCCTCAACAAGCTTTGAGCTTGACGATGCGGTAGCGGGACTGTCCGCACTGCTTCCCAAAATGCTTAAATTAGCCGAAAAGGAAAAAGCGGTAAAGCTTATGGCGGACGAGATTGAAAAAACACGCCGCCGTGTTAATGCGCTTGAGCATGTTATGATACCGCGCTATCAGGAGACCATTCATTTCATATCTATGAAGCTTGAAGAAAACGAGCGCGCAAGCAGAGCGCGACTTATGAAAGTCAAGGATATGATGATTGAGGAAAACATTGAGTATAAGCATACTCATCCGGACGCGGTTTAGGTTTCGGAATGCGGAATTCGTAATTCGTAATTCGGAATTATAAAAAATAAAGCCTGTTGTTATCAGCAAAGCTGACAGCAACAGGTTTTTTATTATTTAAAAAGCTTTTCAATAGGGACATTTAAGGCTTTTGAAATGTAATAAGCTTCTTTATCGGTTGCAATTCTTATTTGACCTTCAAGCTTTGAGTAGCTTGTCGGGTTTATGTCAAGACCCATTGTTTGAAGTCTTGCAATAAAATCGTTTTGTTTTATACCTGCTTCTTTTCGCAGGCGTTCAACATTTTTACCTATCATATTTGAGGTTCCGTATTCACTTTTTCTCAGTTTCATAGCATCACCTGAAAAAGCATTTTTATTTCTTAATTTCGGGATTGTCTGTTCGTTCAAGCAAATAATCAACAGACACATTAAAATAATCGGCAAATGCTATAAGCGTTTTATAATCTGCCTGATGTTTTCCGTTTTCATATCTGCTTATGCTGTTTTGGTTCATTCCCAAATCCATTGCAAGCTTAAGTTGCGATATTTTTCTTTTCTCACGCAATTCACGAAGTCTTTTCATAAACAAGTACCGTTAAATAAACCGAAAAGCACGGTAAATTTATTTCTTAAATTCCAGTATATCAGATATATCGCAATCAAGTGCGGTGCATATACGGTCAAGAACATATCCGTCATACCGTTTTACCTTGTTTTTATAATAATTGTCTATCACTTGATACTGTATGTCAGTGCGTTTTGCAAGCTCATAACGGCTGATATTAAGCTTTTTCAAAGTTTTATCAAGAGTTAAGATAACCAAATATGTTCACCTCTTAATATATATTATTAAATATATATTCTCTTGACAATTCGTGTGTATGCATATATACTTATATAAATATATACGAGGTGATGTTATGAAAGTGGCGT
>DKDS01000051.1 GCA_002451855.1 Ruminococcaceae bacterium UBA6842 | reverse complement strand
AGGCGTCGGCAGAGGACTTCCGTTCCCCGTTGCGGTAATCGTTTCCGTAATCGGAAATCTTGTTCCTGTTCCGTTTATAATAATCTTTATAAAAAAGATATTTGCGTTTATGCGTGAGAAAATGCCCCGTCTTAACGGTCTTGTAACAAAGCTTGAGAATAAGGCTAACAGCAAATCGGAAACAGTGCAAAAATACGCGTTTTGGGGACTTTTTATTTTCGTTGCGATACCGCTTCCCGGTACCGGCGCATGGACCGGCGCGCTTATAGCCGCAATGCTTGAAATGCCGCTTAAAAAGGCGTTTCCGTCAATACTGCTGGGCGTATTGAGCGCAGGAGCAATAGTAACCTTCGTGACATATATAGTTCCGCTGATAGTAAAATTATTTTAATTATTTACAAATTTCGGCAATTATGTTATTATGTTGAAATAATGCTTTTGTAGGCTGAAATAATCGGGTTTGAAGGAAAGGATGGTTAAAATGAATGACAAATTGCAAATTCTGTTTGCAATGGTAGGGTATATGCTTATAGTTATTCTGATAGGCGTATTCTTTGCAAAAAAGGCACAGGCAAATTCGGAAAACTATTTTTTGGGCGGCCGTTCTCTTGGACCGTGGGTTGCGGCAATGAGCGCGGAAGCGTCGGATATGAGCGGATGGCTTTTAATGGGACTTCCCGGCGTCGCCTATTGGTGCGGATTGGCAGACGCCGCATGGACCGCGATAGGTCTTGCCGTAGGAACATACATAAACTGGCTGCTTGTTTCAAAAAGACTGCGGGCTTATTCCATTGTTTCGGGTGACTCCATAACAATTCCGGACTTTTTGAGCAACCGTTTCCATGAAAAGAAAAAGCTTATACTCGGAATTTCCGCAATGTTTATACTTATATTCTTCACAGTTTACGCGGCAAGCTGCTTTGTAACCTGCGGAAAGCTGTTTTCGGGTCTGTTCGGATATTCCTATCATTCAATGATGATAGCCGGCGCCGTATTCGTGCTTATTTATACCGCAATCGGCGGTTTCCTTGCGGAAAGCGCATCTGATTTTATGCAGGCTGTGGTTATGATTATAGCTCTTGTGGGCGTGCTGGTATTCGGAACCGCGAAAGCCGGCGGTATAAACGCCGTAATAGACAATGCCCGTGATATACCGGGTTATCTTTCACTTGTAAATATCGCCTCCCCCGTAACCGACGCAAACGGCGTTCAGCAAGCCGCTTCGGGCGCTCCGTTATTCGGGGATGCGTCAAGCTACGGTTTTCTTACCATACTTTCCACCGTTTCGTGGGGACTCGGCTACTTCGGTATGCCGCAGGTGCTTTTACGCTTTATGGCGATAAGAAAAAGCTCGGAGCTTAAAAACTCACGCAGAATTGCGGTTGTTTGGGTTGTTATTTCGCTTACTGCCGCGGTTTCTATCGGAGTTATAGGCAGGGCGGTTCTTCCGACGGATGTTGCCCTTGCCACAAAAAGCGGCGCCGAAAATGTTTTTGCTCACCTTTCCAAGCTTTTGTTCCACCCCGTAGTTGCCGGAGTTATTATGGCAGGAATACTTGCCGCAACCATAAGCTCGTCCGACTCGTATCTTCTTATAGCCGCCTCCGCGGTTTCTAAAAATCTTTACGAGGGCATAATCAAAAAGGACGCGGACGACAAGCAGGTTATGCGTGTTTCACGATTTATGCTTATGGCAATAACCGTTATAGGTATGATAATCGCTTGGAATGAAAACAGCGTTATATTTGAAATAGTTTCGTTTGCATGGTCGGGCTTCGGTGCTACCTTCGGTCCGATAATTCTGTTCTCGCTCTTCTGGAAGAGAACAAACAGAGCCGGCGCCATTGCCGGTATGGTATCGGGCGGAGTAATGGTATTTGTATGGAAGCTTCTCCTAAAGCCGCTCGGCGGAGTATTCGGAATTTACGAGCTTATGCCGGCATTCCTTATTTCGTGCATATTCATTATTGCGGTATCGCTTTTGACCGAAAAGCCGTCAGAAGAACTTATAGAAGAATTTGAAAAGGCACGCAATTATAAAGAAGCCTAATTATCATCGGGCGCCGCAAAAAATTGCGGCGCCCTTGCTTTAAAGGAGAAAAACTATGCTTGAAAAGTATTTTAAAAGTATTGTTGAACAGGATACCGCCGCCGTTGTTATCTGCGGACTTGACTGCAAAATAATCTATATGAACAAGGCGGCTGTCGGCCGTTATCACGGAGACCTTACAGGAAAAAGCCTTAAGAACTGCCACAGTGCGGACTCCAACAAAAAAATTGACGCGGTAATAGACTGGTTCAAAGCCGATAAGGAGCATAACATAATTTTCACATACCATAATCCGAAAGAAAACAAGGATGTATACATGGTGGCATTAAGGGACGGAGATGAGCTTATCGGATTTTACGAAAAGCACGAATACAGAACTCCCGAGGCGGAAAAGCCGTATAATAAAATTTAAAGAATACGGGCAATATAATTTGGGTGATAAAAATGATTCTTTTTCTCTTGGCGGCCGCTGTTCTGCTTATTATTGTCGCTTTTTCTGTGTATTTCTTTTTTATAGCCTTTGTTAGGCGCAAAAAAGACTCGTCCTCCGACATAGACTCAAAGGAAAACGATTTTTTGGACAAATACCGTCCTGTCATAAAAGAGGGACTTGATTACATTTATTCTACGCCGTCAAGGCGGGTATACTGCAAGAGCTTCGACGGTCTGACCCTTGCCGCGCGATATTTTGATATGCACTCGCATAATACGGTTATTTTGTTCCACGGCTACCGCTCGTCAGCCGACCGTGACTTTTCCTGCGCGGTAAAGCTGTACTGCGAGCAGGGCTATAATGTTTTACTTACGGATCAGCGCAGTCACGGCAAAAGCGAGGGCAGGCTTATTACATTCGGCGTTAAGGAAAGATATGACGCCGTTTCTTGGGCAAAGTTTTATACCGAAAATATAGACCCCGAGGCTAAAATAATTTTAGGCGGTATGTCTATGGGCGCGACAACCGTACTGCTTGCGGCAGGGCTTGATCTGCCCGAAAACGTAAAGGGAATTATAGCCGACTGCGGGTTTACCTCGCCTACCGAAATAATTAAAAAGGTCGCAAGGCAAGGCTTTCACATCAACGCCTCGGTATTTCTCCCCGTTATGAATCTGGTTTGCGTTATTACGGGACATTTCGGGATTTACGGCGTTTCCACAGAAAAAGCGCTTAAAAATTCCAAGGTGCCGATACTTTTTATACACGGAAAAAACGACAATTTTGTCCCCTTTGAAATGAGCGAGCGCAATTATAAGGGAATGTCGGGCGAAAAGGAGATTTTACTTGTTGACGGCGCCGACCACGGTATGAGCTATCTTGTGGATACTCCGTCGGTAGAAAA
>DKDS01000087.1:36247-50005 GCA_002451855.1 Ruminococcaceae bacterium UBA6842 | reverse complement strand
AGGCAAGACCGAAAAGACCGACTTCGGCAGCGTAAGACAGCTTGCTTCCTGCAATCTGTTCACTGCCGAGATAATGGAGCTGAACGGCAGTACCTCGCTTAAATATGACGACAGCTTTATATCGGCAGTAGTGCTTGAGGGCGAGGTTGCCATAGGCTTCGGCGATGAAAAGCTTACAGCCGCCAAGGGCGCCGGTGTGTTTATACCCGCAGGCCTGCAGGTAGGGCTTTCCGGCAATGCAAAGCTGCTTTTAAGCAGGGTTTAATTTAATTCGGAACAAAAAAACGCGTCCGCAGAAAAAATCTGCGGATGCGTTTTTATTTATAATTATGCCAATACTCCGTTCCTTACATAGTACCAAGTACCGTAATAATAGGTAGAACCGGTATAATTCCAATCAAGCACACCGTTCGCCACATAATACCATGTGCCATAGTAATTTGTAAGTCCTGTGTATCCCCAATTAAGTATACTTCCCTCTACATAATACCACGTACCGTAGTAATTAGTAAGACCCGTATAGCCCCAGTTGAGTATACCGCCGTCTACATAGTACCAAGTACCGTAGAAATTAGTAAGACCGGTATAACCCCAGTTGAGTATACCGCCGTCTACATAATACCATGTGCCGTAGAAATTAGTAAGACCGGTATAACCCCAGTTGAGTATACCGCCCTCTACATAGTACCATGTGCCGTAGTAATTTGTAAGTCCCGTGTATCCCCAGTTAAGTATACCGTTCTCCACATAGTACCAAGTACCGTAGTACTCAACAAGTCCCGTGTATTCGGTGGCAAGTCTTCCGTCGGATACATATTTCCATACGCCGTCCTCAAACACAAGTGTCTGACCGTTCTTCGGTATTGATTGTGTTTCTTTTATAACCGAAAAATACACATAATCGGAAGCGGTATGGCGCCAATCCGATTTGTCCTTTTCCCACATATTGCTGTTATAGGTAACATGATAAATCCGATATTCGCCCGGTTCAAGACCGTTTACAGAAATTGAATTGCCTTTTAAATTATTTTTCGCTTCAATAACGGTATAATTACCGTTTTCATCCTTCTTTTCTATTTGCAAATTATAGTGCGTGGCTTTATCCACAGGCGTCCAACTTACATTAATATTGTCTCCTGCTTTATAAACACTTTTATCAAGAGTAACATTTGATTTTTCCAAGCCAAAGCAAATATCACATTCTTCCCACACATTTGTTTCGCTTTCGCAGGCATATGCCTGACCGCAGGTCAAACAAGAATAAGCATTGCAGTGAGGATGTCTTGCTTCGAAGAAAAGAAAATTTCCTTTTTGATGCGTGTGCGTTCCGTCGGTTTTAAAGTATCCCTCTTCACTGAAATATTCCTTTCCGTCAACCTTTGCATAAAACTGATAGGCATACTCCACTCCGGGTGAAAGCGTCACGCCGAGTTCGCCGTTCATATCATAAAAAATCTGTGTATATGTACTGCCTACATAATTTCTCTTAGTTGCGTCATATTTTGACCATCCGTTAGCGTATGTATCAAGCATTTTTCTTACATTAATGCCGATTTCGCTTATTGCGGCGGATGTAGGCTTATCAATCTGAGCCCATAAAACAGCATTTGTATTACTTATCGCGTCCTTTTCTTTAATACAACGGATTGATGTTCCGACGCTGCTGTCTCCTATCATTCTGTACGAATATACAATTATAGAAGCACCCGTGTGTCCCGCGGCGTCGACATATCCGCCGATGGATGTAGCTTTATTTGCTTGCCAAGCCGGATTATGCCCGTACAGCAATGCTCTGCCACTGCTGTCAAATCCGGCGCATAACGCTGCGTGCTGCCATCCGCCGCAGGATTTGCAATAAAAAAGTATCGGATCGCCTGCCGCGATTTTTCCCGAATTTGTTGATTCGTAAACATAATAAGTGGATGTTTTTGTAAGCTCATATTTAGTGCAATAACCACTGTTAACAAGTAATGAATTTAAACCTGTAACCGTTGACGAGCTGACTGTGCATCCTCCTGCATTTATGCAATTTGATACAAAAGTAGCACATAGACCGACGCCGTCGTTCCAATGATTGGCGGCATATGACAAAGCCGCACCGGCATTGTACGACAAGGCAGCCGCATTTAACCCTACGCTGAGTATTATCAACGCTGTCACCGCCGATAATACAGATGATATTATTTTTTTCATTATACATATCCTCCTAAACATTTTTCAAAAGGTGTACCTTTTGACATTCTCCCCAAGAAAAAAATTTTGCCTTATTTTTTTATTTTATAATTATAAAACACGAAAAAAACTATTGAAATATGTGGCTTTTAATGGTAAAATGAGGTAAAAAGTAAGGGTTTCAAAAGGTACACCTTTTGAAACCCTTACTCTTTTATTTATTCTGCTTTGTACGCATTAATAGCCCAAATTTTCGCCGCAGAGGATAACCTTTATTCTGTCCTTTTGGCGCTGCATTGCCGAAACAAGGTAATCGCAGCAGATACGCGTCTGTCCCGCGCAGCCGTCGGTCATTTCGGGACAATCGCTTTTAAGTAATGAAACGCAGTGACCGAGCTTTCGGCACGGAGCGTCTATTTTAAGCCTTTCGGTGTTTTTGGGAGCCGCAATTCTTTTTATTCGCAAAAGTCCCTCGTTTATATCCTTTACGATTTTATTTACGCCGACCACCATAACAACATTCTTAGGTCCGAAGCAGATAGAGGAAATACGGTTTGCCGTGCCGTCGACATTTACAAGCTCGCCGTTTTCGGTAACGGCGTTTGACGAGCAGAAGAAGAAATCGCAGCCGATAGCCGCCTTAAAGGCCTCAAGCCTTTCCTCCTCGGTAATTCCCGGCTTTGTGCGGTCGAAAAACTTATATTCGGGAGCCTCGATTATATCCCACACTCCGCTTTCCTTAAGCGACATTGAGCCGCCCGCGGTGATTACGGCGCCGTCAAACAACAGCTCCTTTACTATACCGCAGACCTCCTCCTTATTCTCGGCGTAGTATGACTTTATATTGTTGCGCTCAAGATTTTTCATCGTTTTGGCGATAATTTCGTTCATTTCATTCCAATCCTTTCACAATGGTGCCGCCGCCCACTACAATGTCCCCGTCATAAAAAACCGCCGCCTGCCCGGGGCTGGGCGCTCTTTGCGGTTCGTCAAATTCTATTATAACACAGCCGTCCCCGGCTTTGGATATAACCGCAGGCTGCTCCCTGTGGCGGTAACGGAGCTTAGCGGTCACCCTCATACTGTCTGACAGCTCATCAAACGGTATAAAATTAACATCATTTACAAGCACACGCTTATAAAACAGCGCATCCTCGTCGCCCAAGGTTACGGTGTTATCCAGCGGATTTTTCTCTATAACATATGCGTGCTTGCCGAGCGCTATACCGAGTCCCTTTCTTTGACCCACGGTATACCTTATAACGCCCTTATGTTCGCCCAAAACCTCGCCGTTTCCGTCTATAAAATTGCCGTGTTTTGCGGTCTTGCCCGTAAAACGCTCGATAAATCCGGCGTAATCGCCGTCAGGCACAAAGCATATATCCTGACTGTCGGGCTTTTTTGCGTTTACAAAGCCGTTTTCCTCGGCAATTTTTCTCACCTGCGGTTTTGTAAGAGTTCCTAATGGAAAAAGCGTTTTGGAAAGCTGCTCCTGCGTCATTGAATAAAGCACATAGGTCTGGTCTTTGGATGTATCCGCCGCGCGGCAGAGGAGAAATCTGCCGTTTTTGTCCCTTTTTACCGACGCGTAATGACCCGTGGCAATTTTGTCATACCCCAGTGTTTCGGCCCTTAAAAGCATAGCGTCGAATTTAATATGCCTGTTACATTCGATACAGGGGTTGGGCGTTCTGCCGTTTTCGTATTCGTCGATAAATTTGTCAATAACGCTGTCCTTAAAGCCTTCCTTGAAATTGAACACATAATGCTTAATGCCCATACGCGCGCAGACCGCGCGCGCGTCCTCAACATCGGAAAGCGAACAGCAGGTTCTTGTTTTGCCGGAATTGTAATCCTCGCCGTCGTAAAGACGGAGCGTAACGCCCGAGACATCATAGCCGTCCCTTAAAAGAAGCGCCGCGCAAACAGAGGAGTCCACTCCGCCGCTCATTCCAACCATTACCCTTTCGTTTTTCAAAGCTTACCCCCATATAACACAGCCCGAAAGACACTGTCCTTCGGGCGATTTTTTTAAATAGATGTGATATGCGCAATCTCGTACATATCGTCGTCAAACGGCTTTTTCATATTAAGCGCTTCGTAAATATCGTAATTTACAATTTCGCCCTTCTGCATTCCGACAACCCTGTTGCCTATGCCGTCCTTAAGAAGCTTGACCGCCGCATAGCCCATTTGGGTTGCCACAACACGGTCGCGGACGGTCGGGTTTCCGCCTCTCTGAACATGGCCCAAAACCGTAGCCCTTGATTCTATTCCGGTTTGTTTCTCGATTTCCTTGGCGATTTCCTCAACTCCGCCTACGCCCTCGGCAACAACAACAATAAAGTGCTTTTTGCCGGTTCTCTGCGTTTCCTTAATCTTGGTTACAACATCGTCAATGCTGTGGTTAATCTCGGGAACCAAAATAGCGGTTGCGCCTACGGCAATTCCGCTTTGTAAAGCAAGATAGCCCGCTCTTCTGCCCATTACCTCTACTACCGAGCAGCGGTCGTGCGACTGTGCGGTATCTCTTATTTTATCAACCATTTCCATTGCGGTGTTCATTGCGGTATCGAAGCCTATTGTATACTCGGTCGAGGAAATATCGTTATCGATAGTTCCCGGTACGCCCACGCAGGGGATACCGTGCAGTGACAGATCCCTTGCGCCTCTGTAAGAGCCGTCGCCGCCGATAACGACTATACCCTCTATTCCGTACTTTTTACAGTTGGCAATAGCCTCGTTCATACCCTCTTCGGTTTTAAAACGGGGGCTTCTCGCGGTGTAAAGCACCGTGCCGCCTCTGTGGATTATATCCGAAACCGAGCGTACATCCAAATCTATTATATCGCCCTCGATAAGACCGTTATAGCCTCTTCTTATTCCCTTTACCGTCATTCCGAGCGCTATTGCGGTTCTTACAACCGCACGCACCGCGGCGTTCATTCCGGGAGCGTCTCCTCCGCTTGTGAGTACACCTATTGTTTTCATACATACCATCTCCAAATATATTAAAATATGATTATTAGCTTTTTCATAAAGTATAAACCAAAATTGTTAATTTTTCAACAATAAATTTTGTTATTCTATAAATTTAACATTTTCTTTGCCGATAACGGCGCAAAGCTCGTCTAAAAGCCGTTTCGACGGGGCTATTTTAAGCCGTTCGGGCGCCTCAAGCTTTTTACCCGTATCGGTACAGTATACTATAACGGGAACCGTTCCGTGATGTTCGGCAAGAAGCTTTTGCACCCTTGAAAACTCATTTCCCGAAAGGCTCTGAAGCTTAAGGTACAGACCCCTTTTATATTTCGGCGCGGAAATATTTTTTGCGTTTTCGGGTATTTCCTCCGCGCTTTCAACCACTATCTCGGGGTCCCTATCTTCTCTTTCCGAAATTCTGCCGGTTACGATTATCGGCTTACCAGAGGAAAGCTGAGGCTTAAACTGCGCGAGCGCCGCCGAAAAGACCGTGAGCGTGACCGTACCAGAAGTGTCCTCAAGCACGGCAGACGCCATAAGACTGTTGTTTTTAAGCTGTCTTACCTTAAGATTTTCCACCAGACCGCCGAGCCTTACACGGCTGCCGTCGCGGTATTTTTTAAGGTTTATCTGAGCCGCCGAGGCTACGCCTATTTTGTTTAAATACGGCTTATATTTATCAAGCGGATTGCCCGAAAGATACAGTCCGCACGCTTCTTTTTCAAAAGCAAGCTTTAATTCCTCGGGCATTTCCTCCGCCTCTGTCATAGTATAACCGGCGGCGTCTCCCATTTCGTCAAACAAATTAAGCTGGCCGTCCGAGGAATAACGCTTTTCGCCCTCGGCGGCGGTAAGCATACCCTCCATATTGTACAAAAGCTTTCGGCGGTTAGCGCAAAGACAGTCCATAGCGCCGCTCTTTATAAGTCCCTCAAGTGCCTTTCTGTTGAACTCTCTTGAATAATTCCTGAGACAGAAATCGTATGCGGATGTGTATTCTCCGTTTTCTTCTCTTTCCTTTATCAGCCTGTCGATAACACCTGCTCCGAGATTTTTAACGGCGTTGAGCCCAAAACGGATATTTCCGCCGTCGGGCGTGAACCCCGCACCGCTTGTATTGACGGACGGCGGCAGGATTTTTATGCCGTTTTTCCTGCAATCCTCGGTATAAAGGGCAATTTTTGAAGAGCTGTCCATCATACTTGTCATAAGGCTCGCAAAATATTCCGCAGGATAATGGCGCTTTAAATACGCCGTTCTGTACGCCACAAACGAGTATGCGGCGGCGTGCGCCTTATTAAAGGCGTAGGAGCTGAAGCTCTGCATATCGTCAAAAATCTTTTCCGCAATTTTTTCGTCCACGCCGTTTGCGACGGCGCCCGGACATATTACATTCCCGTTTTCATCCTTTTCTCCCCATAAAAAGAACTGTCTTTCCCGTTTCATCACATCGTGCTTTTTCTTTGCCATAGCGCGGCGCACTATATCCGCCCTGCCCAAGGTATAGCCGGCAAGTGTGCGGAATATCTGCATTACCTGCTCTTGGTAAACAATACAGCCGTAGGTTACCGAAAGTATTGGCTTTAAAAGCGGCGTATCGTATGTGACATCCTCGGGGTGGTGCCTGTTGTGAATATATTTCGGGATAGAGTCCATAGGACCCGGTCTGTAAAGCGACAGTATGGCGGTCAAATCCTCAATACTTTCGGGTCCGAACTGGCGCAGTACGCTTTTCATACCGTCCGATTCAAACTGGAACACGCCGTCCGTACCGCCCTTGCCCATCATTTCGTAGGTTTCCTTATCGTCAAGCGGTATTTTTTCAATATCGAAATCGGGGTCGGTTTTTCTTATATATCTTTCCGTGTCCGCTATTACGGTGAGGTTTCTGAGCCCCAAAAAGTCCATTTTAAGAAGACCCAGCTCGTCAAGCGCAGTCATTGTATACTGGGTAACCACCGCTTCGTCGTTTACCGCAAGGGGAACATACTCGGCTATCGGTTTATCGGAAATCACCACACCTGCGGCGTGGGTAGAGGCGTGCCGCGGCATACCCTCAAGCCTTACGGCGGTGTCTATAAGCTCTTTTATCTGAGGGTCGTTTCCGTAAAGCTCCCTTAGCTCCGCCGAGCCTTTCATTGCACGGTCGATAGTCATATTAAGTGCCTGCGGTATAAGCTTTGCTACCCTGTCGCACACAGCGTAGGAAATATCAAGCGCTCGCCCGACATCTCTTATAGCCGCCCTTGCCGCCATTGTGCCGAAGGTGACTATCTGCGAAACACGGTCCGCCCCGTATTTCCTTATTACATAATCTATTACCCTTTGCCTGTTCACATAGCAGAAATCTATATCAAAATCGGGCATTGAAACCCTTTCCGGGTTCAAAAAGCGCTCAAAATAAAGGTCGTATTTAAGCGGGTCTATTCCCGTTATACCGATGCAGTACGCCGCAAGGCTCGCCGCTCCCGACCCTCTTCCGGGACCCACGGGTATGCCGTTTTTCTTTGCGTAATTCACAAAATCCGCAACAATAAGGTAGTAATCCACATATCCCATACGGTTTATAACGGAAAGCTCGTAGGAAAGCCTGTCCGTAACCGACTTATCGGGATTTTCGCCGTAAATTCTTTTCATTCCGGCAATGCATTTTTCCTTAAAATAGGTAAAATGGTCCCTGTCGCCTATATCAAAGTGCGGCAGCTTGATTTTCCCGAATTCAAGCGTTACATTGCACCTTTCGGCAATCTTGCAGGTATTTTCGAGCGCAGACGGAGCATTGCCGAACAGCTTTGCCATTTCCTCGCCCGATTTTAAATAAAACTCGTTGGTTTTAAACTCTATCGGGTTTTCTTCGGTTATTTTACTGCCGGTCTGTATGCACAAAAGCACCTTGTGAATTTTAAAATCGTCCTTGCCGATATAATGAACATCGTTTGTGGCGACAAGCGGTATGCCCGTTTCCTCGGATATTCTTATAAGCTGAGGATTTATTCTTTTTTGCTCCTCTATTCCGTGATCCTGAAGCTCAAGATAGTAATTTCCCCTGCCGAAAACGCCGTCGTAAAAAAGCGCCGCCTGTTTTGCCTTTTCATACTCTCCGTTTGATAAAAGTCTCGGAATTTCACCCGCAAGACAGGCTGAAAGCGCAATAAGCCCCTTACTGTATTTTTGCAGAATTTCCTTATCTATTCTGGGCTTTGAATAAAATCCCTCGGTAAATCCCAAGGATACAAGCTTTATAAGGTTGGAATAGCCCTCGTTATTCTCGCACAGCAAAACCAAATGGTTATATTTGCTTTCGCCGCCCTTTTGCTTATCAAATCTGCTTTTCGGGGCAACATAAACCTCACAGCCTATAATAGGCTTCACACCGCGTTCCAGCGCGTATTTGTAAAATTCTATCACGCCGTACATCACGCCGTGGTCGGTAATCGCAAGGCTTTTCTGTCCGAGCTGTGCCGCACGGTCGATAAGCTCCTTTATACGGCAACAGCCGTCAAGCAGGCTGTACTCGGTATGCACATGCAGATGTGTGAAGTCCATATGCCGCTCCTTTCTTATTTTTTAACGCTCTCGTAAATGTCCGTAAGCCTTTTAAGGCGGTGGTTAAGTCCCGAAACCGTAAGCGGCTCCTCGGAAAGACGGCACAGCTCGCTAAGCGTTGATTCGGGATTGTTTTTCCTGAGATCCGCCGCTTTTCTAAGCTCGTTCGGCAGGCTTTCAAGCATTCCGTGCCGCTCCAAATAATCAATGGCGCGGCGCTGTTTTATGGACGCCTCTACCGTCTTTGAAATATTGGCGCTGTCGCAATTGCTTCGGCGGTTAATATTATTCTTTACGCTTTTAAGTATTTTAGTATCCATAATGTCAAGCGTTCTGTGCGGAACGCCCATAAGGGTCAGCAGATCCTCAATGCAGGCGCTTTCCTTTGTGTAAAGCACCGCTCCGTTCTGCCTTTTTGCCTTTTTAAGCGAAATGCCGTAGCCCGACAAAAGCTCCGAAAACTCATCGGCAAGCCTGCCGTCCCGAACCGAAAATTCCGCTCGGTATTCCTTTTCGGGGTCGTTTATATTTCCGCACGAAAGAAAAGCCCCTCTTATAAAGCTTTGGAAGCAGCATTCACGGGTTATAATATCGTTATTTATAAGCCTGTCCGCTATGCCGTAATCATAGCACGCCAGAATTTTAAGCCTGTCCGCCTCGGACGCTACCCTTGCTATATAGGTCGGTCGGACGCTGCCGCCGCAGGTTATTTCCGCGGTAACGCCGAAAATGCTTTTTAAAAGCGAGGCGTAAAGCTCCGCCATAGCGGCGTTGCCCGTCTGCATAGAAATTCTTTTAAAAGAAAAAGACCTGCCGAAAAGCATAAAACCGTATATCAGCGGTTGTTTACAGCACTCCGGCGGTCTTATGGCGGCCAATTCGTTTTTTACTTCACTGCAAAATGACATCAGCTTTTGTATATATCCCTGTGGGTTATCGAGCAATTAAAGTTTTCGTTCTGCAAATGCTCGCCGATAAGCTGTGCAAAGGTAACGGAACGGTGCTTGCCGCCCGTACAGCCAATCGAGATTATAAGCTGACTTTTGCCCTCCTTGGCGTAGAGCGGCACGGCGCAGTCTATAAAGCTTAAAAGCCGTGCCAAAAACTCCTTGCTGTCGTCGCTTGACATTACATAATCCCTGACCTCTTTGTCAAGACCCGTTTTTTGCTTTAAATCCTCAACATAAAACGGATTGGGCAGACAGCGGACATCTATAACCAGATCCGCCTCGGTGTCCGCGCCGTATTTAAAGCCGAAGGACTTACACTGTATTTTAAGCACATTGCTTACGCTTCCGCAGAAAACATTTGAAAGCTGGACCTTAAGCTGTGCTATTGAAATATGGCTTGTATCTATTATGTAATCGGACATAAACCTGATTTTTTTAAGCATTTCACGCTCTTTTTTAACAGCGGCGGAAAGCGACATATTCTCGGCGTCCGCCATCGGGTGTCTGCGGCGGTTTTCCTTATAGCGCCTTATGAGCACATCGTCAGCGGCGTCAAGAAAAAGTATTTTATACGCAACGCTGTTATTTTTAAGATTGTTCAAAACCTGCTCTATTTCCGAAAAGAGGACGCCGCCCCTTATATCGGTAACTATCGCCATTTTATTAAGCAGATCTCCGCTTCTTGCGGAAAGCTCCACAAACGAGGGAATTATTGCCGGCGGTATGTTATCAACGCAGTAATATCCCATATCCTCAAGTGCGTTCGCCGCCTGAGATTTTCCCGCTCCCGACATTCCCGTCACAATAAGCAGTTCCATTAATTCTCACTTCTTCCCACAAGTATTACTTCAGGCTCGAGCTTCACCCCGTCGCCGTTTAAAACCTCTGTCTGTACCTTTTTTATAAGCTCGCACACATCCTTGCAGGTAGCATTGCCGAGGTTTACTATAAAACCTGCGTGCTTATCGCTTACCTGCGCTCCGCCTGACGCCGCGCCTTTAAGACCGTTTTTCTCTATAAGCGCTCCGGCATAATTTCCGACGGGTCTTTTAAATGTGCTTCCGGCACTCGGATATTCAAGCGGTTGTTTTTGCTTTCTTCGCATAATAAGCTCGCTCATTTTTTCCTGTATACGCTCCTTATCTCCGCCTGTAAGCCTAAGCGTAACGGAGGTTATTACCATACCGCCGTTTTTAAATACGCTGCTCCTGTAACCGAGGTTCATTTCCTCGGCGGTAAGCTCAGCCGCCGTGCCGTCCTCCGTTACATATTCGGCGGATATAACCGCGTCCGCCATCTCGCCGCCGTAAGCGCCGGCGTTCATATAAAGCGCTCCGCCCACGGTACCGGGAATACCGTACGCAAATTCAAGCCCCGTAAGGGAATTATCAAGCGCCGCCTTGCAAACAGCGGAAAGCCCCGCGCCCGCGCCGCATTTTATTTCTTCGCCGCACACGGTAATTTTGTTAAGAGAGGAAACGCTTATTACCGCACCCTCTATTCCGCCGTCCGACACAAGAAGATTAGAGCCGTTGCCGATTATGAAAAACGGAACCGACAGCTCCCGACATTTTTTAAGCACCGAGGAAAGCTCGGCGGTGTTTCGTGGGCATATGAATATATCCGCGGGTCCGCCGATTTTAAAGCTTGTATGAAGCCGCATAGGCTCGTCTTTTTTATACGGTATATTATTTTCTTTACAATACTGCTCAAGACCGCAAAGCTCCATACTGCTTCCTCCGTTTTTTATTTATACAAATCGCAAAGATACGCGGCTCCTATTATGCCTGCGTCGTTACCGAGCGCCGCCGCCTTTATTTCGGTGGCTTTGCTGATATTTCTCGCGTAGTTTTCGCCCTCAACAAACGCCTTCAGGGGATTTATAAGCGTGTCGCCCTCTTTGGAAATTCCGCCGCCTATGCAAAGCACCTCGGGCTGGAAAATGTTTATGCAGTTTGAAACGCCTATTCCGATATACTGTATATAACGGTCAACAATTTGTTTTCCCACTTCGTCGTCCTTACGCATAGCGTCAAATGCTGTTCTGCCGTTTACCTTGTTTATATCGCCGCCGCACAGTTCCCACATAACGCTCTTTGGGTATCTTATCATAGCCTGCTTTGTCTGTCTTATAAGCGCGGTTGCCGAAGCATACGCTTCCCAACAGCCCTGTCTGCCGCAGGAGCATATCTCGCCGTCCATATTTATAACCGTATGGCCGAGCTCCGCTCCGGCGTAGTTAGAGCCCGAATAAATTTTGCCGTCTATTATAACGCCGCCGCCGACACCCGTGCCTAAGGTAATGGCTATAAAGTTCTTGGTTCCCTTTCCGGCTCCCGCTATATATTCGCCGTAAGCCGCGGCATTTGCGTCGTTTTCGATATAGAAATCAACGCCCAGTCTCTCTTTAAGCATTTCCGCCATACGCACATCGTAAAAGCCCAAATTGTTGGCATAGCATACTACGCCGTTTACGGGGTCTATCGCACCGGGTGTGCCGACGCCCATACACTCAATATCCTCAATTTTAAGCCCTGCTTTTTCTATCGCGGTTCTTGCTGCCGCCGCCATATCGTCCACAATTTCCTCTGCCGGACGGGGGCAGTTGGTTTTCATTTCTCCCGTGGCGATAATTTTGTAATTTTCATCCACCACGCCGGCAACTATGTTTGTTCCGCCTAAATCTATTCCGAGTTTGTACATATTTTCTTCTCCTTTTTTAAAACGGCTCAACCTTTTCCGCAGCCGTTTCGGTTTTATCGTCATCGGTCATACCGAGCCGTTTAAGCAAGTCCTTTGCGGCGTTGTAACCCAGCTTTTTCTGACGGTTATTCATAGCCGCAACCTCTATTATTACCGCCAGATTACGGCCCGGCTTTACGGGTATCGTAAGCGACGGAACATTAAGCCCCAATATTTCCGTAGTTTGCTTTTCAAGCCCCATACGGTCGTACACCTTGTTTACATCCCATATTTCAAGATTGATTACAAGGTCTATTTTCTCGGTAAGCTTTACCGCGCCCGCACCGAAAATACGGCTCGCATTAATAATACCTATTCCGCGAAGCTCTATAAAATGCCTTATGTTATCGGGCGCCGTTCCCACAAGCGATTTGCTTGAAACGCGGCGTATCTCCACAGCGTCGTCCGCAATAAGACGGTGACCTCTTTTTATAAGCTCAATCGCCGTTTCGCTTTTACCGACGCCGCTCTCGCCGAGCAGCAATATACCCTCGCCGTATACCTCGACAAGCACGCCGTGGCGGGTCACCCTGGGAGCAAGGCTCAGGTTTAAGAAGGCTATCAGCGCCGCCGTGAAATCCGAGGTGGATTCCGCGGTCCTTAAAAGCGGTACGCCGTATTCCTCCGCAATGCGCGTATAAACCTCGCCTACCTGAAGATCTCGGCATATTATTACTGCCGCCGGCTTATGCGAGAAAAACTCACGGAGCCTGCTTTCCGCCTTTTCGGGGGTAAATCTTAAAATAAAGCTTTCTTCGCTTTTTCCTATTATTTGTATCCTTTTTTCATCAAAAAATTCGAAATAGCCCGCCATATGAAGTCCCGGTCTGTTTACCTCTGCCGTGGTTACGGCAANNGTGGCAATTTTTTCGGGCTCCGACGGCATATTAAGAATTTCAAGCGAAAATTCCGAAATGATTTTTTCAAGCGAAATGGAAAAATTCGTCCGCACAAAGCTTACCTCCTTATACTGCTTACCTCACCATTATAATACATACCGATAAAAAACGCAAAAGTTTTCTTTGCCGCGGCGCAAGTTTTTTCTTGAAAATAGTATGTGCAGGTATTATAATTAGTATTTGAAATGCTAATACTGTAAAAAGGACGATAAATTCAAATGAAGCTTGGAATGGTAGGACTGCCGAATGTCGGCAAATCAACCCTGTTTAACGCAATAACAAACGCCGGCGCGCAGTCGGCAAATTACCCGTTCTGCACGATTGAGCCGAATGTAGGTATGGTAAGCGTTCCGGACGAACGGCTTGAAAAGCTGGCGGAGATATATAATCCGGACAAATTCACTCCGGCGGTAATAGAATTTGTTGATATAGCCGGTCTTGTAAAGGGCGCGTCAAAGGGCGAGGGA
>DKDS01000087.1:0-36227 GCA_002451855.1 Ruminococcaceae bacterium UBA6842 | reverse complement strand
GGACTGGGCAACAAGTTCCTTGCGAATATCCGTGAGGTTGACGCGATAGTCCATGTGGTCCGTTGCTTTGAAAGCGACGATATTATCCATGTTGAGGGCTCGGTTGACCCCGTAAGAGATATAGAAACCATTAATTTGGAGCTTATCTTTTCAGATATTGAAATGGCTCAGCGCCGTCTTGACAGAGCCTCTAAGGCTATGAAGGGCGATAAGACGCTCAAGGGCGAGGTTGATTTCTTAAACCGCCTTATAGAGCATCTTGAAAAGGGGCTTCCGGCTCGTTCTGTTGAAATAAACGACGATACCGAGCAGGCAGTTCTTGATACTACCGCCCTGCTTTCGGCAAAGCCGGTAATTTACGCCTGCAATATGAGCGAGGACGATTTTTCGGGCGGTATAGAGCAGAACAAAAATTACAATGCGGTTAAGGAGATAGCCGAAAGAGAGAAAGCGGAGATACTTCCGATTTGCGCTTCGCTTGAAGCGGAAATTTCGGGACTTTCGGACGAGGAAAAGGTAATGTTCCTTGAGGAGCTCGGCCTTGAGCGTTCGGGACTTGACCGTATGATACAAAAATGCTACAGTCTTTTGGGTCTTATCTCCTATCTTACCGCGGGAAAACCCGAGGTAAGAGCGTGGACCATAAAGAAAGGCACCAAAGCTCCGCAGGCGGCAGGTAAAATTCACTCCGATTTTGAAAGGGGCTTTATCCGCGCCGAGGTTATAGGCTACGACGAATTTATAAACACCTGCGGCGGCAGTATGACCGCCGCAAAGGAAAAGGGGCTTGTCAGGAGCGAGGGCAAGGACTATGTTATGCAGGACGGCGATATAGTTCTTTTCAGATTTAATGTTTAATTTTTTGAGGTGATCCGTTTTGGGTGAGTTTCACTTTTACAGCCCCGATTCACTGTATATTTATCTGGTAATTCCGGCTATAATTATAGCAATATGGTCGCAGATAAAGGTGAAAACCGCGTTTTCGAAATATTCATCACGCCACACCGGCATAAGCGGTGCGGACGCCGCGCGGCTTGTGCTTGAGGCAAACGGCGTTAAGGGTGTTAAAATAGAACAGGTTTCAGGCTCGCTTACCGACCATTACGACCCGAGAACCAATGTTATAAGGCTTTCGGAATCGGTATACGGCGCATATAATCTGTCCGCCGTCGGCGTTGCGGCGCACGAGGCGGGTCACGCCGTGCAGTACGCATACGGCTATCCCGCGATAAAGGCGCGTTCGGTAATACTTCCCGTGTGCAATTTAGGCTCGCAGCTGTCTCTGCCGCTGCTTGTTATAGGCTTTATTTTTAATTTCCATTTACTTGTAAAGCTGGGCGTTATATTCTTCTGTGCCGCGCTTCTTTTCCAGCTTATGACCCTGCCGATAGAGTTCAATGCTTCAAAGCGTGCCGTAAAAACCGTAAGCGAGAGCGGAATATTAACCGACGAGAAAGATATTAAAGCCCTTAAAAAAGTACTTTCAGCCGCCGCCATGACCTATGTTGCGGCGCTCCTTGTATCTCTTACACAGCTGATAAGGCTTATTGCCGTTACCAAAAGAAGGCGGTAGTTTTTCCTTTTAAAATATTGTATAGCCTTTTGTGATTTTACCGATAATAGCATAGGGTGGTAAAATGCAAAAGCGAAAAGCAAGGTTTATGCTGTTTTCGATAGGAGCGGTCGGGTACGGTCTTATAGAGATTATCTGGCGGGGGTATACCCACTGGTCAATGCTCGGAGCCGGCGGTATCTGCTTTATGTTCTTCGGCGGCATAAGCGAAAAATTCAAAAAAGCCGGACTTTTTATAAAAGGACTTATAGGAAGCACCTTTATTACGGGAATAGAGTTTATTTTCGGCGTAGTATTTAATATAATATTAAAAAAGAATGTTTGGGATTACAGCAAAATGCCCCTTAATATTATAGGTCAGGTCTGTATGCCGTATTCCTGCCTTTGGGTGCTTTTAAGCATTGTGGCTATTCCGTTTGCGGGCAAAATAAATAAAAGGCTTGTCGGGAAGCAAAGTAAGACATAAGGTGGAATTCGTTTGGAATTTTTACACAGAACATGGGCCGAGATAGACACCTCGGCTCTGATACATAATTTTGATATAATCAAAAGCGAGGCGGACGGCGCTTATATTATGGCGGTTGTAAAGGCGGATTGCTACGGTCATTCGGCAAAGCTTATCGCTCCGCTTCTTGACAAAGCCGGTGCGGACGCCTTTGCGGTATCGAATATAGACGAAGCTATGAAGCTTCGCGAATACGGTATCAAAAAGCCTGTTTTAATACTCGGGTACACGCCCGCAAACGCGGCGGAGCTGCTTTACAAAAACGATATTACGCAGTGCGTATTTTCGCCCGAATACGCAAGGTCCTTGTCCGAAAGCGCGGTGACGGGCGGATTTAAGCTTAAAATACACATAAAAATAGATACGGGTATGGGGCGTATCGGCTTTGATTGCAGGGACAGCGAGCTTTCGGGCATTGAGGACGCCATAGCCGCCGCCCGTCTGCCCGGATTTATATTGGACGGAATTTTCACTCATTTCTGCGTTTCCGACCGCACGGCGGAAGAGGAGGACGGCTTTACCGACCTGCAGTTTTCAAGATTTTCCGCCGCCGCAGACCGCTTTAAAAAAGCAGGACTTACCCCGAGGGTGTGCCATTGCTGTAATTCCGCCGCCTTTTGCCTTGATAAGAATAAGCACCTTGATATGTGCAGACCCGGAATAATTCTTTACGGTCTTACACCGGCATACGGACTTGAGCTTAAAGAGGATTTTATTCCGGTTATGACGGTAAAATCTGTGGTTTCAATGGTTAAAGCCGTAAAACAAGGCACCTATGTAAGCTACGGCAAAACCTTTACGGCGCAAAAGGATATGAAGATAGCAACCGTTACAGCCGGCTATGCGGACGGATATCCGAGAGCGCTTTCCAACAAGGGCCGTGTTATAATCCGCGGCAAAAGCGCAAATATTATAGGCAGGATATGTATGGATCAGATGTCCATAGATGTCACGGATATTGAAGATGTAAAGCAGGGGGACGAGGTAATTTTATTCGGAAAAGAGCTTCCTGTTGAAGAAATTGCGGAAAAATGCGGCACAATAAATTATGAGATTACCTGCGGCATTTCCCAGAGAGTGCCGAGAATACCCATAAACGGAAGGTGAGACACCAATGCCCTACGAAATCAAAGCTATCGAGGTTCCGAGTACGGACAACATTCACATGCTTAAGGGTCTTATTTATATCCCACAAGGCGAAATCAAGGGTATTTTCCATATAGTACACGGAATGTGCGAATATATCGGAAGATATGACCATATTTTTTCCGCCGTCGCCGAGAGGGGCTTTGTTTGCTGCGGTTACGACAATTTGGGTCACGGCAAAACGGCTAAAGACGAGAACGAGCTCGGATTTATCGCCCACCGCAACGGCTGGAAATATCTTGTAAACGATGTAAAGGCCTTTGAGGACGCGGTTAAAAAGCTGTACCCCGAAAAACCGATCTATCTTATGGGTCATTCAATGGGCTCGTTTATTTCAAGAATTTTTGCCGAAAATTACGGCGGCGATATTGAAAAATTCATAATCTGCGGTACGGGCGGACCCAATCCGGCGGCACCGTTCGGTCTTGTTATAACCGATATAATATCTCTGATATTCGGAAAAAAGCACCGTTCAAGGCTTATAAACAAGCTTGCCTTCGGCGCTTACAACAAGCGGTTTGAGGGCGGCTCCGATTTCAGCTGGGTCACCTCCGACAAGGAGACCGTTTCAAAGTACGAGGCTGACAAATTCTGTAATTTCAAGTTCACCGCCTCGGCAATGCACGACCTTGTAAAGCTTAATTACCTCGCAAACCGAGGGGCATGGTTTAAAAATATGAAAAAGGACCTGCCCGTAATGCTCATTTCAGGCAGTGAAGACCCCGTGGGAAGCTACGGTAAAGGCGTTATAAAGGTTTATAACAGGCGAAAAAAAGCCGGCTGTAAGGATGTAACACTGAAGCTTTACGATAATTGCCGCCACGAAATACACAACGATGTATGCCGAAGCGATGTTATAAAGGATATTACAGATTTTATAGAAAGCTAAGATAAATAATAAAACCTCCGTCAGGCTGTTGCCTGACGGAGGTTTTATTTAATGGAACATTGTCTGTACGCCGTCCACAAAATCGCCAACGGCTTTTACAAGCTTTGCCGAACCCTTTGTAATATTCTTGTGGTCCTGCATTACTACCTTGCCCACAACCATTGCGGCGGCGCCGGCTATCATTCCGGTTCCGAGCCCTTTAATAAAAGATCCCGAGTTGTTTTGCATTGTAAATCATCCTTCCTTTGTTTTTTCGTTTTTAGTATTCCCATACAGGCGTATTATATATTAATTTTTTGTTGAAATACCTGCATTTCGGCAGTATAATAGCAATAGAAATATTAAGGAGTGTGAAGCAATGAAAATTACATTTTGCGGAGCCGCGCACGAGGTAACAGGCTCCTGCACGCTGCTTGAGGCGTGCGGTAAAACCGTAATGGTAGATTGCGGAATGGAACAGGGACCCGATATATACGAAAATTCAGCTCTTCCCGTTCTTCCGGGTCAGGTAGATTTTCTTTTGCTCACCCACGCACATATAGACCATTCCGGAAAAATACCCGAGCTTACAGCAGGCGGTTTTTCGGGACCCATATACACAACCGGCGCAACGGCAAAGCTTTGCTCTATTATGCTGCTTGATTCGGCGCATATACAGGAATTTGAGGCGGAGTGGCGAAACCGCAAGGCAAAGCGTTCGGGCGGCGCTCCGTATGTTCCGCTTTACACCGCGGAGGATGTAGCCAAAGCAATGAAGCAGTTTGTTTCCTGCGATTACGAAAAGGAATACGAGCTTTGCGACGGAATTAAAATCAAATTTACGGACGCGGGACATCTCCTCGGCTCGGCAAGCATAAGCGTGACCGTTACCGAAAACGGCAAGACCGAGACTATCGTGTTTTCGGGCGACCTCGGAAATATCGACCGACCGCTTATAAAAAATCCCGGTCAGCCGGATAAAGCGGACTATATAATAATCGAATCCACCTACGGCAACCGCCTGCACGGAGACAGACCCGACTATGTAACACAGCTTGCGAAAATAATTAAGGAAACCCTTGACAGGGGCGGAAATGTTGTTATACCGTCATTCGCCGTCGGCAGAACGCAGGAGCTTTTGTACCTGCTGCGCATAATAAAGGAAAAGGGACTTGTGGAGGGTCACGAAAATTTTCCCGTTTATGTGGACAGTCCGCTTGCGGTTGAGGCAACCGAGATTTACAGCGGCTCTTTAAGGGAATATTACGACGACGAGACCGTAGCTTTGATTGAAAGCGGAATAAACCCCATAAAATTCCCGGGTCTTAAGCTTTCGGTCACAAGCGACGATTCGGTACGCATAAACATAGATAAGACACCTAAAATAATACTTTCGGCAAGCGGAATGTGCGAAGCGGGCAGAATAAGACATCACCTAAAGCACAACCTATGGCGAAAGGACAGCACGGTACTGTTCGTCGGCTATCAGGCGGAGGGAACGCTTGGCAGAGCGATAATAAACGGAGCGCCGAGCGTGCGCCTCTTCGGCGAAACGATACAGGTAAACGCCCACATTGAAAAACTGGAGGGCATAAGCGGCCATGCGGATGAAAAAATACTGCTTTCGTGGCTTTCGGGCTTTAAGGAAAAGCCGAAGCAGATCTTTGTAAATCACGGCAACGATACCGTTTGCGACGAATTTGCCTCGACAATAACGGAAACGCTTAAAATTCCGGCTGTCGCGCCCTATAACGGCGCTTCCTACGACCTGCTTACGGGAATTTGCCTTAACAAGGGCAACCGTCAGAGAATTGAGCAAAAGGGTAAATTCAACAAGCGTGACGCCGCCGTGTTCGCAAGGCTTGTCACCGCCGGGAAACGGCTTACTTCCATAATAGAAAAATACCGTCAGGCGGCAAACAAGGATATTGCCGCATTTGCCGACCAGATAACCGCGCTTTGCAACAAGTGGGATAAATAGAATTAAGGACTGCCGCATCAGAGGCCATCTCTTATGCCGCAGTCCTTTTGATTTGCGCTTTGCGTTAATCCGTTGCCACTGCTCTTTCCCTGAACAAAAGGGAAATGCACCATATGCCGGCAAGGGCTATAATTGTATAGATTATTCTGCTTATTATCGCCGTTGCGCCGCCGAACGCCCACGCTACAAGGTCAAATTCGAAGAGACCTACGAGTCCCCAGTTGAGCGCACCGATAATAACCAGTATAAGGCATATCTTATCAAACACTTTTATCACTCCTTTAAAAGTATTTTTTGCAAAGAAGACGGTTTTATTCAAAAAAAGGAGACCCTTTACCGGGTCTCCTTAATCGCCACGAAGTCTTATTTCATGCTGTTTTCGTAAGACTCGATCATCTTTTTAACCATCTGTCCGCCGATAGAACCTGCCTGCTTAGAGGTAAGATCACCGTTGTAACCCTGCTTTAAGTTAACGCCAACCTCCCTTGATGTTCCCCGGTGCTCTTAAAACAGCTTTTAATTATTGATTTTCCCTTATTTCGCTCATTTCGCCTACAAATTTATAGAATATCCGAACCGACTGTTCAAAAGCCGAATTTTCGTGTGTGGCTCTCTTCTTTCCCTCGGGAAGAATTTTCGGTCCGATCTCAATCCTGTCTATAAAGGTGAGCAGCGTATTGCGGTCTAATTCCTCAATATGGCTGTACCGCTTTATAAGCTCAAAAAACATTTTGTAATTATCGCTTTTGCTCGTTTGAACGGTTGCCTCGCTAAGCTCTGTCAGTTCGGCTTTTATAGTCTGCGTTTCCTTTTGCAAATCGTCAACCATTTGGCTTAATCGCTCATCGTTGAGCCTGCCCTCGGCATTATCCGCATATAGCTTCGGAATTATTTTATCAATAACGGCAAGCCTGCCGTTTAGCTTTTCACGGCGCAATTTGCGGACAGAGACCGCTTTTTGGGAGCCTTCCTCTTTCATTACACGCTTGACAATATCGTCAATTTGTTCATCGGTCAAAGAAATAAGCGAATTCAAATCATCCGTTACAAGGCTCACAAGATCGGCGTACCGAATTCGTGTGCCTTCGCAGGGGTTGCTTATATCTTTGCGTTTATTTATGCAGGAAAGATACCAATATTTGTTCCTTTCACCCTTGTAAACCGTACCGCAGGAGCAGAGGGCGTGTCCGCATAAAGCACAATAGGCAACGCCTGAGAAAATACTCTTTCGCACATGGTCGTATTTTTGAAAATTGCGTGTGCCCTTTCCCAAATTATCGTGCGCTCTTTGAAAGATTTCATTACTTACCAACGCTTCGTGAGTGTTTTCGGTTACAGACCATCCGGATTTCGGGACCTGTACCTTCTTTTTGGATTTGACGCTGATCTTCCGTGTTTTTCCGAGAAGCGTGTGTCCTAAATACACCTCGTTTTTAAGAATACGCTTAACAGTGGTATAATTCCAAAGATCCGACGCCCTTGCCGCACCCTCTTCGCTGAATTCGTCTCGGTAAAGCACCCTGTACTTAAGCGGCGGAATAATCCCATCGCTGTTTAAATCCTGCGCTATTTTCCGCGAAGAATCTCCGTTTGCGGCAGCTTCAAATATCCTCTGCACAACCGGCGCCGTAATTTCGTCGGGTATCAGCTGGTTTTTATTTCTCGGAGCCTTTTTATACCCATACGGCGGACAGGCACAGTAAAGCCCGTCATTCCGTTTTGTTTTCAGCACATCCTTAACCTTTCTGGAGCCGTCCCGCAAGTATACCTCGTTCATCGCAAATTGAAACGGAGCCATAACATTTTCGCTCTCACTGTCAAAATTATCGGCAATGGCAATATACCTTATGTTATGCTCCGGAAAAAATTGCTCGGCATAATAGCTTGATTCACGCATATCACGGCCGAGACGGGATAAATCCTTCGTGATTACCGTGTTCGCCAAGCCCTGCTCAAGCTCTTTCATCATTTGCTGAAAACCGGGGCGGTCAAAGTTTCCGCCCGAATAGCCGTCATCAACAAATTCACGAACAAGCTTTATACTGTTTTGCTCGCAATATTTGGTGACAATCATTCGTTGGTTGGTAATACTTGAAGACTCGCTCTTCTGCGCTTCTTCTCTTGACAGTCTGAAATATGCAAAAGCAATTTTATTTTGTTCGATTCTCATAATACCTCCTTAGACCGAATCGAACCGCTGTCACTATTATATATCATATTGCCTGTATTCGTCAACGGCGGCAATTTGTTTTTTTCTTCCAATATTCTCTGTTCTATAAGAGATGCCGTTGTATTACCGCTCGCAAAAACTCTGCTTATAATGTATCTCGTATTCTCAATGTCTTTATAATTTTCCATTAAAATTCCTCCTTTTAATATTTTTGTCTGTAGGCCTGAATTTAAACATTTAATAGACTACAGAAATTATATTTTTCTTTTTCAAGGTGTCAAATTTTTAAGAGGGTATTTTAAAAACGAAATACAAATATCCTATATATAGTAAAAGGAAGCCCCGTAACGGGACTTCCTTTGAAGTTTCTTATCAAGCTATACCAAGCTGAAGCTTGATATTTTTCTCGATTTCATTCATGGTTTCCTGATTAACGGAATCCACCCTGCCGCCGATCAACGACTCCTTTGAAATGCACCGCAGTTGCTCTGTTAAAGCAACGGAATCCTTCTTAAGTTTACCGTTTAATGTATCGGCAGGTTTGATTAAGACATGTGTGGGTATGCTTTTTTCCTTTCGGTGCTTTGAGCTTAGCGGAATTACCGAAATTATCGGCGAGTATTCGCAGGCCTTATCATTGCCTAACAGCAGCAAGGGTCTCCGCCCCTGCTGCAAATTTCTGTCTTCGCTTGTTGTGTAAAGCGTTCCCCATACAATATCTCCCTTTTTAAGCATTTAAATCTACTCCTTTGTTTTAAAATTATATATATAAAATAGCGCAGTAATCCCACCCGAAAATGAAAAAACTGCGCTATGTATTAAAAAATTAACTCACTTTAAAATCTTACTGCTATTATTATACTTACTCTGAATTTATCGTCAATAGCATATATAGGATATTGGCATTTTGATTTTTTAATTGACTTGTTTTCAGCAACGTCTCTTGATCAGTTCACACAATATGTAAATATTCTGCCCATTTATAAAAATGTTGTAAATGACGGTGTTCGTTATGTTATATGATAAAAAGAAATCACTATCCCAAGCAATGTATATCTCGTAAAAATGCAGTTGATGAAGTATAAGCCGTCAACCGCATTTTTTTATAATGTTATCATTTCCTTTGGTATTTGGTCCTTTCTAAAGTACGAAGCACCGAAAATTTCTTCCCTGTTGTGTCCGAGGTTTCGGCTCACGGTTCGGCAGACTTCACGGTCAAGTACAACACCGTTCAAATCGCCCTTCAGTCTTATTATCGGTGAAACCGTACCATCCCTTGATTTACTTTTTCTCTGCGCCGGTATTCGTTTCCTTTCGTCTATTTCACTTACGGGTCTTGCATATTTCGTATACAGCCTGTTGGCATACACCGCCCTATAGCTGTGTATATCCTGACTTCTGCTTATGTGTTTATTCTTCAAAATCGGTTCGTCATACGGTTTATCCCTGCACCATTTTTTAATTATATCTATTGCTTCTTTATCGTTTAATATTTCAACAGTTCTGTCTCTTCCGCCCTTGCAGTCAACTCTTTTGTATCCCGTTTTTTCTCTTGCTTCTTTTGAAGCGGTAAGAAATATTTTGTATTTATCGTCTGTATCGTCATAGAAAAAATGCTGTGGGCATACGCTTTCAAGCTCCGCCCGTCTTAGACCTGTCGATTCACAAACAATTCTTATTTCGTAAGCCATTGTCCCTTTCTCGGTATCGTTAATTCTGTTTTTAAAGTAATAATTTCTTGAGCGTTTAAGGTCTTCCCGCCTTAATGTGAAGTTTATTTTGCCGCGGGAAAGTATATCAACATTCCTTTGAATTTCGGCAGCGTCTATTTTAAATGCCCTTGAAAGTCCGGTGCGGTATGTTTTATATGTAGCGTTCGAACAGCCCTCCTCTTTTTTAAGAAGTAAATATTCCGGTATCATATTTTCCATTGCAGACACTGTTTTTATGTTCTCTTTCTCGCAGTAATCTATAAATCTTCCGGCAATATTTTTATAGTTTTCAAGGCTTTTATAGCTCCTTATCTGATACCTTTCCGCATTGTTCTTCTTTGTCCCCGGTACAAAAAGCTCATTCAAATTATGCATTATTCTATCCCTCTCTGATATGTAATTACTTCTTTTTCTTCCTCTGTGTTTGCTCATAAAATCCCTCCTTTCTCGTTTTATTTTGTCATTAAGCAAAGCTTCGGGAGTCACACTCGGACACATTCTCCGCAGACTCAACCGTAAATTTTAATCTGATTTCTAATCTTTATAACATAATTTTCACCACCTTAGAATATTAAAAATAAAAAAATCCTGTCCTTATTTCAAAATAAAGACAGGATGAAAAGTATTATACCGTTATTATATTTTAAAAATTTAAAGCGTCAAGTTTTCACTTAAAAATCCCTTTGCCGTCTTCTCGCCCATTTATTCCCTCGCTATCGTTCATGAATAAATGTGCTTTTTACGGCTATACTTTATCAAAGAAATATTCTGTAGCATTACTAATATTGTTGGCGCAATATTCCTCATAATCGTACGAAGTGTTATTTATAAGCTTTGCCGCAAGACGCATATCTCCAGTACTCTTTTGAAGCAAGTATATATTGGTGTAGTATTTTTCGTTTTCATCAATCCAAAATTCATACTTGCCTGATAACGACTTGTTTTTAATACAGTCCTCATCATTTTCAGAAAATTCAAAAACATCAATTTTTCTTTTGAATTCTTCTTCATCATAGTCATAATCAATTTTCAAATCTTCTGCATATCCGTCTTTTGTTAAGTATTCATCTATGTAGTTTAAAATATCCTCTTGGGAATCAAGTCCGACCGAATAGCGTCCCATATTACCCTTGACTTCAACAAGATTTACCTTGTCTTCAGAGGTAAGCCATACATATACCTTATCCCTCGCAACTCTGCAATATATAAATTGCAAAATCACTGTATTACAGTCTCCGTCTGAATTCTTATATTTTGCCTTAACCTTTTCTACTGTAAAATCAAACATATGGTTTGTAATCATCTGATTTTTTCCCTCTCTTTTTTAAAATCATTAAAATTTTGGTTGTTTTTAGAATTGTAATGCTATTTTGCAAATATTTTACTTGGAATATCTTATTAAGCCTTATTATAATGCTTATAGCTCAGGTGCTTACCCGTAATATGATAGTAATTATTCCTTAGATACAATATCTTGTCTATCTGCTCTTTAGAGATTTCTTCAGCAGCACCTAAATGATGAGCATTTAAGGAAATTTTTGCAAAAAGCCCAAGCGTTTCCATGTAGTTATAAAGTCACAACCGACAGTCAGTGCCCCGTGGTTTCCGGGTAATAATACATCGCACTCAGCAAGATACGGCGCTATTGCCTCCGAAAACTTGTTTGCAGAAGGTGTGCCGCATACACCCGTCGCCTATAAGTATTCCTATTACAACAGTCGCTAAAGAATGCAATAATATCTCAACAGTATTTAATCTTTCTACCACACTAAAATTATAATTCTTAAAAAACAACTGTTTTTCCGTCAAAAGAAACATCAAATCCGAATTTTTGAGCATATGGTATTATATCATCATAATCTGCAAGGCAGTTATGCGAAAAGTGATTTAAACAAAACTTTGTTGCGTCGTCCGCATTTCCGGTTTGTTTAAGCCTGTCAGCAAATTTACAGCAGGTATCTATCCCCATATGACCGATTTCCCAACCGGTTAAAATGCCGCCTGTACAATCAAGCGATACAAAATTAAAATACATTCCGCTGTTTTCAAGCCATTCCCATACCTCGTCTCTCAGCATACCAGTATCATGCGCATAAAGTAATGTGGATTTTTCATCATTAATTGCATATATAACCGCCGAGGATTTGGAATCATGATATGCCGGTAACGGCATAATACTGTAATTTCCAACTGAAAAGTTCTAAAACGGTTTGATTAAATGTGCTACAACACGCTCATTCATAGAACATCGCGTTATAATTTCTTTTGTTTTCTCATACACATCCGTCCAGCCGTAAATATTAAAAGCTGTTTTCTTTTGTAAATGAGCAAATCCGGTATTGCGCATTTCTAAATCGGCAGGATAAAAGTGGTCGCTATGCGAATGAGTTATTATGCAGTGCTGTATTTTTTCAAGCGCTAAACCATGCGTCAAAACATGATGATATGTATCTGCAGGGAAATCTATAAGCAGGCAATCGTCTATTACTGCCTGTGAACGCGTACGAATATTTTTTCCACCGGCTTTTCGCGCCCGTTCACATGCAGCGCAGCTGCAAAACATTCCCGGAAATCCTTCAGCTGCCGCCGTGCCCAAATACTGTAGCTTCATACCAACATTACTCCTTATAGTTATATATGTTTTAACACTTTATCTTATTGGTTTGTAATTTATGCTTTAATTGACTTTCCCATACTTTATTGCCGTATAATTTAGTCCATATATGCCAAAATCTAAAACTAAGTTTTCCCTCTAAAATAAGAAAATTTTCCTTAATTGTAATGCTTATACCCCGGGTGTTTACCCGTAACATGGTAGTAATTATCCCTCAGATACAAGAGCTTGTCTATCTGCTCTTTAGGAATTTCCTTAGCTCCGCCTAAAAGATTAGCATTTAAGGAAATCTTTGCAAAAAGCTCAAGCGTTTCCATCCGGTAATATGCGGTTATAAGGTCGCACCCCACAGTCAATGCTCCGTGGTTTTGAAGCAGAAGTACATCGTGTTCCGCAAGATACGGCGCTATTGCCTCCGGAACCTCGTTTGTAGAAGGTGTACCGTAGGGAGTAAGCGGTATTGAGCCTATCGCGATTACGGTTTCAATCATACTGTACTCATCAAGGCTTTTACCTGCAACCGCATATCCCGTAGCTGTCGGCGGATGGGCGTGAACTACCGCGCCCACATCGTCGCGCTCGGTATAGCAACGCATATGCATTTTAATCTCGCTTGAGGGCTTGTAATTACCTTCTGCCTCTACAATATTCATATCCTTGTCGATAATAACAAGCTTTTCGGGAGTTATAAAGCTCTTTGATATGCCTGTCGGTGTTACCAAAAAGTTGCCGTCCGACAGCTTTACCGATACATTGCCGTCGTTAGCCGCAACCCAACCGAGTTGCCACATCTTATGGCACACATCGCATATTTGTTCTCTTATTTCCTGATAATTCATTTTCTGTATTTCTCCTTATTTTACAACGCCCTTTTGAAGCATAATGTTAGCATACAAAGCAGATTCTCCGGTGGCTATGATCGCATACGCGGTTTTGGCCTCGTCATAAAAAGCAAAGCGCTCTGTCTGACCTATTGCCTTTTCTCCCCGTTCGTCATACTTCGATATTATCTCCTTATATTCATCCCATATGGGAGTTTCCGCATTGTCACCGGGCATTACCTGCATCAGTGAAACGGGAGCCTCAACATATGTATCAAGCGGAAAAACGGTTAATATTGCCTCTAAAAGCTCCGGCACGCCGTGACCGTCGCACCGTATAACTTTAGCGTTTTTACCCATACTTTCGCTCGGAAAATTACCGTCGGCAATAACAAGACGGTCGCTGTGTCCCATTTCGCACAGTACCTTTAAAAGCTCAGGTGATAAAATTTTCGGTATTCCTTTAAGCATTGCCTTTACCTGCCTTTAATAAAATATTTTGATATATTTCGTCATAATCCCGCCATATGTTGCCGCCGTCGGGACAGTATTCGGTTTGCTCCGCATAATCCGATATTTCCGAAATATTAAGCTCGCCGAGTGCGGACAAAGCAACTTTAACATTGCCTATAACGGTAGCCTCGGTAGGACCGGCAATAACGGGTATTCCGCACGCATCGGCGGTAAGCTGACACAAAAGCTTATCCTTAATTCCGCCGCCGAAAATATTAAGCTGTTTATAGAGGGTGCCCGTTTCACGGCTCAGTTCAATCAGCGATTGCCTGTATTTCATAGCAAGGCTGTCGTAAATACAGCGGAGAATTTCAGCGTCGTTTTCAGGTACGGGCTGACCTGTTTTTTTACAGTATTTCCGTATTCGCTGCGGCATATTTCCCGCCGCTTCAAACATAGGATCTTCAGGGTTTATAAAAGCTTTAAACGGTTTTGCCGAAAGTGCGGCTTTTTCCATTTCGTCAAAGCTTACTTCCCTGCCCTCCCGTTTCCACTGACGGCGTGTTTCCTGAAGCAGCCAAAGCCCCATAATGTTTTTAATATGGCATATTTTATTTTCGTAGCCGCATTCATTTGTAAAGCCACTGTCCGAAGCCTCAATCAGCGGCTTATCGGTTTCTATTCCGAACAGGCTCCATGTACCGCTGCTTATAAAAACAGAATTCTCATTTGATAAAGGCTTTGCCACAACAGCCGAGGCAGTGTCATGCTCGGCAACGGCTATAACAGGCACGCTTCTGCAGCCGAGTTCATTGCATATCTCGTCGGAAAGCATTCCGTAAACCTTGCCCGGCTCGGTAATTTCGGGGAAAATACCGACCGGAAGACCCAGTTTTTCAATAAGCTCGTAATCCCAGTTTCTTGTATACGGATTTAAGAGATTTGTTGTGGCGGCTATGCTTACTTCGCATCTTTTTTCACCGGTCAGAAAAAAGGCTAACAGATCAGGTATCATAAGAAATTTATCGGTCCCGGCCAATAAATCGGGTCTTTTAAGCTTTAAAAACATAAGCTGATACAGTGTATTGATTCGCATAAACTGTATTCCCGTGCGCTTATAGATTTCCTGTTCTGAAATTTTTTTAAACACCTTTTTCTGGATACCCTCGGTACGGTTATCCCTGTAATGCACGGGATTTGACAAAAGCTCTCCGTTCTTGTCTATAAGACCGAAATCAACGCCCCATGTATCAATACTTACAGCGTCAAAGCCGCCGATTTGCAGGGCTGCCGTGATACCGTTTTTTATTTCATGAAACAGCCTTAATATATCCCAGTACATCCCGCCGTTCACGGTAACAGGTTCATTTTTAAATCTGTATATTTCTTCTACATTAAGCATACCGCGGCAAACGCAGGCTAAAACAGCCCTGCCGCTTGAAGCGCCGAAATCAAAAGCCAATACCTTTTTCATAAGCTGTCTCCGTCAATTACTTTTTAAAGCTTGCCCCGTAGTTTGCACAGGCTCTGAAATCCGCGCCCTCTTTATCCATTCCGAATGCGTTCCAGGCAGCCGGACGGAATATATCCTCCTCCGGTACATTGTGCATACAAACAGGAATACGGAGAATGGAGCAAAGTGTTATAAGGTCAGCACCTATATGTCCGTAGGATATAGCGCCGTGGTTTGCGCCCCAGTTATTCATCACATCATAAGCGGACTTGAACGCACCCTTGCCCGTAACTCTTGGGGTAAACCAAGTGCAGGGCCAAGTGTAATCGGTGCGCTTCCAGAGTGTATCGCTTACCTCTGTCGGCAAATCTACCGTCCAGCCCTCAACTATCTGAAGTACAGGTCCCAAACCCTTTACAAGGTTCAGTCTTATCATTGTTGCCGGCATTTCAGCCTTTGTTTCAAAGCGGGAGGAGAATCCGCCGCCTCTGAAGTAGCCGAGGTCGGCATAGTTCCAAGTAGTGTTATCCATAATAGCCTTTTGATCAGCCTCTGTTACATCATACCACGACTTCATAACAGCATTTCCGTTTTCGTCCTTTGCCGCGCCGCTTGCGTCAAGACAGCAAGCGCCCGAATTTATAAGGTGGATAAAGCCGTCCGCCTCTTTTGCGTGACCTTCAAGGTCATAGCCTGTTACTCTTTTTACGGATTTACCGTTCCAACAGGTTCTTACATCGGCAAACATCTGCGCGCGGTTGGTGAGCAGTTTCATAAACAGCATACCAAGTCCGTTTAAAACATCATTTTCGGTTGCAAGTATGTACGGTTCTCTCGCCCCGTTCCAATCGAACGAGGTATTAAGGAGCGCCTCGGGAAAATCGCAGTTCGGGTAAAAGTCCGTCCACTGGCGCTGACCCTGGAAGCCCGCGGCTATTGCGTTGTGACCTACCGCTTCCTCCTCGCAGCCTTTGGGAAGATTTTTGTTACCGTTCATAAGGTCTTTTATGATAACGCACATCTTAACGGTAAATTCCCAGTCCTCTTTTTTCTGCTCATCTGTTCTCTGCAGATTTTCGGGGTTTTTATCAAAGCCCATTTTGCAATATTTCTTTGACCACTCAAGAGCCTTTTCATACTCTTTTTCATCATAAATGCCCTCGGTCATTCGGCGGATGATCTCCACCTCATCTACCGATTCGACACGCATACCGAGGTAATCCTCGATAAAATGAGGATCTATAATAGAGCCGCCTATACCCATTGTGATAGAGCCTATCTGCAAATAGGATTTACCGCGCATTGTAGCCGCCGCTACCGCCGCTCTGCCGAAACGGAGCAGCTTCTCGCGAACATCGGAGGGAATTTCGGTATCGTCCGCGTCACATACATCGTGACCGTAAATGCCGAACGCAGGCAGTCCCTTTTGAGCGTGGGTTGCAAGAACACTTGCCAAATACACGGCGCCGGGTCTTTCTGTGCCGTTAAAGCCCCAAACCGCCTTTATTGTGTCCTTTTCCATATCCATGGTTTCTGCGCCGTAGCACCAGCAGGGTGTTACGGTAAGTGTTATATCCACGCCTGCCTTGCGGAACTTATCCGCGCAGGCGGCGGCTTCGGCTACTCTGCCTATGGTGGTATCCGCAATAATTACCTTTACAGGCTCGCCGTTTGAATATTTAAGGTTTTCGGTGAAAAGCTTTGCGGCGGCTTTCGCCATATTCATGGTCTGGTCCTCCAAGGACTCTCGCACACCCAAAACTCCCCTGCGCCCGTCAATAGTAGGTCTTATACCTATTACCGGATAATCCTGTACATATCTGTTTGCTGACATAATCTTAACCTCCTATTTTCAATCATTAATGAATTTATAGTTCCTGTATCAGCAATTTTTAATTCCAATTTTTCACAAACCCCGAAAGAACCATGCTGCAATCATTTCAAAATATCCTTAGCATAATCAAGCTGTAATCATCAATTAGCTGATTATCACTTTAACCGATTATGCAAACATAAATACATCAATACGCAAATGCTACCTATTCGTACTGCATTTAATAAATTCTTATTCATACTGCTTTAAAATCAATTAAATCTGTAAAAGACTTAAGGTTGTGCAATCAAGTGAATTCGCTATTTCATACTCAGCACGCAAAGCCAAAACGTTCCAGCTTATAAAACCCGGGCGGAACAGTGGTTGATTATCATCACCCGAATAATATTCATGGATGCATCCGTTTTGCTTTATATCGTTTGCAAATGTATTCGACATACGACGTGCTATTTCTGTTGCTTCCTCTTTATATCCATATCTGTTAAGACCATATGCACAAAGATATGATGTAAGGCCCCAAACGGGTCCTTGCCAATTTGAAGGGTCAACCATTTTAACATTATTGTATATATCCACATCCTCCTTAGAATGGGAGCGTATACCGCCGGGAGCTAAAAATTTATTCTCGTCCATAAGTACATCTCTCATGTACTTAGCCTGTTCCTTACTTGCAATCCCTGCCCAAAGAGGGAAAAAACAAGAAAAATTACGGAATTTTAGGTATGTATGCCATGTAACTTCCTGGCAAGTGGTAGCCTCAAAATCCTCCAAACAGTCTATACTGTAAAAATACTTATCGATTTTATCCCAATAGTTGTCCTGTACCTGTTTTTTCAGATTTTCGGCATTTTCAAGATACAACGATGCCATTTTAGGCTCAAAAATTTTAGCCATCTGATACATCGCCATTATATCCCGATAATGCCAAGACACTAAATCTATTCCGGCAGTAGAACGATTTGGCCTGCCGTAAACAGCGGGATTGTTATCTAAACCGTTGCCGTACATCTTATTCCAAAGATAATATCCCCGGGCGGAAACCGAATTGTTGTCAAACCAATTACGCATATTTTTCAGGTTGTCCCAATATTTCTCAATCCAAGAAAAATCACCTATTCTGTTACCTATTATATACGCAAACTGAGCTTGTAACGGATATGGAAACGAAAACGCTTCTCTTGAACCGTCAGGTCCTATTTTTTTTGCCGGACGCCCGGTAGTCCTGAAAGTTGAAGAAAGAAAATTTTCCACAGCACCTTTCGCATATTTAATGCCACTGTCGGGAACTGCGCAGGCAACAAAATATGCGTCCCAATCCCATAAATCAAGATATGCCCCTCCGGGAACAACATATGGGAATTTCATTGCACCTCTGGGCTCCTTATACAATGAAGAAATGTTTTCCTCAAAATAACCTTTTATTATTCTGTTGCGCTCTGCAACATCCGGTATATTCTCAAACACGACTTTCCCTTTCGGAAGAACTTCGGGATCTCGTTCCAAGTATCCCGGTTCGTAAATTGTGTTGCCAGTTTTTTCAGGAAATTTCATATTACTCCTCCAAAAGTTTGCTATAAAATCAATATAGTTTAATTTGCTCCTCAATAGCTCCTATTAAAGCCACCGGCACTTTTTTGAACTCTTTGAGTTTTTTTATTTTTTCCTTTTTTTCATCTGTACCGTTAAGCAACTCAAAAATTTTCTGCTTGTCATTGCTGCCGCTTTGTGAACTCATAAGTATATCATAGCAACAATTAATCCAGTTCTCATTTTTGTACATTAAACCGTCTGGATTTTCAATTCTTACAACAATACTTGATGAAACAGACACGCCGTTTATTTTAACTGATATTGTGTTTGTTTTATCCTCAACGAACTTTTTACAGCTAATTTCCAAACCGTTACAGAAGACCTTTATTTTGCTTGAAAAAGAGAATGCCCGTAAATTTACCGTATAATTTCTTATACTTGGAATTACCGAAATATCCCCTCTTGTCGGTTCTATACTAAATTCCGCACAATAGTCGCTGTAATTCAATTTAAACAATGTTGTAGCAAAATGTCCGTCTGAATATCTGTTATTTATTCCTTCATCTTCATAAAGATTAAAAGAATTTGAATCGCCGGGGAACACCATTATCTCCATATCTGTTTTAGAGCTCAAAGTATTGTCGCCTTTTTTATATGCATTAAACGGTACTATTGCCCCGCTCTTGCAGAAAACAGGAATTTGGTTTAAGTTTCTGTAAATATCAAGCTCTGTTTCGCCGCTGTAAACAGTTCCGCTTGTCATATCTATCCATTTCCCCTTCGGCAAATATACTTTTATTTTTGCCAACCCGGAAATTTTATCGATTTTTTCTGTTACGGGGCATACAATCATTTCACTCCCGAAAAAGTATTCATTGTTGTAATTGTATGCGTTTTCGGGCTCGGGATAATTATAATACAACGGTTCACATATAGCCCTGCTTTCCGTATGCGTACGATAATTCATCGAATATAAATACGGGAACATCCTATGCCTGAGCCTTAAATATTCACCGACAATCCTGCGAGCTTCGTCACCATAATTCCAAGGTTCTTTACCCAAAAACGGATTATTACTGCAATGCAGACGGCATATCGGAGAAAAAACTCCGAACTGAATCCATCTGACATAAAGTTCATCATCCTTATCGCCTTGTTGAAATCCTCCTATATCATGGCTCCAATAAGGATAACAAATATTAGCAGCGGTTGATGTGAAATACGGCTCAAATCCATAAGCATTCCACTTTATGTATGTATCGCCGGAAAATCCCACATAGAACCTCTGACTTCCTACACCCGAATAACGGGAAAAATACATCGGACGGTTTTCGCCTTTCTGAATATCCAGCGAATGCATATAATTAAGCATCCATAGAGGGTCTAAGCCCTTTAAATTAGAGTTCGTTCCCTGTTGCCAATCCATCCACCAAAAATCCACGCCGTCTTTTTCATACGGATGAATAATATAGTTAAAATATGCATTCCAATATTTAATGCTTTCGGGTGCAAAATCCACCCTCATCTTAGTTTCAGGTGCTATACCCATATATTCCGCCACCTGAGGATACATTTCCTCGAAAAACTGTATTCCCCTTGCAGGATGTAGGTTCAAGGCCGTATGAAGATTTTTAGAATGCAACCAATCTATAAACCGCTTATGATTTGGGAAAAACCTTTTGTTCCATGTATATCCGGTCCACAAATCCTTCCAGCTTACTTCAGGGTAAGAGGTAAGATGCCAATCCATATCTATTATGGCAACTGAAAAGGGTAGATCCTCTTTTAAAAATCTATTTATTAACTCTTTATAGCTTTTTTCAGTGTATTTCCAAAACCTGCTCCACCAGTTGCCAAAAGCATATGAGGGAAGAAGAGGCGCTTTACCTGTAAGGTCATAAAGAGTTTTTGTAGCCGCTATATAGTCATGACCGTATCCAAAAAAGTATAAGTCCCTTACTCCTTCTTGTCTTAATTCGACAAATCCGTTTTCCGTTATTACAAGACTATTTGAATCGTCAATTACCGAAAATCCGTTCCTTGAACAAACTCCATCATCCAAGGATATACTTCTTTCATCAAAAATACCATCCAATGTACGATAGGTTCCCTTTAAAGTATCGATTTCATCCCCGTATTTCCAAATTGCTCTTTTCGATGCATTCAATATTTCTATAGACAGTCCTGCCAACGGAATTTCGCTTTCATTTAATGAAATAATTAAATACTTTGTCTTGATTTTAAGCATCCCGTTATCGGTTACACAATCAAATTCACAAATCGGTGTATCACGGTTTATAAATGATTGTGTCGGGCGATCCTCAAACATTTCATTTTCATCATACTCGATTCTTATCAAGCGCTCATCGAGAACAGTAAAACGGTATTTTCCGAAAACAACGATATTTTCCATTTTGGCTTTGGAAGTATACTTTTTTGAAAAATACTCAGGAAGTACATTTTTTATTTCTTCCGAATTATTCATTTGTTTCCTCCTATTTTAAAAGCTCACCTAAACACATAACATATTTGTCCGCACCCTTGAGTACACCCGACTTATCTATTGCAACAGTTCCCATCCCGGCGGTTTTAGCTGCGTCTATTCCCGCTTGAGAATCCTCGAAAACCACACATTCTTCAGGTGAAAGCTGCAAAAGCTCTGCCGCCTTTAAAAAGACTTCCGGATCAGGCTTGGCGTTACTTACGCTGTTGCCGTCTACAACCGCATCAAAAAGTTCTGTTATATGTAATTTTTCAAGTATCATGGGAGCATTTTTGCTTGCTGAGCCAAGAGCGATTTTTACATCTTTTTTTCTTAAGCTCTCCAAATACTGCTTTGCTCCATTTAAAAGATTGTTTTGAGTAAGCGTTTTAAGGCTTTCAACATACCATTTATTTTTCTTTTCAGCCATTTTAATTTTTTCTTCATCTGTAGCGCTGATATTACCCACCTCAAGAAGTATATCCAGCGACTTCATACGGCTTACACCCTTGAGCCGCTCATTATCGGCGGGGCTGAAATAAAAGCCAAGCTCATCGGCAAGTCTTTTCCAGGCTAGATAATGAAAGCTTGCCGTATCAACTATAACTCCGTCCAAATCAAAAATTGCACCTTTCATAACATTCTTACCCCAAATCATATTTTTTGCCGTACACGGTAATATTTATGTTTTTCTTTACGCCGATTGCTTTAATTTTCACATCATTGCCCTTGATATGGATGCTCAACTCCATTCCTTTCCAAGCAAGCTTAAATGACATAGATTTCCAATTTTTTGGCAAATGCGGCGATATATCAATTACGTCATCATCATAGCTTACGCCTGCAAAGCCGAATATAGCGGTGTTCCATGAGCCGCCGTTTGCCGCAGGATGCGTACCGCCGATATACAGTGTTCCTAAATATTGCCTGCTATTGCCGGTAAGGTCAACGGTAGCTGTTTTCATAAAGTATTTATACGCCCATTCAGTATTGCCGATATTAGCGGAAACTATTGCATATGCACAGGCACTGAGGCTTGATCCGTGTTCTGTATACGGTTCGTAAAAATTCCAGTTTGCTTCAAGGATTTCCTTGGAGTATTCCTTACGGAATACATTAAGCATCATAATAACGTCTGCTTGCTTCAGTATCCTCGTTGTAGTCGCTATACCCTGTCCGCAGCCCCAGTATTCATTGGGATCTATCACACGTTTTTTTATATCCTCAAGACTTATATCTTCAAGATCCATATACCCATCAAACTGTTCTATTATTCCGTTTTCATCGGGAGAGGGTACATACAGGTTATTTTTAAAATCTTCAATCCATTCAATATCGTTTTTCTTTGTAAATTCTTTATAATATTCCGGATAATTCAATTTCACCTTTGTAAGCGCCGAAAGAAGTATCTCCGCAGATCTTTCAATCATTTTATTTGTATACGCATTATTGTTTACCCGTTCATGGTATTCATCAGGTCCTACAACATCTAAAAACTCATAGTTTCTTTTATTGAGTTTTGTATAAGCGTAGCTGTAAAAAAACCGTACACACTGATAAATCAAATCAAGACCGCCGTCCGCAAGTATCTGATATTGATCAGATATATTGCAGTATTCCCACAAGCCGTAAACCATATCTGCGCTGACATGTATTTGCTTATCTCTGAAATATGTTCTTATCGGTCTTTTGGTGAATACATCGGTAATATTAAATAAGGTACAAGCGTCGTCCCCTGTTTCCTGACTTTCCCAAGCATAAAACGCACCGTCAAATCCGTATTCCTTTGCTTTTCTTTTTGCGCCCGCAATCGTATTAATTCTGTAATCGGCAAGCTTCCTTGAAACCTGCGGGTCGGTAAACGAAAAAAACGGCTGCATAAACATTTCCGTATCCCAAAATGACGCGCCCTTGTAGACCTGTCCCGAAAGACCTCTTGCCGGTATGCCGCATTTTCCGTTACCGCGCGGAGCGACTGAAATAAGCTGGTAAAGACTGTATCTGAGTGATCTTTGGGCTTCCTCATCGCCGTCAATTACCACATCGGATTTATCCCATATATTTTCCCACGCAGCATTGTGTCTTCTTAAAATTTCATCATATCCGCATTTTATGCTTTCTTTGAACATCTCTTCGGAGTTTTGAACCTCATCACCCCAGTACACGCCTGCAAGCTTTTTAAAGTTAAAAGGCCTCTCAGGGGTTACAACCGTGTTGAAAACATTTAAAAGCTTAGCGTTTTCCGAATTATCATATTGACTGTTATTTACATCAATAAATTCATAAACCACCAGTTTAATGCTGTTTTCTATTGTTTCACAACTTAAAGAATTGATTCGCCCCTCTGACTTTCTGTCTTTTATAACAAAATGTGGTCCGTTAATGTCCCATACATCACCGTCAATCCCCGTTTTTACGGTTATATTTACGGGTTTGTCTGCGGAGACAGTATAATCAATACCGATTATATGTTCATTTTCAATGCTTAAAAACCGTTTGGCAGTAATAGTAATCAATGTTCCGTCAATTTCAAACACGGTTTTTCTCGAATGTAATCCGTGTCTGATGTCCAGACTTCTTTCATGCTCTGACGGAGCACACTCAAGAAGGCTTACTTCTGAGTCGCCAGCAAAAACCTTTGTATATAATGGATTGGGCGCATTTACCGATTCACGCCAGGAATCTCCGTTTCTATCGAACAGTCCTGCCATATTAAGGGCAACAAGTTCCTGTCTACCAAATTCTTCATAGGTACCTCTGTATCCCATATATCCGTTGCCGATGATATATCGGCTACCGTTAAGCTCCGTATTTTCTCTTTTAAATTCCTTTTCTGTGATTGTCCAATCCGTTAAATTCATATATTTACCGCCTTTTGTGAATTTGCATGCTACTTTGATTTAATATATCCAAGATCATATAAGAATTTTTCCATTTTATTTAAGGCCTTATTAAGGCTTATTCTGTCGTTATCATACCAAAACGGCAGTGTAAAAGCATGGCCTGTGTTTGGATATAATTCTATATCCGCTTTATTTCCGCAAGCAATATATCTTTCAAAAAAATCAACCACCTCACCCGGATATACGCATTTGTCGTCTATTCCGGTAAGTAGCAAGAGAGGAATGTTATTTTTCTCAATATTATCAGATGGGGAAACCTCTTTCAGTATTTTATATCTATTATAAAATTCATCAACTCCGAGACTTAATCCCTCTATTCTTGCGGCAGACTCCGACCAACGGTCAATAGTTCTTAAAACGGGATTTATAGCAACTACTGCATTCGGAACAGCCTCCTTGTTAAACCTATTTATAACCGAAGTAGCCGTGCATAAAGCAAGATGTCCCCCCGCCGATTCTCCTATAACTACTATTTTATCAGGCGATATTCCGAATTTATTTGCATTTTGTTTAATAAACATAATGGCGTCAATGCAATCAGAAAAGGCCCCTTGTAATCGTACTGCCTGCGGATCATTCTCTGTTTTTGATACAAGCCTGTATTCAACGCCGAAGCATATCGCTCCCAATTTAGTAAAATAATCATAATCATCACCGAAATAATCCGGTGAGCCGCTGTTCCATCCGCCGCCATGTATCCAAATCAATGCGCTTCTTTCCTTATCCGTCAAAGGATTCCCTTCGTCATAAACCCACAAATTGAGATTTTCATTATCGACTGTTTTGAAAAGAATTTTTTCCATAATTAAAAACCTACCCTTTTCTTATAAAATAGAGTGTATCTTTCTTTGCATTTAAAACAAATCCATTCTTTTTATATAATACAAACTTTTTACCTTCACCGTCTGCCGTAACCGTTTTTACCTCAGCCGATTCCCATTTATCCGGAAGATTAAGCGAATATTCTGCATCACTTAACGAGTAGTAGCAGTATGTACTGTTATTAATCAACATAAAAGTAGTAAAATTCTCGGATATAACCGCATTTTCAAATACTATTTTATATTCTTCTTTAGCAAAATTTACATATACACTGCTATTATCTTCATATTTCATAAACCATTTATCACGGTCAATCTGAGCGTCCAATACCTTCTTGTATGCAAGTTTAGACATCGGAATACTCGAAAGATACAATTCACGTGAAATATTTGTAAAGTCGATATTGTTCTCTATGGAAATACTGCAGCTACCACCTACCGCAATAGCACGAAGTATACCGATTTTACTGCCCGAAGAAGCAAATTTGTACGGTATAAAACCATGGAAAGCTACTGTAGTGAGCGGAATAACCTCTTCATTGTAAAAAAGTCTGTTTGAAAAATTATATCTTGTGTTTTGCGCATAACCTATCTTCCCAATAAAAGGCATTGCAAGCGTTTCACTTGTTATATCAATTTGTTTTTCATTAAAAGCAGTAATTATTTTAAGTTTTGCTTCTATGTTTTCTCTTGCGGCCGACATTTTATTTTTTCTATAGCTGTATCTCCTAACCTCTGAAGTAAGAACATCCAAGTGGTATGTATCCTCTATGCCGTAATCTGATACAGTTCTTTCAACTCGCTCCGCAAAATCTTTACTTTTCACATAAACAGACGGATCAATTATATAAGACATACCGCCTGCCCAAAGCCATCCTTTCCAGTGCTTACCCGTTTCATCTATACAAATAATATCGCTATTTAGTTTCACTTCATCTGATATGTATGCATCATCATAATTGTCATGAAACGACAGAAGGACATTGTATTTTTTTAGTTTTTCGCGTAAATCACGAAACTCCTGCATAGTTCCGCACTTAGGATTAAAGCCGGTGAGATGAGGATAAGGATACGAGAAATCATGGCCGCCCTTCTGCCATCCGCAAAGATATACGACCTGCCTCATACCACATGACAAACTATAAATTTTCATTATAATTTCTTCAACATCCTTAAGAGTTGAAATTTCCGAATATGTCTCCGGTCGTTCCGGATTATATTGTGCGGTCATATCGAGAGCAATCTTATACATGAGCGTGTCTTTATAGATATAAAAACTTTGTTTATCTATTTTATTCTTAAGGATATTCGCCGAAAATTTCCAATCCAAATCACGGTCAAAATGCAGTTCTAAAGTATCAAGATTTACCGGAATAGACGGGTCTCCTGCTACTTCAGATTTTATATGCACTCTGAAAGTAGCACCCATAACAATACTCTTGTCATTTGATCCGCATTTTACAACGGATTGTCTCAAACACATATCGGGATCGTTGGCAATTAAGGCGAATGATTCATTACCCGAGCTAGCAGAAACAGCATTACAAACATCATAATAGAAATCAACTGACTGCATCAATGCCTCAGAAAGCTTCTGCCTTCTTCCTCCGCCGTAAAAATTGATTAGCTCTGATTTTTTATCAAAGATTTGAATAAGTGAAGGAACCTCAAAATCAATAATCTCATAACCGTCGGCTTCCCAAATATTTTGGATACTCATCACAAATCCATAATTGGATTTTTCGGCAATAAAATCAAAGGTGCAGTATTTGTTGAAGGCGGAATATATTATCTTACCGTTTTCGTTTTTAAGCGAATAATCAATCCCGTCATTCCCGATAAATTCCAAAGCGGAATTATCAGATATTTTTCTAACAGTCAAAATAGGCTTTAAATCGTACCATGGCACATTATTAAAGCTGCAAATTGCAGGATAATCGTTATTAAAGCTAAAATCGGACATAACGGTACAATCGTGTTTACAAATACCCACGTTATTGGAATTTTCTTCATTAAGCTGAATATGTAAGGGATTTCGCTGTTCCAAAAGCTTTTTTCTTCCCCATCCCCAGCCTATATCCAACTCGCAAATGCGTTGTCTAAGAGTTGCAAAGCCATTTTCTCCGATAAATTGGATATTTTCCCCTTTGTTATCGGTAAGTGAAATGTCAAGGAAAAAGCTTCCTCCCCATGTTGCCGGAACCTTCCAGCACCCCGTCACAGACCAATCCTCTCCTTTTTTCCATTCTTTGATATACGGAAACGGCTCCCACAACATTCTGAAACTCTGGGATTGAGCTTCTTCTCTACGCTGTCTTCCACTGAATGTAAGCTCTGCCGAAATCTTTATGTCCTTATGCTCGGGCTTTTCAATGCATTGCCATTTTGTTGTAAAAAATACTCTGTCACCGGGTTCAATAAAATCGTATAAAACATCTACCGAAATCAGTTTAATATTCGCCATACTTAACTCCTGTAAACCTCATCTAAAATCAATTTACTGATTTATTTCTGCCTTGTTATCATTTTTTTTATAAAAAGAAAAATGATGTTTTTTGCCCTCAACGGTGATTTCATAGTCTCCATAAAATCCACGGAATTCACATTCTCCGTTTTCATTAGTCATTAAATCCTCTTCGGTGTTCCATTCTTTATGAAACAAATCATAAAAGACCTTATATGAAGGCTTTTGTGATAAATCAAATCTTAACAAACCGCCGTAATAGTAGTTCTCGCCGCTTGTCATATCACCTTGCGGAGCATACGCTGCATATCCGTCAACCATATTCCAATAGATTGCTCCTGTAACTGCCGGATGACTAAACCAAATTGAATACATCATTCTTAAGAGCTGTGCCTGCGTCTCCTCATCCTCAGAAGTTTCGGAATACGCAGGTATTGTTATTTCTGTTATTTGTATCGGCTTTCCGAATTCTGAAAGATCATCAAGAATTTTATAAATGTTTTTTGGATTAAAATAGAATTCGGCACTTTCTGCCTCGTTTTCTTTCGGAAAAAAGAAATGATACTGTAACCCGATTTTATCTATACGAACAGAATCATTGAGCAGATTTTTTATAAGCATATAATAAGGCATCCGTTTGCCGTAATAAGGCATTCTCGTTCCAAACAACATATGCTCATAAACATCTCCCGCTTCATTAATCATAAGATTGTTGTTCGGGAAATATTTTTCCGCAAGCTCAAAACTCCATTTAATTATATCAGGTTCGTTAAATATTTTTCTCTTACACGCAAGAAGCATCTCATTTACTACTTCAATATCATTGATTTTATTCGCATAACGCTCTGAAATCTCACTGTATCTTTTTTCAAGAAGCTTTTTTGTGATTTCAACATTATCCGAAACCCAATCAGGTGTCCATTGGGAATAATTAAGACAATGCAGTTTAGGCTCTATGTTGTATTTTTTGCAGTATTCAAGGCATAAATCAGGTGCTGGTCTGCGATATATTCTTTCACTGTCTGCCGTATATCTGGTTTCATTTTGTCTCGGTTCTTGGTCTTTCCAATAAAACGGCAGTGTAGCCATATTTACTGCTTTACCCACCTGTTCCTTATAAAGCCGGTTTTTTTCATCCGTTTCAAGTTCATCAAGCATAAAAATATTCGAGCCGTGCCGAAATTCGTGATTTTTAAGCCTAACTGATACTTTAGCACCTACAATCGGATTTCCCTTTTTATCAGTCAACTTAATTTTCATATCACCTTTGCGGTTTTGTTCTATTCCCTCTTTAACACGGCTTTCAAGATAATCTCTTTGTTCATTTGCATATTTAAATGCAGTTTCCATTCTACCCATTGCTTTTTTCTCCAATATAATTGCTTAATTTTAAGGGACCGAAGCACATAATTCCATTCCCCTGTGAATCTGTTAAATTACAATAAGGATTTAGACCGAATCCATAATATAAATATTTATTTTTGTTGTCTTCAACAGTTCCCCATAGTTTAAGAAAGACTGTATTGCCCTTAATTTCAGTCTTAAACAAAACATCAGTACCGATTTTATATTCAAACTCGGAAACATAAAATCCCGTAGGTATTCCCTCGCTCTTAAGATTGCCCTTCAAATTTTTATAAGAAATCTCGATAATTGATATTTGGGAAGACTTAGGATCATTGTAAAAGTTAATGTTTTGAATTTCCGGCGTTTGTGCTTTACCGGATTTAATATCATACATTAGCTCTGCCGCTTCTTCTCCGATTTTTTCGGCAGATTCACTGCTTAAATGGATTAGATCGTCTAAAGTTTTATTGATTGAGGTTATCGTATACAGATTATCCGTTTTTTGGCTGAGATTTTTTTGAATTTCCCTTATTTTCATCCAATTTTCCGTAAGCCCCGGAAGTTCGGGATGGACTACTCTTCCTATTTGAAACTGTATTATAGGAAAACTACCAAAATCCCTTCTCACAGAATTATAAAGATTAAGCGTCCGTTCCTCAAATTTGTCAGATTCACAGCTGAAAGCATCCGCACAGCCCTGAAACCATAGCATACCGGCAATGTGCCTTCCATTTTTGATAAGGCGTTCCTGCATTGCAAGATACAAGCTCATTTTCGGATTTGTTTTTGCAACCTCCGGAGCCCAATATTTAAAACCTGCTCCGCCGTAGGCGGAAGCTATGAGACCCTGCGGGACACCGGTTTTTTCTCTCATACACTGTGCAAATCTAAGTCCGGGACCGACTCCTATGTGCTTACCCTCCGGCACACCGTTAAAATTGTCTTCTATATGTATTGCACCGCCCTCAAGCCAAGCGGCATGCAATGGATGATGAGCTTTTCGCCAATTATCATCCATAAAAAATGCCCGCACATCATCCGTTCCTTTATATGTCAGATCATAATTTCTGTATCTGCCCTGTCCCTGCATATTGGACTGTCCGGCAAGTAACCAGAGATCTCCAACATATATCTCATCAAATTTTTGATCATTGATAATTACGGAATACGGTCCGCCTACAGGCATTCCGTAAAGATGGTAGGTTCCGTCATCGATCTTTTCATAGGCAAGAGGAAACTCCTCATTTTCCAATAAATACTTGGCATCATTAATATTAAAATCGCATTTTATTGTTATGCTTGAATGATTGCTTTCATCTCGTTGCATAACCATACCGTTCATTATTCCCAAAAGCATTGCTTACACCCCATTTGTTAACTTCATAATATTTTCGGCCTATGCAGACTATATATCTGTTTTTGCAAATCCAATAATATTATTTTCATAGCGACAATCGGTTTGCTTACCGTTCACTATAAGATTTTTCGGCTTGAAATCGCTGTACAATTTATATTCCCCATTGGAAATGACATTAACAAAAATGTCCGTGCCGGATATTTTAATTTCAGACACTGCCGCCGAAGAGTTAATCTTCCCCTCTAATCCAATAACAGCCACTCCGTTTTTATAAGGGGAAACCGTAAACAAATCTGCTGTCTCCCCTTCAATTTCGATCAAAGTACTTCCTTTGTTTTTCAGTTTTATAATTTCTTTATTAAAAAATCCAAACAGAATATAATCACCCGCGGAAATACCTTCAACATCATCTGGCGATATAGTCACTTTGGTCTTGTCTCCGTTAAAATTAAATACGCCTAAAATGTAAGTACAGCTGTTTTTATTGAAAATCTTTAAAGCATTACCTTTTTTTTGCGGGTCATTCATCAGACAGTCAAGCGTCGGTCTTCCCGGCTCTGTAGGTCGAAGCACTCTTCCATCTTCAAGACTTAATTCCTTTAACAAATTATAATTATGATTTGAAAGTCCATCAGAAACACATATCGATGAACCACCTGCTATTCTTGCAATAGCGTCAACATATGACTCGGTTTTATTACTGAAAAACATATCCCAGTCTGTATAAGCTATGGGATACATCCAAAAGGTGTTATATGCATTTGAAGCTATAAGCGAAAAATTTTTGTTCTCAGGCATATAATCGTTTCCGGAACGAAGTGCATTTGTAAACTTCATACGATACAACATATCATTTGAACAACTCATACAGTTGACGGCATTATCCGAAAAGTTATTATGCACTGATTTTTCTTTTGCGGATTGATACATATTAAATGTCTTTATTCTGCCGCCTGTTGCACCCTCTGCACCCTCGATTACATACTGTACATCAATTTTCACACCGTCAATCCCTGATGATTTTAAATATTTATGAAACGCATCATAAAATTCCCCTGCTTTTTCCGGTCTTATCGGAAAATGGGTGATTTTTTCATTAAACGATTCTGCTGATTTTAAAAGCGCATTCGGAAAGTTTATTTTTATGCCGGGCGATGTATATTTTTCTATTTTGACTCCTGCCCAATAGCCCATTGACGCATGCCAAACCATAAAATTTTTTATACCGAAATCGTCTTTTGCGATACTTGCTAATTTTTTAAAACTGCTCGTAAATTTATCTTCGTTTTCCTTAAAAGAGGTTAATGCTCTTGCCCCTATCGGCATTACATCATCGGTTGAAAGCCAACCGTCATCAATAAGCGTCATTCCCAGCTGTACGCCGTTTTCTTTGAATTCTTTAAGACCGTTCAGGTATTTATCCTCATTAACATCAAAATAAAATGCGTTCCATGTGCACCATCCAAGGTAATTCATATATTGCGGGAAGCTTTTATTTTTTCTTAACTCAAATCCGCCGATTTCCTCTTTTATATCTTCTGCTGCAAAATCCATCATTTCATATGGGTTCACTCCTTCCGATATATAAAGAAGTCTTCCTTTGTCTGCCTTAATATCAGCACATCCGGTAAATCCGACCATTTGTAATTCGTCATTCCCGAATTGAAGTGCGCCGCGTGATATTTCATCGAAGAGCGGCAATAAGAGGAGATAACGATTATCGTGCTTTTTTATTAAAAGGCACATGGTTTCTTTTTTAACAAATGAAATATCCTCTCCGAAAGCCACTGCCATAAAAAACGGATTGCCGCGGTAACAGCACATAATTTTTTCAACATCGTTTACCCGACCCAAGGAATATATCGTTTCCGAAAGCTTTTCACTAGAGTGCAAGGTTAGCATATATCCGTTTTTAAGCTTCTCTCCATCGCATAAGGAATTAGCGTCAATTAGTACCTCTTTATCACTTAAAAGCAAGTTTTTATCTTTTATTGACCAGCCGCTGTTATCCATTCTGTTCCCCTTTGTTACATCTCTTTATCCGGACCTATAGCGGCTTTGCTGAATCCGCAAAAACGCTTCGGCGTACCGTAAAAGGAATTTCGCGCAAACCAGTTGCCCTCACACTTTTCCAAAAGACATATTCCGTTATGATATCCGGCAAATCTATTGATTTCAACAATATTATATCCGCCGCATAGTCTCATACCGGAATCTGATGGCATTTCCATCCAGCAATGTTGATTTTTAAGGTACTGACTACCCTCAGAGCCGCCAAAAGTATTATTTCTGATAACATTACCGAACACGCCCCTTGTACGGTCAAAAAAGTTGTAATCCACTTCACCAAACCATGAAGCTGAATAGATTGCTATGCCTTCTCCGCTGTCCCTTACCTGACAGTGTTCCACTTTGTTAAAGGAGCATACGCAGAGCTGTTTATTATCCTTTCCGTAATGTGCGAAAAGCTTTATACCTGCTGCGGTATTAATTTCGTGACCGGCAATTATATTTTCAAGACCGCAATTCCAAATAAATTGACTGCAACCGTTTGAAAATTCAGAATTGTTGTTAAGCCAAATATTATTATGTGTGGAGGAACAAAGTGTGAACACGGTTGTCTCATCCGGTACAACACGCCATTTCTCAAAAAATTCAAGCTTTCCGTTTATACATGATTTTACAGCCCGGTATTGTCCAAAGCCGCGTCCGTCAATTATACACGCAAACAATGGGTATTCTTTATTGTAGTCATCTATTGCATGTGGGAAAATGCTCGTATCTTCTTCATTAAGCATTATATAATTCTCACCGATTTCAAGCGCCTTTCCGAACCACACTGTGTCCCCGTATTCGGACATATATACTTCTAGGGCGTTTGACGAACGACCCACTCCTCTGCTTCTGTTTTGATAAACGAAGTTCCCGTCAAAACCGCTTTGGCACATAAACGAGCGTCTTCCGCCGATAAATTCATTTGCCGTTACGATGCTGTTATACAATCCGCAAAAATACGATTCATTTACCTGAGCCGGAACACATTCGATAATATTATTTATAATTTTTGCAAATTTGTTGTGTGCCGGTAAAAGCGCTATCGGCTGAACTGCTTTAAATATGCTTTTGTATATAACAAGATCTTCTGTGTTTGCAACCGAAAGCAGCCCCTCGCAGAGAGCTCCGAACCTGCGTTCATCCTCAAAAGAATTATGATAAAGCGAATCAACATGGCATTTATTCACAAACGCTCCCCTTACCGGTTCTTGTGATTCGCCGGCAATAAGTATGCCTATATTGGCACCATTGCCAAGCTCTATACCTATTCCCTGTATTCCGGAATTATTCGAAAGTCTTACAAGTGCAGCCGGATTGTATTTTTCATGCCCTTTTCGCCAATCATTTGCAAAACCACTTAATTCCGAATCACTCTTTGCATACTCTATGCTGCTCCAATCCTGAGTTATTCCTTTTGTAGATGAAGCCTTAATAATCGTAAGACCTTCACCATCGCCCAACAATACAACTCCGTTCTTAAGCTCAAGTGTTCTTGCAAGTTCATATACACCTGACGAGAGCTTTACTATTCCGCCATCGTCAAGTGAATCTATTGCACGCTGAATAGTATCCGACATATCACAAAACGGTATTTCTGACGGACTTATCTTTACTGTTTTTACATCTTCCGAAAGCAATCGTTGCCTTTCTGCTGTATCATTCCATAGACCTCTGAAATAAGAAACCGCACTGTTTTCGGATGCTTTGATTAAAAGTGATACGGGGTTCGACCATCCGTAATCTCCGCCGTTTCCGGAATTAATATATGCTTCATACAGACCTAAAGGTATAGCGTCCGATATTAAAAATTCCGCAACATATTTTTCTCTCGTATAAGCATAAGAACACTGTCTTATAGAATTCAGAGTAAATTTTTCTCCTGTTCCCTTGTTAATTAAAAGTAAAAGCTTATTATCTGAACGAGTGCCGAAGCAATCGCCGTAAAGAGTAAATACATCACCTTTTTCCGCAGTTTTAAGGGATTGATTCCAAATTTTCGGTTTGTTTGCAACATAAGGCTTTGAGAGACCGCTTTCATTTTCTACCCAAACTAACTGTACCCCACCGCCTATACTATTGCGTCCGTCAATATAAACCACCTGATTTAAAATATTATCGGCGTCAAATACCCTTGCACCTTCAGGAGGAATTTGCGGCAATTCCGGAAATGAGGTATCACTGTCGAATTTATTTTCAGGTTTCCAAAAATAAATTTTGCATGTACTGTCAAACCCCTCTCCGAAAATTTGGACCGCGCATCCGGCATCAAAATCGGTTACTCTTGAAATTTCAGGTATTTTATTGTTCATAATGTATCACCCTTTTTAATAAGCCGTTCGACATAAAGCCGAACGGCTTGCTAATAGCTTACCTATTTAAAGCAGTTTAATTATTTGTTAAGAAGCATTGAACGCATTAACGAAATATCAGTATCTGTTATTGTCGCAACGGTTGTTCCGTCAAGCTTTGCCGCAGCATAGTATATAGTTTCTGATGAATCGGTCTTTTTGTTGTTCATTGCAACCAAGTCGCATATATTAACGGATTTATCCGCATTAACATCGCCCCAAGCATAATCTATCGGAGTGCCGTCTATAGACGCAGGAAGCTCTAAACCGCCTTCATCAATGTAGTAGAGGTTAAGATTGTCAATATATGAAGTACCTGACTTTGCAGAGCCACCATACTCTTGCTGACGGATATTAACCGAAACTGCAGTTGCATTCGCAGAAACAGTAGTTCCTGTTAAAGAATTCACTCTTTTGAGCTCATTGCCGGTGGTAGCTAAAGTCAGGACCATATTACTGCCCCAATTTCCAGCTACAGAGGCACCATCCACCAGACTATCGATTCTGCACAATAAAGGCATATCTGTCCTTATGTCTCCGGAAACAAAAACATTCTTACCCTTTGCCGCATCTGCCAATTTTATAAATACACTTCTGAAACCACAGTACGCATAATCTGTACTGCTTTCAATTTCAATCATCCTATTTCCGTTTTCATCTGTATATAATGTTGTACCGTCATCGGCAAGAGTTTTCTTACTTGAAGTTTTATTCATTGTACCGAAATTAACAAGTCCATTTGCAAAATCAAAATTTTCAATTTTTTCAAGTGCCGGTATCGCGTCTAATGAATTTATGTAATCGTTTATACTGTTGTTGCCGTTGCCACTGCGTATAATACCATCGTTTTCAGTACCGTAAAGCGGTTCATTTTTACCATTATACCAATTTCCGTTTGAATCGGTATATGCAAAGAAATTGTTTGAGGAATCCTTATAAAATTTAATTATTTCAACCTCATCGATACCAACCTCTAAACCGCTTTCTGAAATATTATTTCCGGTAATAGAAATTGCTATGCGCAGCTTTCCGCTATTTACTGTGCTGTCATCTGCCAAAACCAATGATGACAATCCTGCCTTTATATAATATGTTTCCCAATTTTCTGTGGGCGACACAGTAAAATTATTGCCCGCAGCAGGGGTGTTATCGTAGTTTTTATTCATAATCCAACAGCGCAAACTACCGTCACCTGAAATTTTTTTCATTTTGAAACGCAAGCCAATGTAATCTCCTTCTTTAAGATCGGCCATTGTAAACGGAGCCGAATATAATCCGGCGTATCCGGTAACTTTTAAATCAACATATGCATTGGCATCCTCCTTAACAACATTAGCTGTTGCCGTATGTCCATTGCCGGGGTTATGCACGCCCCAATATTTAAGACCCTCTTCAAAACTGCCGTTATTGAAACTATCCAGCATATCAAGAGTCATAATTCCGTATTTATTACCCGAAATCCCCTCTCCATAAGTACCGTATTTATCATTTTCTTCTGCCGACGCATTTAAAAACGCAAATGTTGAAAAAACAACCGATATGGCAAGAACTGCCGAAATAATAATTTTAAATTTACTTTTGCTTTTCATTATTTTGCCTCCTGTTTCACTAAAATTACCATCTATAAATTTAACAAATATAAGAAAATACAGTTATTTCCCTATACCTTCAACTCCGCTACTGTGTAAACGTCGAAGCGGAATCAATATTAAAACTGCCATTTACCCCAACCGTCCATAGAGTCGGAACTGTCCGAAGCGCTTTCGGTCAATATATCCGTTACCGAAACC
>DKDS01000099.1:1484-4869 GCA_002451855.1 Ruminococcaceae bacterium UBA6842 | reverse complement strand
GCTTGCTGTTACTTTTTTCATCTTCATAGTTTTTCCTCCCAATTTATAATATTTTGAAGATTATAGATTGTTTTTGCCGCATTTTCACCCCTTTTCAGCTTGTTGTAAAGCTTAATTACTATACTTCACTAATAATTTAACATTTTATCGCAAGGCAAACAATACAAAAATTATTGTATTTTTTACTGTTTATTTCACCTTTTGTTGTCATTGTTTCCCCCTTAATTCGGATAAAACAGAAAATTTATCCGTTTCCTCCTGTTAAATAAACATAAAAAATCAGCCCTGCCAAACAGCAGGACTGATTTTGCTTTGTTTCGTTTATTTAATTTGTTCAGCGAAGCACTCCGCCTTCTACATAATACCAAGTACCGTAGTAATTTGTATATCCGGTATAGCCCCAGTTGAGTACACCGTTTTCTACATAGTACCAAGTGCCGTAGTAGTTTGTGAGGCCCGTGTAACTCCAGTTAAGCTCGCCGTTTTCCACATAATACCATGTTCCGTAATAATTTGTAAGACCCGTATAACCCCAGTTGAGTACACCGCCGTCCACATAGTACCAAGTGCCGTAGAAATTTGTAAGACCGGTGTAACCCCAGTTAAGTATACCGCCGTCCACATAATACCAAGTACCGTAGAAATTCGTAAGACCTGTATAGCCCCAGTTGAGTATACCGCCGTCTACATAATACCAAGTGCCGTAATAATTTGTAAGACCTGTATAACCCCAGTTGAGTACGCCGCCCTCTACATAGTACCATGTGCCGTAGAAATTCGTAAGACCCGTATAGTCCCAGTTAAGTACGCCGTTTTCCACATAGTACCATGTGCCGTAGAAGCTTACAAGTCCGCAGTAATCGAAATTTTGCTTTCCGTCCTTAAAATACTGCCATTGTCCGTTTATATTAATCAGCGTTTCGCCGTCGGGGAGCTGTTTTTTATCGGTTGTGATGGTGAGCTTTTTACTGCTTTCGGACGCATATGATGCTTCCGTTTCGGCTATTCGCTGATAGAATGAATACTCGGTGTCCTCGTCAAGTCCCGTAAATACATTGCTTTTCTGCCACTCGCCGCCGTCCATTCGGTATTCGCAGCCGTCAACGGCTTTAAGCGTAACCGTGGTATCGGTTTTGCTTTCAAGCTCGGGAGCCGACGGAGCGTTCGGCGTCTCCTTTTCGGGTATTCCTGCGGAATTATAATAAACCGTCTTGCCGTTAAGCCCCGCGTTATCGCTGTTTATTGCAATGCTTTTCCAGTCGTCCTCACTGCCGCCGTAGTATATCGCACCTAAAGACGGGCAGTTATCAAACGCACCCTCCTTGATTTCGGTGACGCCTTTCGGAATAAATATTCCTTTGATTTTTGCGGAATTGGCAAAAGCGTAGCTGCCGATACTCTTGACCCCTGCGCCGAGCGTTACGGTTTCAAGATTAACAGAGCTTTCAAACGCGTAATCCTCGATTGTTTCAACCTTTTCCGTCATCTTAAACTGTGTTAAGCTTGTGGCAGGCAAAAATCTTACCAGCTTGGTTTCGCTTTTATTGTAAATTGTATAATAATCGTTATTGCTTGTGTAATATTCGCCCCAACCGTCATTGTATATTATAAATCTGCCGAACCCCGTACAGCCCTTAAACGTAGAGGGGCTGATGTATTCGAGTGACAGCGTGACCTGCATAAATTCAAGCCCCGAACATCCGTCAAAGGCAAAATCGTCAATTTGTTTTACCGTGTTCGGCATATCAAACCTTTTTGAGGTTGAGCTTACAAGCGAGGAGCATTTCGCGAACGCACCCTTACCTATTCTTGTTATATTTGAGGGGAGATTTATATTCTGCTGTCCCTCTCTGCCTGTAAAAACTACCTTTTTAAGCTTTGTACAGCCGCTGAACAGATAATCGGGTATTTCGCCGGCTGTTCCGTCGATGTTGTAGAGCTTTTGAGGCAGACAAACGGATGTAAGCGCCGTGCAATCCCTGAAAGCGGAGCTGCCGACAGTTTTCACGGTATCGGGCAGTGTAACATCCATAAGGCTCGTACAGTTTTCAAATGTGCCGTTTCCTATGCTTGTTACCGAGCTGCCGAAAACCGCCTTATTATAAAAAGCGCCCTTATAATTAAGCGTTCTTACCTTTGAAAAGCCGTAAAAAGCATAGTCGCCGATACGGGTTATACCGTCGTTTACGGTAATGCTTTCCACACTGTTTCTAAGGCTGTACCACGGCGCGTCTCCCTGTTTATAATCGGGGATTGCGGCAGCGTCCGTCATAGGGGAGATTACAAGCGTTTTATCTTCAACCTCCCAGCTTATATTGCCGCCCGTTTCGGCTGCCGCCGCAAAGGGCAGACAGAGCACAACGGTGAATACCGCCAGTAATGCCGCCGTAAGTTTTTTTACAGTCATAAATCATACCTCCGCTTTTTAAGACTTATGTTAAATCTAAACTCATTGTAGCATATATACTTAATACTCGAGATATGATTTTCCGTTTTGGCAATGTCCAATTCGGGAAAAGCTTTGGCTTCCGTTGTTCGGCCGATGCCGACTTACAGCTTTTATCCTGCTGACGCAGGTTTGTCTTTTATAATAAGTTATTGCTCGGCTAACGCCGGTTTATGGCTTTTTAACTTTGCTTTAATCCGGCTGCACTCGTGCCGTGCGGTGACATATATTTTTAAAGTCAAAACCACCGGTTGAACCGGTGGTTTGCTCCACTCCTAAAGACACCAACTAAAAAAGCCGTTCCGAATAAATTTCGGAACGGCTTTTAAATTTTTCTTACGCACTCAGATAATACTTTACAAGCGACTGCAAAAGAGTGTCGCGGTCAATACGCCTTATAAGGTTTCTGGCGTTATTATGAGTGGTTATATAGGTCGGGTCTTCGGAAAGAATATAGCCGACTATCTGATTTATGGGGTTATAGCCTTTTTCCTTAAGCGCGTCATACACAAGCGTAAGAATATTTCTTATTTCCTGCTCGGTCTGGTCGCCTATTGAAAAGGTCATAGTTCTGTCATTCATAATTAACACCTCTCAAAGAACTTACTTGGTTTAATTGTATACCCTCAAGCCGTAAATTTCAAGTATTATTTTCTCAGCTCTGCTCCCGCGGCTTCAAGATTTTTAATTATAGCCGAATTTACAGCGTCTATTTCCTTATCGGTAAGGGTGCTGTTTGCCGAACGGAGCCATACGCTGTAAGCCACGCTCTTTTTACCCTCGGGTATCTGCGAGCCTGAATAAACATCGAAAAGCTCTAATCTTTCAAGCAGTCTGCCAGCTCCCTTTGCGATTGCCTTTTCTATCGCGCCGACAGGAAGCTCGGCGTCGCACAGCATTGCAAAGTCTCTTTCCACGGCGGGGAATTTCGGAAGCGGC
>DKDS01000099.1:1255-1437 GCA_002451855.1 Ruminococcaceae bacterium UBA6842 | reverse complement strand
CTTATAAACGGTTTTACGCTTATTTATTCCGAGCAGAACATCAAGCTTGATTTCGGCCACATACACCCTGCAATCAATTCCGTAGGAGGCGGCGACTGACGGATGCACCTCGCCGAAAACGGCGGCAGGCACATTGTTCGCAAGCACGCACGCCTGTCTGCCGGGATGCAGGTACGGCTCAC
>DKDS01000099.1:0-1226 GCA_002451855.1 Ruminococcaceae bacterium UBA6842 | reverse complement strand
CGCGCCGCAAAGCTTCATTATCCCTTCTATTATGCCCTTTAAAGTGAAGAAATCCTCGCCGTCGCCGTAAATTCCGACAGACATTGTCGGTATTTCGTCGGGCTGTTCGGTTATGGGCAGCTGTTTCGGTATAAAGCGCTTTGAAATTTCATAAAATCTGCCGTTTGTTATTTTGCGGCTTATATTGGTTGACAATACGGTAAGCATACTTGTGGTAAGCTGTGTACGCATTGTTGAATACTCGTCGCCGAGCGGATTTATAATTTTAATCTGCTTTCTGCGCTCGTCGTTTTCAGGCAACAAAAGCGTATCGATAGCCGAAGAGCTTATAAACGAATAGGTGGCTATTTCACGGGCGCCCGCGGCGCTCATAAAGTCCTTGATTTTATCGCATTTTATGCGTTCGGGCAGCTTTTTGCCCCTTATAACATCGCCGCGCATCGGCTTGCCTATGATGTGGTCATAGCCGTATATACGCATAACCTCCTCCGCAAGGTCGGCTCTGCCCTCAATATCGTCTCTTATAGACGGTACTCTTACGGTAAGCTCCTTGCCGTTTGCCGTTGTCGGCAAATGGAGGCTGTTTAAAATCGAAATTATTTTTTCGTCGGGCACATCAACGCCGATAAGCTCCTTTATCTTATCGGTGGTGACACTTATTATTCTTTCCTCGGGAAGCCCGTTATTAAGGTCTATCGCTCCGTCGATTATATCGCCTGCGTCAAGCTCGTATATAAGCTGGAGCGCTCTTTCCATAGCGTACTCGACATTAATAATATCAACGCCGCGCTCGTATCTGCCGCTTGCCTCCGTGCGTATACCTAAGGCTCTGCCCGTGTGTCTTATATTGTCACGGCGGAATTTTGCCGATTCTAAGAATAAATCGGTGGTATCGCTTTCAATTTCGCTTTCCTTGCCGCCCATTATACCCGCAAGACAGGAGGGGTGCTTTCCGTCCGCTATTACAAGCATATCGGGGGTAAGCGTGTGGTCGGTGCCGTCAAGTGTGGTTATGGTCTCGCCCTCTTCGGCATTGCGTACTATGATTTTTTTATCCGCAATATCGTTATAGTTGAATGCGTGCATAGGCTGACCCGTTTCAAGCATAACAAAGTTTGTAATATCAACGATATTGTTGATCGGTCTCATTCCCGAGGCGGTTATCGCCTTTTTCATCCACTCGGGGGACTCTTTAATGCGGAGATTTTTAACAACCCTGCCTATAT
>DKDS01000043.1:670-9124 GCA_002451855.1 Ruminococcaceae bacterium UBA6842 | reverse complement strand
TGACAGCAGCAGTGTTATTGAATATCTTATGACCATTGCCGCCTCGGATTTTGAGGATTGGCGCAGGGCAAATCCCACCGAATCGTATAAAAAGTTCAAATTTAATCTTAAGAAAATGAGTGTTTCGGGCGCTTTGTTTGACTCGGATAAGCTTAATGATGTAAGCAAGACCTGCGTTTCCCGTTTTTCGGGTGAAGAGGTTTATTCCAAGCTTACCGACTGGGCAAAGGAATTTGACGGTGAATTCTATTCCCACTTAACACGTAATCCCGAATATACAAAAGCAATGCTTTCCATTGACCGTGATGTGCCGAAGCCGCGCAAGGATATTGCAAGGTGGAGCGAGGCTAAGGATTATTTCTCGTACTTCTTCCCCGAAACCTATGTAAATGCGCTTGAACTTCCCGAAAATATATCCGCGGGCGATGCGAAGGAATTTCTTAAAAGATACAAAGCGGTATATAATTCTTCCGATGACCGACAGCGTTGGTTTGAAAAAATCAAATCAATAGCGCCCGAAATCGGATTTGCGGCTGAAACAAAGCAGTATAAAGCAAATCCGCAGGAATTCAAGGGCCACGCAGGCGATTTAAGCACAGTGCTCAGAATTGCCGTCACCGGCAGGCGCAACACGCCTGACCTTTGCAGCATTATGCAGGTATTGGGTTATGACACCTGTATTTCCCGTATAGATGCGGCAATCAACGAATTATAAAGGAGTTTTTTACAGTGTCTGAAGAAATTTTAAGGGATGAGAACACTTCTGCTCCCTCTAACTTCATACTTGATTTTATTGACGAGGATCTAAAGGAAGGCGTTTACGACAGAGTACAGACCCGTTTTCCGCCCGAACCCAACGGTTATCTTCATATCGGCCACGCAAAGGCTATATGCATTGACTTTGCGACCGCCGAAAAATACGGCGGTATCTGCAATTTAAGGCTTGACGACACCAATCCTACAAAGGAAGACACCGAATATGTCGAGGCAATAGAGGAAGATATTAAATGGCTCGGCTTTAAATGGCAGAATGTTTACTATGCGTCCGATTATTTTGATTATATCTATAAATGTGCTTTAAAGCTCATTGACAAGGGTCTTGCTTATGTTGACGAAGGCTCTGCGGATGAAATAAGAGAAATGCGCGGTACTCTTACAGAGCCGGGTAAAAACAGCCCCTACCGCAACCGCCCGATAGAGGAAACACGGGAGCTGTTTGCCCGTATGACAAACGGCGAATTTGAAAACGGCGCAATGGTTTTAAGGGCAAAGATAGATATGTCCTCTTCAAACCTTAATATGCGCGACCCGATAATTTACCGCATTATGAAGGCGCATCACCACCGCACGGGTGATAAATGGTGCGTTTATCCTATGTACGATTTTGCACATCCGTTAAGCGACGCTAAGGAGGGCGTTACACATTCGCTTTGCTCCTTGGAGTTTGAAAACCATCGTCCGCTTTATAATTGGGTGCTTGAAGCGCTTGATATACCCAATCCCCCGAGACAGATAGAATTTGCAAGAATGAATGTAAATTATACCCTTACAAGCAAGCGCAAATGCCTAAAGCTTGTAAGCGACGGTCTCGTAAGCGGCTGGGACGACCCGAGAATGGCGACTATCTGCGGTATAAGGCGCAGGGGCTATCCCGCAGAGGCGGTTCGTGATTTTGTTGATAAAATAGGCGTTTCAAAGGCGTACAGCGTAATCGACTATGCCCTGCTTGAATCCTGCGTGCGTGATAATCTTAATGAAAATGCCGACCGCGCTATGGCTGTGTTAAATCCGTTAAAGGTTGTAATAGACAATTATCCCGACGGCAAAACCGAGGAAATTGCTATTGATATCAACCCCTCAAAGCCGGAGCTCGGCAAGCGCAGCGTTACCTTTTCAAAGGAAATATATATCGAGCAGGACGATTTTATGCTTGACCCGCCCGGTAAATATTTCAGGCTCTGCCCTCAAAAAGAGGTTCGCCTCAAAGGTGCGTATTATATTAAATATACCTCGCACGAAACCGATGAAAACGGCAATATAACGGTAGTTCACTGTACCTACGATCCCGAAAGCTTCGGCGGACAAACGCCCGACGGCAGAAAGGTAAAGGGTACTCTGCACTGGGTAAGCGCAGACAACTGCTTTGACGCCGAGGTAAGACTTTACGACCGCTTATTCAATGTTCCCAACCCGAGCGACGAGGAGGGTGTTTCGTCCTTTGCGGATAACCTTAACCCCGATTCACTTAAGATTATAAACGGCTGTAAGCTTGATAAATCGTTAATGGGTGTTAAACCGGGCGATAAATTCCAGTTTATGCGTCAGGGCTATTTCTGTGTTGATACCGACAGCACTGCGGAAAAAATTGTATTTAACCGCACGGTGGCACTAAAGGATTCGTTTACAAAGAAAGCATAATATGAAAGTTAGAGATATTTTTGATTTTCTGAACCTCAACTTCCCTGTTGAAACTGCCTGTGATTTTGATAATCCGGGCATTTTAACGGGAGACCCCGAGGCTTATGTTAGCGGCGCCGTAATAGCGCTTGACTGCACCTTACCCGTAATAGGTACTGCTGTAAAAAACGGGTGTAATTTAATTATTACGCATCATCCCGTAATATTTGAGCCGTTAAAATCCGTGCTTGCGGGCTCCCCTGTTTATGAGCTTGTTAAAAACGGAATTGCGGTCATTTCAATGCACACAAACCTTGATATAGGCAAGGGCGGCGTAAATGACTCGCTCTGTAACGCTTTAGGGCTTTGCGATGTCAAAAAAATCACTGCCGCAGACGGTTTTATAATAAACAAAGGCTCTTTAAGCGAGCCTGTTTNNTTGTCGGACGTGCTTGCGGAGCGTATAAACACCGCGCTTAATACTCGGGTCAAATACAATCTTCCCGACAAAACAATTAAAAATGTTTTGGTTTGCTCAGGCAGCGGCGGAAATTATGTTTATGAGATTAAAAAGCATAAATGCGACGCTTTAATAACTGCTGATGTTAAGCATAATATCTTTATTGACGCTGTTAATCTCGGAGTTACGGTGTTTGACGCGGGACATTTTGAAACCGAAAATACGGTTATTGAACCGCTTAAAAATATGCTAAAAACGCAGTTTAAAGATATTAAATTTATTACCGACCTGTCATCTCCCGTATCATACAAATAAAAAACCGCGTTACTCCCTCTTTCGGGTGTAACGCGGTTTTTTTTATTTTTTAGGCTTCCATTATGGCTCTGAAATCATCGCCTGTAATCTTTTCCTTTTCAAACAAAACCTTAGCAACATCGTGAAGCTTGGGCATTGCGTTATTGAGAATATCGAGCGCCTTTGTGTACTGCTTCATAACAACGGACTCAATTTCCTCGTCGATTGCCGCGGCAGTCTTTTCGGAATAATTCGGGGTTGAGGAGAAATCTCTGCCCAAGAATACCTCGTTATTATCGTGACCGTAGGTTACAAGACCCAGCTTATCGCTCATACCGAATTTGGTAACCATTTTACGGGCTAAATCGGTAGCACGCTCAATATCATTTGACGCACCGGTACAAACATCATCCTGTGTAAGCTGCTCCGCCGCACGGCCTCCGAGCAACGAGCATATCTGCTCTAACATCTGATTGCGTGAGGTATGACCCTTTTCCTCTGTAGGCAGATACATTGTGTAGCCTGCCGCCATACCGCGCTGAATAATGGATATCTGATGAACGGGATCCTGCGTCGGCAAATAATAGGAAACTATTGCGTGACCTGCCTCATGGTAAGCGGTAACCTTTTTATCCTTATCGCTCATAACATGGGACTTCTTTTCAGTGCCCATTACAACCTTGATGGTAGCTTCTTCAATTTCTTCCTGTGTAATTGCCTTTTTACGGTGACGAACCGCAAGAAGAGCCGATTCGTTAAGGAGATTTGCAAGGTCAGCGCCCGTAAAGCCTGCGGTGGACTTTGCGATGGTCGCAAGGTTAACATCAGGGCCTAACGGCTTACCTCTTGAATGAACCTTTAATATTTCCTCTCTGCCCTTGACATCGGGGTAATTAACGGTTATCTGACGGTCAAAACGGCCGGGACGCAAAAGGGCTTTATCAAGTATATCGGGGCGGTTTGTAGCTGCCATAACTATTACGCCCTCGTTAGCGCCGAAGCCGTCCATTTCAACGAGCAGCTGGTTAAGGGTCTGTTCCCTTTCGTCGTGACCGCCGCCGAGACCTGCGCCTCTCTGACGGCCCACGGCGTCAATTTCGTCGATAAATATAATAGCAGGGGCTTCTTTTTTCGCCTCTCCGAACAAATCACGGACACGGGACGCACCAACACCGACGAACATTTCAACAAAATCAGAGCCTGAAATTGAGAAGAACGGAACGCCTGCCTCACCCGCAACCGCACGTGCAAGAAGAGTTTTACCTGTTCCGGGAGGTCCTACCAAAAGCACGCCCTTGGGTATTTTGGCACCGAGCTCGTTATACTTTTTGGGGTCTTTTAAGAAGTCGACGATTTCGGACATTTCCTCTTTTTCTTCGTCGGCGCCCGCAACATCGGCAAACGTGGTTTTGCGCTTGCCGTCGTCCTTCTTGACCTTTGCTTTGCCGAAGCCGAGTGTCTTATCGGCGCCCATAGAAGCGTTCATACGCTTCATAACGAACACCCAGAAAAGTATCATTACGCCTATAAGAAGTATCGTAGGCAGAAGATTCATAATCCAAGCGGCTTGTCCGCCCGACTTGTAATCGTATTTGATTACCTTGTCCGTGCCCTTGTTTTCCTCGTTTATTTCTGACACCGCATCCTTAATGTCATTATAGAAAATCGAGGTGTCCGCAACGGTATAGCGGTATTTCTTGCCATCGTCACGCTTTGTGTAAATAAGCTCGCCGCTGTAAAGATTAAGCTGATACTCCGATATTTCGTTATTCTTTACCATGGAAACTATTTCGTAGTATTTTGTTTCAGCGGTGTTCTTTGAAAGGTAAGAAACCGACATAATCGCAATTATAAATACTATCGGTATACCTATAAACAACAGCACATTTTTTAAATTCTTATTCAAGTGGAAAAGCCCCTTCCTTATTTGTCGGAATAAACCTTGGGAGAAAGAACACCGACGAACGGTAAATTCCTGTATTTTTCATTATAATCAAGACCGTAGCCTATAACGAACTCATCAGGTATTATTTTGCCCACATAGTCGGCGGAAATATCAGCCTGACGGTTTGCGGGCTTGTCAAGAAATGCGCAGACCTTAATGCTTGCCGCATTTCTGTCAAGCAAAACATTCTTTAAGTACGCCAAGGTTATACCCGAATCGAGAATATCCTCTACAAGCAGGATATCGCAGCCGTCGGGATTTATATCAAGGTCCTTTTTGAACTTTACAACACCGGTGGTTTTTGTACCATCGTATGACGAAACCGCCATAAAATCAATCTGACAGTCGCAGGTAATATTACGCATAAGGTCAGCCATAAAAACAACGGCGCCCTTTAATACGCTTACAAGCAAAAGCTTTTTGCCCTCGTAATCACGGGAAATTTGTTCACCCAAGCGCTTGCATATTTCTTTAATTTCCTCTTCGGTTACCAAAACCTTTTCAATGTCCTTTTCAAACGACATCATTTTTCTCCTCATCCGTTTTATTTTGCACATCCGAAACGGTTATTATCATAACTTTTTCGGTTTTTTCATTCACGGCGCATCTGTTTGCCGTTCCTGCCCCGTATACCCAAACCACTCCGCCGTCATCCGCAAGCACGGGAATACTGTCTCTCAAATTTTTCGCAATTTTAAGCTCGTTCATAAGCTTTTTAAGAGTTTTTGTACATCCTCTGCCCGCAAGACGGATACTATCGCCGGGTAACCTTGTCCTTAAAATCAATTCTCCCACAATTTTATCACAATCAATGGAATTATTTAATAACAAATTATTAACTTTTTCACCGTTTTCAAAAAAAGTGTTGTCTTTTATCTCGGTTATTACCTTAAATGACGGTTTTTTACCGTTTTCAGGGCTTTCTCCTATAAACAGTTTTCCGTTCTCTATTGTTGCCGAAGTATCGCACGGAAGGCTTGTTCTGCCGCCATTTAGACACAGCGAATAAATGCTGTTTATATGATTGCTGTCAAGAAACAGACCTGTAACGGCATATTCGGCATATTTTTTAATTGCCCGTTTTAAAACGGCTGGCGAAACATCTGCTTTTATATTCAAATATCCGTTTTCGCAATTTTTGTCAATATAGCTGTTGGCCAAAGAGCTTAAAAGCTCCTCGTCTTCCCTGAGTGAAATAACAGCTCTCGCCGCCGCCTTTTCAGCCGAGGCGTTAACCGACTTTAAAACCGGTATCACCGTATGCCTTATACGGTTTCTGGTATAATCGTCGGAAAGATTTGTACTGTCCGTCACATACGAAAGACCGTTTTTTGCACAGTAGTCCTCAACCTCTTGCCTTGTAACAAGAATGAGCGGACGGATATATATACCGCGCTTCGGCGGTATGCCGCAAAGTCCGTTAAGACCCGTTCCCCTTGCAAGATTAAACAAAACGGTCTCAAGATTATCGCTTGCTGTGTGCGCCGTGGCTACAACGCCCTTGTTTACCCTCTCAAAAAAGGCATATCTTACCTCACGGGCGGCGGTCTCCGTGCTTAAACGGTGTTCTTTGGCATATAGCGGAACATCAACGCTTTCACAGATAAGCGGAACATCCATATCACGGCAAAGCTGTTTTACAAAGCTTTCATCCCGTAAAGCCTCTTCGCCCCTAATCATATGGTTAAGGTGAGCCGCGGATATATTAAGTCCGAGCCTGTCCCGAAGCGTGCAAAGTGCATGCAAAAGAGCCACCGAATCCGCGCCGCCCGAAAGGGCGACCGTTATATTGTCGGAGCTTAAAAGCGAAAAGCTTTCAATCGCCGTTAAAACTGACTGTAACATTATCTGTACACATCCACCGAAGTAAATCTTGTATACTGACCGTCCCAATGCAAGTCCACAGTACCGATTTCACCGTGACGGTTTTTGGCGACGATACATTCGGCACGGCTTTGGTCGCTCCTGTCCTCGTCGTCGGATTTTTCGTTATCGTAATAAGCGTCCCTGTAAAGGAAAAGAACTATATCCGCGTCCTGCTCGATAGAACCCGAATCACGCAAATCCGAAAGCGCCGGACGGTGGGATTTACCCTTGCCCTCAGTTCCTCTCGAAAGCTGGGCGCAGGCGATTATCGGCACCTTTAGATCCTTTGCCATTATTTTAAGATTACGGGTTATTTCCGATATTTCCTGAACACGGTTATCAATATTACGGGGGGAATGCATAAGGCCGAGATAGTCGATAACCACAAGGTCAACCTTATTCATTCTGCGAAGCTTGGCTTTCATTTCGGGAACCGTAATATTAGAGGACTCGTCAAAATAAATGTTAGCTTTTGAAAGCGATTCGCCCGCCTGTGCCAGTCTTGTCCATTCGTCATCGTCAAGCTCGCCCGTGCGGAGCTTTTCGCTCTTTATTCCCGCCTCGCTTGAGAGCATACGCTGCGCTAACTGATCCCTTGTCATTTCGAGCGAGAAAAAGCAAACCGTTTTTCCCGTGTTTACGGCAACATTTCTTACAATGTTAAGCGCAAACGAGGTTTTACCCATACCGGGTCTCGCGCCCAAAATAATAAGGTCCGATTTGTTAAGACCCGTAATCATTCGGTCAAGCTCGCCTATACCGCAGGGTATACCGATATAATCGTCACGGGTCTCGGGATCGTTCATTTTTGAAAGACGGTCATAGGTTTCGTTTTCAATAACGCTCTTTATATGTGTAAGACCCGTTATGTCCCTGCCCTGACGGATTTCGTAAATTCTCTGTTCGGCGGAATCAAGCAGCTTGCCCGAATCAAGTTCATTATCGTTAATATCCTTGATAATGCCTTGTGCGGCTGTCATAAGCGCTCTTGCATAGTATCGCTCACGGATAATAGCGACATATGTAAGCACATTGGCGGAGGACGGAACACGCTGAACAAGCTCCGTAAGATACGCTTTTCCGCCCGCTTCGTCGTAAACGCCGTCGGTTTTAAGCTTTTCAAGCAGCGATACAAAATCTATCGTTTGGCTCAGCTCGTACATCGATGCCATAGCGGCGTAAATTTCCCTGTGCTGCGGAATATAAAAATATTCCGTCTTCATAGAGGTCGCTATATCGGTCAGGCATTTTGGGTCAATTATGACAGAGCCTAAAACCGCCTGCTCGGCTTCCACCGAATAAGGCAGTCTGCCGCCGTCAATATCATAAATAAGGCGTTCCTCTGCCATACTATTACTCCGTTACCTTTACGGTGATTTTTGCGGAAATGCCCTTATAAAGCTTTATTTCCGCAGTGTATTCGCCGAAGTTTTTAATATCGGCAACGCTCATTTTTTTGCGGTCTATCTGAAGCCCCAGACTATCCGCAATT
>DKDS01000043.1:0-637 GCA_002451855.1 Ruminococcaceae bacterium UBA6842 | reverse complement strand
CCGCAATTTCTTTTGCGATTTCCTTAGAGGTTACAGAGCCGAAAAGCTTTCCGCCGGCTCCCGCTTTTGCTTTGATTATAACGGTTTTACCGTCAAGCTTTGCCGCCAATGCGTTTGCGGCGTCGATTTCCTCCTGCTTGTGGTGTGCCGCCGCCTCTTCCCTGTTTCTAAGCTCGTTTAAAGCGGCGTTGTCCGCTTCTACCGCAAGCTTTTTCGGGAACAGGAAGTTCCGCGCGTAACCGTCGGACACATTGCACAGCTCGCCCTTTTTGCCGTGACCCTTTACATCCTGCAATAATACTACCTTCATCTTTGTATCCTCCTTGCTTAAACTTCCATAATTATAGGAAGAATCATAGGACTTCTCCGTGTTTTTGCGCTTACAAATCGTGCGGTTCTGTCCTTAATTCTGGTCTTTATTGTAGACCAGTCCTTAATTCCGTCTATATAACAGCTTTCAAGAATATCGCACACAAGATTGTCAATATCGTGCATAAGCCGTTCGGATTCCTTAACATAAACAAATCCTCTTGAAACCACATCGGGTCCCGATACTACCTCACGGGTAACGCCGTCTATTGAAACAGCGATTATAATTATACCGTCGTCCGCAAGGTGCTTACGGTCACGCAGGACT
>DKDS01000010.1:17557-21202 GCA_002451855.1 Ruminococcaceae bacterium UBA6842 | reverse complement strand
CATAGTACCATTAGACTTTCTCAATTTCCAACAAAGCATCGTACCTAAAAAATTTTCTTCCAAATTATTATTAGTTATTTCCCCATCCTTTGTTACATCACATTTTCCTCTACCTGATATAACAGAAAAATCTAAAATATATTCACTTTTTGCTCTGTTATATATCTCTGGCAAACCTTTGCCTCGATATCCTAAATTCGTTTCTGAACGAAATTCACCTTTTAAGGCTGACGAAATAAAAAATGCATCGTTTAAATCAAACATACCTTTTATATTTTCAAGAAAATTTTTTCTCTTAACAGTGTTTGGGATTCCATCACCTGTGTCTAAAAAAACAAATTGCAAATACTCTGGATAATCCTCAACAAAAATATACCAGTTAGCATTGAAATAGGTACTTTTATTATAAGCATGTTGATTTGTGTTAGTCATTAATTCCATCATCATAGTATATAAAGATTTCGTATCAATAATTTTTAGGGAAGAATGATTATGCACAAAAATACATATTTCTCTAGCCAGTTTTGGATCTGCTTTTATTCCAGATTCAATATTAATATGGTCAGCGCAAATTGATTTTTTTATAGAATATTGCGGATTAACATATTTATAAAAGCCACAATTTTCAAATCGTTCTTTAGCTATATCATTTTTAGGCAGATTGCCACCACATGTAATTCTAAGAGCATTTATCCTTTTGAAATTTTTAATGATTGCAATAAGATACATTATCGCATCCACTGTCACATCTTCAATGTCGGACAGGTCGAAAAACAACTTGCCCTCCACCCTTGCCCTTTTAATTTTCAAATTTACTTCTTTGAAAAAGCCAAGTGTTTCCTTGGGGTTGCTAAACACACTCAATATTTTTGGAGCAACAATTTTTTCCTCATTTAAAATGGATGCTTTTCTCTTTTTGACCTTTATATGTCCCTTATTTTTAAACTTATTTCTTCGTTTTCTATATCTAATTTCCTTTTTGCTTCTTGATATTTGCCACTTTTTCTGTTTTGGTAACAATTTTTTCATAATCAACATCACCGATTTTTTTATGTCCTTAACAGTATAGCATAATGTCATTCGCATTTCAATCCTTAAAAGTAATCATACATTACAATTATATATAATTGTTTTGTTAAAATGAAAAATCATAAAACTATTTCACTTAATAGAAACTGAAAAGAGTAGATATTTGTAAACTTTTAAAATATAATTTACCATCTTGCAAGTATTTTACCGTATATCAGCCTGCGCTCACTGCTATACTTGGTTATAACTATTATTACCTTATCCCCGATATGAAAATCCGCGTCGCATTGCTCGGCGGAATAACCGCATAAGCAGTCAAGCTCTTCTTCGAGCTTACAGTACACTCCGCCCGCGAATTTCCCCATTATAACCGAAGCTCGCCGGCTGTCTATCGGGTGACGCAGCTCCGCACCGTCAAACGGGTGCGGCTGCGCTCTTTTTATGGATATGCCGAGCTTCATATTCTCAGGCTCGTAATACCGTATCAGCGCTTCCTTGCTTTCTCCGGCATGATACTTCTCCCTCAGATCGGGAATTGCGGCATATGATACATCCCTTGCGGCAAGCGTTATATCAAACCCACCGACAGTACAGAGCAAATGCCATTGCCCCACTGCCAATATATCACATTTAACCCTTTTACCGATTTTCGGCGTAAGCTTTAAAAAGCTGTACCGACGGATACGCAGCGCTTGGCTTCTTGAAGCAATACAAAAATCCCCTTCACGGTCAATGTCCGTTATAACATAATCTATTTTGGCACCGCCCATTGAGCGCATGACATGGTACGGTATCTCTCCTTTTTCATACCACAGCTCATCCTGCGGTATTATAACCTTTACCCTATAATCTATCACCACCAGGTATCTGAATATCTTTTCCTCATATTCTCCGGTTTCCTCATTCTTTACATCCACTGTTCTTGTTTCCATTCCGGATACGGTTCCCGTAAGTAATGAGCCTGCCCTGTATGACGCATATATTGAATTCCATTCTCTATGCTCCTCCTCGGATAAATTTTTATCCAGCTCGGCTAAATTAAGATTTCGTATATCCATTTAAAAACCTCCGTAAAATATGTATTTCGCATTTTCCTTTACCGCAAAACGGCAGTCCTTCGGAACAAGCATACGCTCCGCCTGTTCTTTTTGCTCCAAAACAAATATTGCCGTACCGTATTTCCCGGACATCCCCCCGAGCATTGCGCCTACGATCTGTTCCCTGCCGCTTGACACAACGCAAATATCATAGCGGCAAAGCTTTTGTTCACGCTCCTTAAAAAATGTAAGCGAAAACGGCGGCTGACTGCGGCAATATATTTCCGGCGGGTGTCCGCATACTGCCAGCATTACCTCAAACGCGGTTTCGGTGCTTCTGTCGCAGATTAAAAGCGTATCGTCGCAAAAGTATTCACCCGTTTTTATTAGTTTTCGGTTTACCGTGAGTTGATGAAGCGGTGTTTCAAAAGAATATGCGTCAGGACAAAGTTTTTTAAGCATTTCGGCTTTCATACCTCCGTACTCCCGCACAATTTCAAGTATTTTCTTTTGCGTTTTAGTCAGAAGCATATAGCATCTCCCTGTCTATCATATCGCTCGTCAGTTCAAGCAGAGTACTTGCGTGTTCGGTGCCTACGGCGTTCAGAATAACCGAATACAAATATCCTTTAGGATTTTGCACCTCGTTCTTGTTATGCCGCAGCACTTCCAAAGCGTCTATAAGCGTATCGTAGTTTACCTGCCGTAACAGATTTCGTATTTCCGTCTGCGGCAGTACAGCACCGGAGAGCTTAATGCTCTGTTTGTAATAAAGCACTCTGACAGCGTCCTCCAACATTTGTGCTGTTTTCGCTTCAAAGCTTTTAAGATTGCAATTTTGTAAGATTTCAGTCAGCTCAGCCTCCTCTTTAGACTTGTTTGATTGAGTGATTTCTTTATACATACTTGTTTTATTTTTATTATATATATTCTTATTTGATTGCGGCGGATTTTCCAATGTAGGTTTTGCCTGCGTAGGTTTATCCAATGTTGGTTTTTCCAATATTGGATTATCCAACATAGGCTGCTCCGATATAGGCTGCTCCCTTATTATGTATTCCGTGCCGCGCAACCTCCCCTGTCCGTCGCGTTCACGGCTTCTGGTCACATAACCCTCGTTTTCCAATTCCGTTATTGCCTTGCGTATAGCGTCAACCTTTTCGAGACTTATATGCGCAAGACCTTTAAGGGTATAATCCCAATCGTCCGGCAAGGAGAGCATTAAGGATAATAACCCCTTTGCTTTCAGAGACAAATTGCGATTCTTCAAATGATGATTTGACATTACTGTATAATCACGGGTTCGCTCCACTCTGAATACAGACATTTTAAATATCCCTTTCCTTTACTGTTTTAAGTGTACGGCAATCTATTCCGCCGGACAAATCAAAGTATTCCCTTTCATCCTCATCAAGCGGCATTTCAAACTGCATTTTGTATTGCGGTACCTTTTTATTCTTTTCTTTTTCAGGCTTTTCAAGCTTCCACGCGGGTATATGCTCCGCCGCCTTGCAGTATTTTAAAAGCTTAAAGGACGGATGCTCCTCGGGCGTTATCTTATTGAGTAACAACGGCTTTG
>DKDS01000010.1:10973-17490 GCA_002451855.1 Ruminococcaceae bacterium UBA6842 | reverse complement strand
ACCGCCGTATTTCATCGGGCAGCATAAGCGCCCTGCCTGTGCTGGTCCTGTTCTGCATATACGGCTTTGGCAAGGATAAAAAGTCTAAAAAGGGTCGCATCGGCGTATTCGTGTTATTTACCCTTACGGTAATCTCACCGCATTGCTTTGAGAAAAACTCCGAGGTCATAACATCGTTACAGCCTAAAAACAACTGGTAATCGCAGTCGCCCACAATTTCCTGCCACTCGTTGCCGGGGTATCTGTCGGACAACTGCGCTATACTCTGCACTACCGCTTGGATGTTTATGTTACGGGAGCGCGCTACCGAAAATATCTTTTTACTGTCAAGCAGCGCTATATTGCAGAACTCATCCATTAAGACATTTACGCAGACGGGTAATCTTCTGTTATCCTGCTGACGGGCGTAATCGAATAGCTTTACAAACATAAGCGAGAAAAACATTGAGGACAAAAATTCCAAAGAACTGTCTTGGTCGGAAATGATACAGAAATACGCACACTTTTCTCTGCCCGGCAGGGTTAAGTCTATTTCGTTATGCTTTGTTATATCATCTACTAATTTGTTCTGAAAAACATTTAATCGGTTGCCGAGCCCTATTACAATATTTCCCCAAATCTGCTTATGCGCCTGACGGAATATACCGTATGGCGGCAAAGCTGGATGGTCGGGCGGTAACGCTCTGAAACGGGCGTCCAATTCCTGCACGGAAGTGGTTGACAATATTTTATATATTGTACCGAGGCTTCTTTCTTCAGGCGGCAGCAGCTTGTCCGTTCCCGGATATGTAAGGGTTTGAACATAGTGTAAGAGTGCCATTAAGAGGTTTTTCTCGGCTTTCTCCCAGAAGTCGCCGCGTTCATTTTCATTTGAAGTATTGCGGATTATTATTTCTGCCGCGCGCTGCACAAGGGTAATATCCTTTGCCGTATCCATTACGCAGTTCCAGCCGTCAGAAGCGAATAGATCAAGCAGGTTATATGCCTTAACGGTATATCCGCGGCTATTTAAAAAGCCCGAATACATTTCGTAAAACTCGGCTTTCGGATCTACCATTACAAGGCTTTCGCCCCTGCGTGCCGCCTGCATTACAAACGGCATTACAAAGCCTCTCGATTTTCCCGTACCGGGCGCGCCGTATACCATAACATTTTTAGACATACCCGGCATATCCTTCATTGCGACATAATCCCCATTTTCCAATTTCCCGAACAGGGTTTCGTCCACCTTTTCTATGCTGCCGCTTACCAAAAATTCCGGCAGCTCTTTTTTATCCATAAACCCCGATGTGCCGTGTGTACCCTCGGGAAGTATCTCTATCCCTCTTTCTTTATCCTTTACGGTCTTGTAGCCGCTTAAAAGATCTTTGCCTTTGCCGCTGAACAGGAGAAACATAAGGAAGCCGAACAGCACAGTTCCTATTCCTGCAGGAGTGAATATTGCCTTTATGTTTTCAACAGGGCTGACGGTAAAAAGACTGTCGTTACTGCCGCTTTGAAAATTATGCAGTCCGGTTGTCACCGAATGAACCGTAAATCCGACAGCGTAAAGAAGAATAAAAAGAATCAGAATATATCTCGGTATACTGTCCTTATTCTTTTCATATAAGGCTATTACCTTGTTTTCTATCTTTTCAATGATTTTAGATAGGCGCACTTAAAAACTCCCCCTTCTCTGTTATATACGGCTTTGTTTCCTTGACATACAGCTCGGGCGGCAACCGCAGCATTTTCTCTGCGGTTTCTGTGGTTATAGGGTGTAAGACAGCCCTTTTGCCGCTTAAAATCTCTTTTACCGCGTTTACCTGCCAATCAAGCAAAAATATATGCACCCCGTACTCCGCCGCTGTTTCCATTCGCGGGATATCCATATCTATGCCTATTAAGATTTTTTCTGCCGCGTCATAGTAATTCTTTTCGGGCGGTTTGTATTTCGTCTTTAAAATGCTTTCGGCTATAATCCTTCTGTGGTCACGGACAGATATTATACGCATTTGCCTTGCGCCATTCACCGACAAAGGAAAAAATGTAACCGGGCAATCGAGCCGACGGACAGCATTTAATATCGGCAGCGCTCTTGAATTGGTGGTCTTGCGTGTAGAATATTCTATAATTCTTTCAAGGCTTTTATCTCCGGTAAATGCCGCGGCACTTTTTCTGCCGCCGGTTAAGATATTCATTGTAAAGGTATTGCGCTCGGCTTCGGGATACAGACCGTCGTTCTCCTCTGTTATGTAGTATACAGCGCGGGCGATGCTTTTGGTATACAGCATTCCGTTAAAGCGTGCCGTGCCTAAAGGGTTTTTATTCTTTTCCCGTCTTAAAGCAAAGGAAGGCAAAAAGGAAAGCGGGCTGTTTCGGTCGGGTACGGAGCTGCAGAATACATCCGTCTTTCCACCGAAGAAGAACAGCATTAGGTTTGCGGTGTTTAATCTGCGGATAAGATAGTTTCCCATTCCGCGGCTTTTGCTGTCGTAATCAAAATGCAAACCGAGAGTATCAAGCGTATGTTTACCTAATTCCGTTATACGGACGCTCTGACCGTTACGGCTTATTCTTAATTGCCCCGAAGCCGCCAAAGCCTTTAAATTTTCTTTGTTTAAAAATGTACTTCCGGCAGGTAGGTCTCTACACCAGGCACATAATTTCAAAAGCTCAATTTCTGCATTGGTGTATAACACAAGCGCACTACCTCCCATACCCGTGTAACATTGGTCTTTTAAAACGGTCTGATTTTATCCCCAAAATGCCTTGTTTATCCGCGGTTCGGTATTGTGCGCTTTTTTGAAAAACCGAAAATTCGAAATTTACCGATTTTTTTAAGTTTGCGCACTATACCAATTCGTGAGAAAGCCGCATATCCGTAAAGATTCCAGCTTCATCATCCGGCAGTACAAAGATATGACAGGCGCTCTCATTCCGTTGCTCCGTAAACAAACCAAGAGACATTTCAAAGCNNCGTCATCTGGGAAAAGCCTACCCTTTAAAACATTCTGCACCGCCTTAAAGCCCTTATTGTCGTGGTCGAAAACATCGCTGCAATCCCTTGGACAAAACTCTATTATTCCGAGATACGCTTTACCGAAAAACGGCAGCTTTATTCCGTCAAACTCCGCAGAGTTTAAAAGCCTTAAAATACTGTCGGTCACATACTGCGTGCCGCCTGTCACTCTACAATGAGGCAGCAAAGCATTCAGCTTTATATGTACCCACCCTTCGGGCGTTACGGATATTTCTCCGTATATTTCCTTTGATTTGCCGGGTTTAATTTCCGTCTTTGTTTCTTCTTTGCTTTTTAGCTGCCAATAAAGCCGGCGCATTTCAATACACGCCATTTCCTGTTGTTGCAGCGCCACCTCCAGCAGATTATTAAAGCGCTCGCTGTCCGGCGGCACGCCTATAAGCGAATCCACGCAAGCCATACTTGCCAAAACCCGCTTTTTCATTTCTTTTAATAATTGAAAATTTGTGGGCATTTTTAAAATCCTTTCTTGACTATATATCAATATTTTGATATAATATGTATATAATAATTACGAGGTGATAACCATGCCGTCAATCAGACCCAGTTCCGATCTCAGAAATAATTACAATGAAATATCCGATTTCTGCAACCGTTATAACGAGCCGGTTTTCATAACCAAAAACGGAACCGGAGATTTAGTCGTCCTTTCCAACGAAGCATATGAAAGGCTTTGCGGTCAAGCCGAGCTTCATAAATTACTGGATGCAGGAATTGCTCAGATGAAAATAAATAAGCACCGCCCGGCAAGCGAAGTATTTGAAAAGCTTGAAAAGGAATTTGGGTTTAATGAAGTATAATATTGTATTTGAAGAATTAGCCGAAAATGATTTGACGGATATATTCGAATATATTTGCAACAAGCTTCACGAACCGGAAATTGCCGTACGGATATACCGTTCGCTTAAAAAAGATATCCTTTCTCTTGAGACAATGTCTTTTAGATTCGCTTTGCTTGAGGAAAATCCGTATAAATCAATGGGTGTACGCTGTATAGCAATAGAAAATTATAGCGCTTTCTATATCCCCGATAATAACACAAAAACCGTACATATATTGCGTGTTCTCTATAATCGGCGTGATTGGCAGGCAATTCTTTAATAGGGTGTTTTTATGGAATCTGAAAACAAAATCAGCGAAACCGAGAATTTATCATCAGATAAGCTCGTTAAAGATGAAATAATAGCCGGAAAAGCCACACCTCTGTCTGAATGTATACCGGAGTCGGAAATAGAATTTTAATATAATTTAGATTATCATAATCCAAATTATATTAAGTATAGCTTGCATTTTGCAATACAATCGCATATAATATATTCGGAGGCGATAAGTATGTCAAAAACATCAAGCGTATTTGCAAGAGTTGAACCGGATATAAAGGAACAGGCCGAGCAGGTTCTCAATGAACTCGGTATTCCTATGTCAAACGCAATCGGGCTGTTTTTAAAACAGGTTGTTTTACAGCGCGGTATTCCGTTTGAAATGAAGCTCCCCGCAAAAAAGCCGACCGCATTAGTCGCGCTGTCCGACGATCAGTTAAACGAGGAGTTGAACCGCGGTATTGCGGATTTTGAGAACGGAAATTACACTACCTCCGAGGATCTTTCAGATAAATTCCGAAAGGCTTACGGAATATGAAAAATTACACTGTTCTTTATTCCGTTTCGGCACAAAACGATTTAACCGAAATCTTTGAGTATATAGCATATACACTCAAAGAGGTACATACGGCTCAAAATCTCATACGCAAAATAATGAAAAATATTGAGCTGCTCAAAACTATGCCGGCGCGTTTTCCGGTAGATGAAAATATAAAGCTCAAAATAAAGATTCGCACCTTAAATACCGGAAAATTCATAACCTTTTACTCGGTTGACGAAAAAAGCTTATCTGTAAAGATATTAAGAATTATTTACCGCGGCAGAGATTTTGACGAATTGTTTTAATTTTTTAAAAGACTTATTCAAGTGGGATGAGTCCTTTTTATTTTTTTCCAACCTGCACCAAACACAATGTGTTAATATTGACTTTAAAATCAGGTGTGATATAATATAAGTGAACGGAGCTGATAACATAATGCCTACACTATCCATGTTCTACGGTATAATTGTTTATATGTATAACGAAAAAGGCGGCAAGCATAATACTCCGCATATTCACGCAGAATATTCCGGAGAGGAAATTGTATTATCTCTCGACGGAGAAGTTTTGGAGCCTAATTCAAAATTCCCCAAAAACAAGCTGAAAATGCTTGAAGTATGGACAGACATTCACAAAGAAGAATTACAAGCCAACTGGCAACTTTTATCCCGCGGTGAAAAATATTTCCGTATTGATCCGCTGAAATAAGGAGTAATAATATGCCTAAAATATTAAGCGTTAAACCCTTGCCTAATTACCGTTTAGAGCTTAAATACGATACTAACGAAACGAAAATATTTAACGCTCTGCCCTATATATCCGGCTCATGGTTCGGTCTTCTTAAAGATACCGAATATTTTAAAACCGTACACATAACAAACGGGGGGCGCGGCATTGAATGGGCTGACGGTCAGGACATTGCGCCTCATGAGCTTTACGAAACAGCACAGTAAGCCTATTTAACATCTGACACCCGATTGACCCGCTTTAATGCGGGTCTTTTTTATTTTCTTTCCCAACCTGCACCAAACACATAGCCGCAACTCCGACCAAGCCGCCGAACATTGTTCCGCATATAAAGCATATAATTCCCATTTTTCATTCCTCCATTTTTCATTGTTTGCATTTAATCGCTTTTTACTCTTTTCGCAAGGCTTTCGCGATCGGTGGTTATAAGGTCAAACTCGGTGTCCGATGAACGAATCTCCACCGCTATACGGTTTCGCCCCGCGCACAAGAGTCCTTCGCCCCTGCCTGCGCGAATAACCTCTAAGGTCTCACCCTCTGTAAGCATAAGCTTTTCCTGCAATTTAACCGTCTCGGTTTCCTCAAGCTGTAGCAGAAGTTTCAGTCTGCTGTTGCCGAGTAAGGCGTCCCCGAATTTACCGCCGTTCAGCGCGAAGTAATCCACAACATTCTGGGTTGCTGAAACAAATATAGCACCGTAACCCCTGACGGTTTTAATGAGGTTTATAACAAAATCCGCCGCCTGCTCGTTTCCGTTTTCTCCGGCTATTTTCCAAGCCTCATCAAGTATTACCGCTTTCTTATTTACACGAGATACAGATATTTTGTCACGCACAAATTCGGTCGCTATAAAGGTGCCGAGAGCGGTAAACTCCTTGCTTAAACGCGAGGTATCAAGCACTATAAACGGAGCCTTTAAATCTATATTTGTCTGTCCGCCAAGCCCCGACGCCGAACCCTCAACCAAACGTTTCAATGCCATAGTCACAGCTTTAAGCTCCGTAAACTTTTCCATAAACGGAATAAGGTCGGCAAAGCAAGGCATTTTTTTAAATTTCCCGTTTTTATCTGTAATGCTTTTATTGTCGTGGGTAATACCGAATGATT
>DKDS01000010.1:10659-10911 GCA_002451855.1 Ruminococcaceae bacterium UBA6842 | reverse complement strand
TGTAATATCCGGATAGAGCAGTTCAAAAAATATATGTATGTCTTGAATTTTGTCAAGCACCACAGATCCGGCATCCCGTTCTCCCTTTATTTCCGAGTCTATATCCAGCGTACTCCTTCGTATTTCCATAAGGTTAATGCAATCGGCGGATCCGGCGCCTATTGACACAAATTTGCCGCCTATTGCTTCACAGGCATTACGGTATTCAAAGCCCTTTTCGGGGGCTATAATATATACCCTTACTCCCTGCAT
>DKDS01000010.1:0-10643 GCA_002451855.1 Ruminococcaceae bacterium UBA6842 | reverse complement strand
AGTCGCATTGCGAGCAGTAACAAAAAGAAGGTTTTACCCGCGCCCGACATTCCGAACACCGCCATATTGCCGTTGCTGTACCTTGCGGTATCGTAATGATCTATTACCACAGGCGAGCTGTTATGCAGATTAAGCCCGTAAAATATTCCCTTTTCGTCGCACATTTCAAATGAAGAAAACGGGAACAATGCCGCCGCTGACGAGGTTAGAATATTGCGCTTGGATTTATTAAAAATATCCGTATCGGTCTGTAATAACGGTAAAGAGGACAAAAAGGCTTTATCCTGCATATAATAGGCTTTTCGGCAGGAGAAACCGTTAGCCCCGCAAAGATTTAAAATATCCTTTTCACGCTTTTTAAGGTTGTCGGGTGTGTCCGCCTTTACGGTTATTACGGTAGATAAATAATAGAAATCCTCTCCTTCACGGTTTATTTGAGACTTCATATACAGTCCCGATTCCACCGCGTCGTCAAGCTGCTCAAAGTCCTGTCTTGTATCTCCCACATCTTTAAGGCGCGAACGGTTGAACATTGCCGTATTGCCTATCTTGGGCAATATTTTGTCACGGCTTTCCTTTTTCAAAACAAACGAGACATTTATTCCGTCGCCCGCCTCAACAAACGGCGCACCCCAGGCAAGCCCCGCGGTTGTCGGATAACCGCCGCCCGAAATATACAGGTACGAGCGGTATTCACCCTCAATACAGATATATCCGCTGCTTGTAAGGTCGGCGCTGTCGGGTGTTAAAGCTTCAGACAACTCTGTATCCGAAGCTTCCGTCGCCGCAGAAAACGGACGGAAGTAACTCCTTAAAAGGCTTATTAAAAATTCGTCTTTATCGCTATGCCGCACAGTTTCAAGCCCACAGGCTTCAAGATATTGTCTTGCCGTTATGACGGTTTCGCTTATTTCGGCGGCAACCTCTGAAATTTCGTGAGCTTGCCCGCTGTATGGTAAGACAATATAAAAGCGGCGGGACAAGCCCTCAGTTTCGGCAATAAAGTTAACCAGCTGTGCGTCCTCAAATATCATACGGCGGCAGTTTGCGTTTTTCTCAACATTATAATGGCTTTCAAGCCTTTCGCAAAACGCGGATATATCCGCGGGTCTTGTCTCTACAATAATCTGTAGTTCATTCGGTGCTGTTTTAAGAAACGCCGCAAAGCCGGATATAATATTCTTCTGCTCAAGCTCGGATTTTAAGTAGAAATTAAGCGGCAACACCTCTAATACGGTCACGAATTTGCCGTTCTTAAGCGCAATCACTCCGCCGTATATTTCCTTTACAGGGACTAACTTTGATGTGCCATCCTCCGCATCTTTATCTCCGTTTCCGAAAAGAATATTTTTAAAGTTCATTTTTCACACCGCCTTTATATGTTAAAATTTTCGCCTGCCGTTTAAAACGGATATACTGCTTTAAAAATTCTATAAGGCTCATATCCCCGATGCCTATTAGCGCAAACCCGCCTGTAATAACGGTAACGGCGCTTACAATTCCTATACGCACTAAAAGCCCGAACAGCAATATGCGCATCAAAAACGCCGCCAAAGGCACGCAGATAAGTACTGCCTCTACAGCGTTGCGTATTTCAAAAAGCCCGAACAGCCGGCCGGCGTCGGTAAAATTCACAGGTATTACTACGGTTATTTCTTCCATTAAATTTCCTCCTTGAAGATTTTTTTGGTTTGTGATATACTGAAAATGAAAGGTGGTATGTATTATGAGCAACCCGGTTTATACGGTAAAGCAAATAGCGGATATTGTTGCCCCCATAGCGGCAAAATATGATGTCTCAAAGCTTTATTTATTCGGCTCGTATGCCCGCGGTGATGCAGATGAAAAAAGCGATATAGATCTGCGCGTAGACGGCGGACGGCTCGGTAACCTGTTTGCTCTCGGCGGATTTTATGCAGATCTTGAAGAAGCGCTGAAAAAATCCCTCGACCTTGTTACCACCGACACGCTGCGCCAAAATAAAAGCGATATTATGACTCAAAATTTAATACGGAATATGCGAAAGGATGAAAAGCTGATTTATGAGAAACTGTCCTAATGCGGATATAGACATTAGAAATTATTTCAGCTTTGATATATCAAGTAAAACAGCGGACCTATAAATGCGTCATATAATATCAAGTTATACTAAAGAGAAACGGAGCTGATACCAATGCCAACTATTTCAATGTTCCGAGGCATAAAAATTTATATCAATTACAACGACCATATGCCGCCGCATTTTCACGCAAAGTACGGCAGCAACGAGGTACTTGTTTCCATTAACGATATGGAAGTGCTTGCAGGCACAATGCCGAAAAAGCAGCTTCAAATGCTTTTGGGCTGGGGTGCGTTTCACCAAACAGAGCTAATGGAAAACTGGGAGCTTGCTATGAACAAGCAGGAAACCTTCCCGATAGACCCGTTAAGATAATAAAAAAAGGAGATTTAAACTATGCGTACAGTAGAATATTACCTTGAAAAAGGCTTCGCTCTGCCGTATGCGGAATATTTTGCAAATGGCAGAAAGAGCATTGTAAAAGCTACGGCAAACGATGATTTTTCGATCACACTTGAATTTGATAACGGCGAACGCCGCAGGCTGGATATGAAACCCACACTAAAGCAGGGCGGCGTTTTTGAAAACTTCAATGACATAAGCAATTTCAAACGCGTATATATAGATGACGCAAACGCCTTATGCTGGGATATTGACCCCGATATTGACAGTGAGAGGGTATGGACCAACAAGGTGGATGTAAGCCCGGAATATTGCTATGTTGAAAGTAAACCTATTTAACCTCAATCCTCACCTTTCAGTGAGGATTTTTTTCTTTAAAATACTTATAGAAAAAAATACTCGCAAAAAATATTTGTTGTATTTTAGGGAACTTTTTGTTATAATAATTACATAAAATGTTCCCTATGGAGGTGCTTATGATCAATAACTACCCTGAAATACAAGAGCTTCTACATCAAAGAGCAGATTATCAGGCAAGGCTTAATCTCTTACCTTATGACGGAAATCCCGAAATTAAAGAAATTGACGGAAAAAGGTATTTATATATCCGCAAAAGAATCGGGTCAAGACTTTCGTCCACCTATGTCGATCTTTATTCCGATGAACTCTATCAGCTTCTGCTGCGCAATGCAAGAGAAGCCAAAGAATTCAAAAGAAATATACGGCGTCTGGATAAAAAGCTGGCACAGCTCGGCTATTCGGACGCAGAGCTTTCGCCGCGGGTTCAGCTTAATCTGGATTTTGCTCGTGCAAATATGAAATCCAATATCTACGATCAGGCAGTTCTCGAGGGCGTTGCCACAAGCTTTCCGCAAACCGAGGAAATAATTGAAAACGGTATTGTCAACGGCGTAACGGCAACAGATGTGCAAAAAATCTTAAACCTAAAGCACGCATGGGAATTTATCCTTGACCGTGATGTTATAAATTATCCGACCGATTATTCAATACTCTGCCATATAGCAAAGATTGTAAATGAAGGCTTTTTTCAGGACGGCGGAAGAATCCGCGGCGTACCGGTAACTATAGGCGGAACAAGCTATATTCCTCCGATGCCCATTGAATCGGTTATCAAGGAAAGAATTGAACAAATACTGTTATCCGAAATTCCGGATGACGAAAAAGCCATACGCCTTTGCCTTTATTGTATGAAAACACAGATTTTCAACGATGGAAACAAACGAGCTTCCGTTATCTTCGCAAATCACTACCTTATTTCTCACGGCGGCGGAATGATTATAATTCCGGAGAACCGTGTACCTGAATTTAAAAAGCTTCTAATTGCTTATTATGAGGGCAAAAACACAGCCCAAACAACAGAGTTTATGAAAAAGCATTGTATAAAAACATTTTGACCCTATTCCTCACCGTCTGGTGAGGATTTTTTATTTTCCTCCAAATCCCGTATAACAAGCTGTATCCATTCCATATCCGCATCCGAAATACCTTTAAGACCTCCAAACTCTTCCAAGCTCAGATACCGGATAACGACGGCGGAATTTTCTGTATTATTTTCCCTCCGCTCTACAGTGTAGGTAAGCGAACCGTTTACGCACCCAATCAAAAAATCTCTTGTAATCATTTCTGTATTGTTGCCGGTCAGCGCAAGGCTTACAGCGTATAGCTCATTGTATGTAAGCGGCTGACCGACAACCCTTATCTCATTCACGGCAGATACCTCCGCATCACAGAGTATTTCATCCATTCGGTTAATATACATCTTGGATATATCTTCCTGCGTCACTGTTTCCGGTACTTTGCCTTGCATTACCGACGGCAGGGAAGCAATTATTATTGTTGGTATCAAAATCAAAACTGCCGCTGCACCTAATACATAAGGCCAATAGCGCTTTACGGTCTCCAATGCCGCCGCTTTCCAGCCGCCTCTTAAAAACGCCTGCAATATTTTTCTTATTGCCTGCGCGTTCTGCAGGGCAAACGCCAAAGAATTATTGTTTCGGCTCATTTTCTACCGCCTTTTTCGGCTTTGTGTTCGGCGGTGTATTTGTCTGTCCGAACCGTTTTCCGGCAGGATTATGACTAAAGCTCTTATCCGGCTTCCACGCCTTATTTCTGAGCTTTTGCGTTCCGAATTGTTTTCCGTCCGCATACTTATTGCCCGGTCTTTGAGCGCTCGGATTATTTTTCTTTCTGCCGACCGACGCCGTATTTTGGGTACTGTTCGCAGCATTTTTGCGAATTGCCGTGCCTTTATTTTCAAGCCTTGTTTCTCCTTTCTGCCCCGATACTTTCCCCGCACCGAAGCGATTTGTATTTATTCCGGTCACGGCGGTTCTGCCAAAGTCAGAACTATTTATGCCGTAACTGCTTTTGAAGGCAGTATTAACACCCGTATTACCGGAATGTCTTATATTGCTGCCGCCGATAACCGACGCATTTGTCTGATTGTTATTATTCGCCGTATTTCTGCTGTTTGCTTGGCTGCCGTTCGTGCTGTTGTTGCTTGCCGTGTTGCAAGTATAAGCATTACCGCTTCTGCTTGTACGATTCCCCGTACTGTTCGCCTTAAATTCGGATTTTTCTTTGCCGGAAGTATGCACGCCCTGCCGTACTGCCGAATGCGTTGCCGAGTTTAAAATGCTTCGCGCTGCCATAAACGCTACTGCCCTGCCCGTTCCTTTTCCTAACGGATCTCCGGTAAACGAGGGGTTAAGCCCTATTTTGGCAAGCAGATTGTCAGCCTTCCGTGCTACTCTCGCAATTCCTACAATAAGCACTGTCCAAGGTAAAATCATAATGCCGTCCGGCATTGATGATAACGCGGAATAAATAAGCTTCAAAAACAAAACATTCGAAACAAGCAGAAGTATCATTGAGGCATAAGTACGCACAAAACCCGAGCATATATCCTTTGTGGAACGGCTGCCGCCCATCGCAAAGGCTACAGGGCTGAAAAGGGTTAATATTGCGACCAGGGCATATCGCTCGCCGATTTCAAAAAACAGCTTTATAAGCTGTGAACCTATTAAAAAGCCTATTATAACTATTAAAAGCCAAGAACTCGTAAGATCGGGAAACATACTGTCGTCGGGGAAGGTTATGCTTGCCTTTTCGGGCAAACCAATCAGCTCCATCAGCGTCTTGCCTATCGACAATCCGATTTCACAAATTTGTTTGGACATAATAAGGATAAATCCGAACAGAAATGTGCGCGCAAGCAGTATAGCGGGCGACTCGGTTTCAAAGCCGAGTCCCGCAAACATAGCTTTTAGGCACTGAAAGGCACAGTTGCCTATTAAAAATCCCCAACCGATTGCAACGAATACGCCGTAAAGCTTTACTAAAATAGGTACATTGCTTTCAAAGTAGGATAGATCCGTATTCATAAGCCCCAACAGCGCGTCGGCACAATAATTCATTAAATCGAGGAACAATCCGAAAAGCCACAGCACAAGATCCTTTAATATAAGGTTAATCATAGCCTAAAAACCTCACGGCAAACGGTTATAACCGGCAAATAACGGTTGAATGTAAGCAATGAACGCACCTATGCCGTTAATAACCGCCCACGCCGCCCATATTCTTTTAAGCCACGCCCATCCCGAATCTGATTTTTGCTGTGAGCCGCTCAGCTTAACAGTTATGACCGCTATTGCGGACATAAGCGCCGCCAGCACCGTAGATATTCCGGCAATATGGTTATATATATCACGGATAATATTGTCGCCCAATGTGAATATATCTTCACCTGCGGCGAACACGCTAAACGACAGTAACGACATCATTAAAAGGACAACACAGATTACACTTAAAGCCTTTAAAAGCCTATTCGTTTTCTTCCTCATATTCTGTGCTCCGTTCCGATTCAAAATTTTTAAGTGTTTTTATAAACTCGCCGAAATAAGCCTTTAAAAGCTCTCTGTGCGAAGAAAGAATATTTAAGTCAAGCGGCGTCCGCCAACCCACAAAACCGTAAATAAATACGGTAAGCAAATACATTCCGGTATAATCCTTTTCCGAATACATTTTTAAGTATGTATTTTTAATCGGTTCAAAACCGTTTTTGCGTTGCCGAAGCTTTGAAGCAAGTCTATGCAAAAGATAGCCGGTAAGCTTGTTATTCAGCTCTGAAACAGCGGATACAGCCGCATTGCCCTTTTCGGTCAAGAGTCCTCTTTCCGCTAACATCCTGTCCGCGTCTTCCTTTTCTCCTAAATCTCCTATTAAAAATCTTATCTCCGAATAATCTGAAACCGATAAATAATAATTTGTCATTTTTAACTCCTCTTTCTTAATTTTATTTGTAAAATGCCTGATGTGGCTGCCGATAATAATACGGTTATAAATAATACCGACATATGTGTTTTGTCCCCGGTCTTAGGGCTTTCAGGCTCAGGCGGAATCTTCTTATTGGTTACTTCAAAAACGAGTGTTTTTCCGTGCTCGGTAATTTCCACCGGGATAATATCCTCATTCTTGTAATAACCGTCTTTTTGAGTAAGCTCCTTCAGTTCATATTTCCCGAGACGGATATTCTCAAATAAAATCTCGCCGTTATCGTCGGTAATGCCTTTGGCGATTTCTTTGCCTTGGGAATCGTAAAGACCGAATTCAACGCCGGAAAGAAGCTCGCCCGAATCACTCTCCTTCTTAATAATCTTTACATTTCCTTTCTTTGTCTCATTGACAAAACCGACACCCGCCTCGTTTTCGACAGTGACCGCAACACCGTTTTCGCGAATTTCAAAATAGTAATATCCGTCGTCACGGAGAAAACCCTCGGGGGCGGTTTTTTCATAAAGGAAGTATCCGCCGTAGCGGAGATTTTCCATAGTATAAAAACCGTTCTCTCCCTCTGCCATTTCACCGACAAGACGATCAATTTCTGCATCAAATTCTTTATTGCCGTCAACATCGGAATAAATCTCAAATGCCGCGCCGGACAGAGTGTTTTCCGGATAATCCTTATCTACCTTGACGGTCTTTACAGAACCGACCTTAAACTTGTTCTCAATAACAAGTTCAACCGTTTTTTCTTTTTCGTCAATCACAACACCGTAATTGCTTTCATTGAGTATAAAAGCAGGTGCCGCCTTAATTTCACGAACAATGTATTTCCCGTAAGGAACATTCTCAAAAAAGAATATGCCGTCCTCATTTGATTTACAGGTAAGGATAGCAGTTTCTCCTGTAAACTCTTTTTCATCCGCACGGAATAAACCGAACAGAGCACCGCAGATAGCAAAGCCATCCTCATCAATCTTTTTGCCGAGTACCGAGCCGCGCAATATTTCATTTTTAATCTCGGCACCGTTGTTTACGGTTATATGAACGGTTTTTGTTTCCTGACCCGCGTAATCAAAATCAACCTGAAAACCATCTTCGGTCAATATATAGTGACGGTCGGTGCAGATTTCTTTTACATACACGCTTGCACCTACGGGTAAATCGGTAACAAAAATAATATTACCGTCCTTGCCGCAATAAGCGGTTTCAAGCAAAGCGTCCTTCGGAATAATTTTGCCGTCGGCGGCAATCATATCCTTATTCGCGTACAAGCCGAACTTTACATTGGTAATTTCACCGTTCGAGCCGATGTTAAATATATCGTCATTTTCCATCGCCTTTTTAAGCTCAACCTTGATTTTCTGACGCTCGTTTACAAACGACGCTGAGGTGCTTGTGATTTCTATAAGCTCGCCGGCATAAACAAGCTCAATATCAACAGGCGTTTTGTTAATTACCATACCGTGCGGCGCGGTAATTTCTTTGCACCGATATTTGCCGAGATATAAAGGCTTAGAGGTTGCCGTACCGTCTTTGCCTGTGGTAACGGTATCTACAATCTGTCCCTTGGTACAGCGAACCGTGCCGTCAGGAGTGATAATATCTTCAAGGGCGATAATTTCATAAACCGCGCCCTGCAAACCTTTAACCTCATAAACAGGCCTATAAATACCGTCTTTTACGGTTACGGACGAGAATACTTCACCCGTCTTCGTAATGATTACCTTGCCTTTCTGTGCCATATTGGATTTAATAACAGTCACGATATCGGCAGAGCCGTCCACCTTAAAGGGAACGGGAGTGCCGTCAAGCACATATCCGTAGCAGGTATTCTGTTCAATGATTTCGTAATTGCCGTATGGAATATCGTAAGGCAGCATCAGTTTACCGCTGTCATTGGTGTAGTAAATCTCAATATCCATAGGGACAGGATAGTTGATATGTTGAATTACATATTCTCCCGTATCGGTATTACGAACCTTAAAGCCTATACTGGCAACAGGAATGATCTTTCCGGTTTCCTTATCTTTCTTAACGATTTCGATTTTTGCCCTTACAGCGGCGTTGTTGATCAGGTAACGGTAGATTTTACCGTTCTCATTTATGTTTACAGTAAAAGCAGGTATAAGTTCTTTGCCCTCAAGCCCCTTAATCTGCTTTACGACATATACGCCGTAAGGCAGATAATCGGGAGTCTCGGCAAAGCCGTACTCGTCGGTTATAAGCAATGCTCTTTCGGTTTGTCTTGCATTACCGTAAGAACCTGCACTCCTCAGATAAACCTCAAACACCGCGTTTTCTTCGGGGCTTTCAATTTGTGTTGAGCCGTCGTCGGAGTGTTTAATAATTGTGATTTTGCCGCTGATAACAGTCTCATACACATTGACATATTCGGTATTGTATTCCGCGGTAAAATTTCCGCTTGCCGTATCAATATAATATTTGGTAGAGTCAAGCAAGTATCCTTTACTGCTGCTTATTTCCTGCAGATAATACTCCGCGTCTTTGCCGTTTACAGCACAAGGATAACATTTGGTTGAAAAGTACCCGTTTTTATCTGTGGTGTATGTGTCAGCGAGTATCCCGTTCGCATACAATCCGTAAACCGCGCCTTTCAAGGTAGCGTCACCCTGAGCTTTCCCGTAAGCCGCTTCGCCCAAATCGGAAAAATAGCTGTCTGATTTATATATTTCGGCGCGCCATTTTTTAAGAATGTTTTTTACCGATGTGCCTGTTACGGTGTTCCATTCAACAGCTACATTTTGAGTTTCGGGAATTACATAACGGGAGGGGGTATCTACCTCGGAAAGCGTGTAGTTTTTGCCAATCAGAATATCGTTAAAAGCAGCAATGCCGTTTGCGTTGGTGACAGCATATTCATCCACCTCAATACCCGAATAGGAAATACCTGTGAGTCTGAACCGCATTCCTTCCGCAAGCCCGTCTTCCGAGGTCTTGGTTATCGTAAGCGAGCCGCGTTTTAAGGAGTTGGAAAAATCTACGGTTGCGGTTTGTCCGCTTACAACCGTTACTTTCCGACTGTCCTGCGGTTCATATTTATCAATGACTTCTTCGGTTACGGTATAGACGCCGGGCTTTAGACCTTCAACGATAATCTGACCGCCGTTTACGGTAGTTACGGTTTTATTTATTCCGTTACCGGTAACAGTAAAATTGATGCCGTCAACCTGACCGTCTTCACTGGTCTTAATAATTTTGCAGTTCCCAGGAATCTGCTCGTTAACGGCATTTATTACTACTGTGCCGTTTGGAGCAGAGCCATCCAAAACAACCGTCCAGCTTGTAGGGTAATCTCCCGCATAATATCCGTTTGGGAAGACTATTTCAACCACCTCATAAGTTCCATACACAATTTCTCCTAACGAGGCATATCCGTCAGCGTTTGTCGGGCCAAGGGCGTATGTCTGATTTTTGTCTGCCACATTAGTAACCTTAAAATATGCGCCGGCAAGTTTTCTTGCGTCACTTCCGGTTTTGTATACTGCGATGGAACCTTTGCTTTCAACATATTCAGGAGGCTTTCCGGTATAATACAAAAGTCCCTGCTCCGTAGAAGCGGACGCCGAGGTAAGAACAAACAGCTCCGCATTGGTTTCGGCTGTTGCCGTATACCTGTTGTCAGATTGATATTCTTTTATTTTAGATAGAATATTCCAATATGCCGTTTCAGCAGGCGTGCCTTTAATTCCTTCTCCTCTCTTACCCATAGGTTGGCTCGGGTCAGTGCGTTCCCCGATAATGTATTCCCATATAATAGCCTGCGTCGCCGCATACGCGTCATGATTTGAGACTACGCCTAATTGAGTTGCGGTACATGATGGAAATCCAAACATTGCTGTCAGTGAAACGCTCC
>DKDS01000057.1:3713-5140 GCA_002451855.1 Ruminococcaceae bacterium UBA6842 | reverse complement strand
GGGTGTTCCTATGAAAAAAATTGCCAGCTTTACCGTTGACCACGATAAGCTTGAAAAGGGAATGTATATTTCCCGTATAGACGGCGACGCCGTAACCTACGACATCCGTATGAAAAAGCCGAACGGCGGCGATTACCTGTCAAACGGCGCGCTGCATACATTTGAGCATTTGTTTGCCACTTTTGTACGAAACAGCAGGTATTCGGACAGTGTGATTTATGTGGGCCCTATGGGCTGCCGCACAGGCTTTTATATGATATTGCGCGATTCGGTATCAGGCATGGAAGCAATAGAGCTTGTTAAAAGCTGTTTTGGGTTTATTGCCGATTTCACGGGCGAAATACCCGGAAGCAAACGGAAAGAATGCGGAAATTATCTTGAGCACGACCTTGACGGAGCAAAAGCCGTCGCACGGGACATGCTTTCCGTTTTAGAAAATTGGCAAACAGACAACCTAAAATACAAGGAATGAAAAAATGGAAATTACAGTAGAAGAACTGCAAAAGCTTAATAAGGACAGCTATGTGCTTTACGATATAAGAGACAGCCTTGAGCGGGGCTACGGCTATATTCCCGATTCCGTAAGCATAGCTCCCGAAGAAATTGAAGACCGCCACGCAGAGTCAAATTCCAAATCGGCGGTTATATATTGCGCAAGGGGCGTTGTAAGCCTTGACATAGCGAAAAGCCTTTGCGAAAAGGGTATAAAAGCATACAGCCTTAAGGACGGCTACATATCGTGGTTAAGATATGAAATGAATCGGCAAAACGCCGATACGGTTTGCCAAAATGCCGAAAGAAGTCTGCACAAAAAATTCAAAAAAAATATTTTCGGCAAATTTATAAAGGCGCTTAAAACCTACCGACTTGTAAACGAGGGAGACAAAATCGCGGTTTGCATATCGGGCGGCAAGGATTCCTTTCTTATGGCAAAGCTTTTTCAAGAGCTGAAGCTTCACAGCCCCGTGAATTTTGATGTTGAATATATCGTTATGGACCCCGGCTACAATGCCGAAAACCGTAATATAATAGAGCAAAACGCAAAGATGCTTAAAATACCGATAAAGATTTTCGAATCTAACATATTCGAGTCGGTTTATACGGTAGAAAAATCTCCCTGTTACCTCTGCGCCCGTATGAGAAGGGGTTATCTTTACAGCTTTGCGAAAAGTCTCGGCTGTAACAAAATAGCGCTCGGCCATCATTATGACGATGTGATAGAAACAATACTTATGGGTATGCTTCACGGCGCGCAGATACAAACTATGATGCCCAAGCTTCACAGCACAAATTTTGAGGGTATGGAGCTTATAAGACCGCTTTATTTTATCCGTGAGGACGATATAAAGGCGTGGCGCGACTTTAACGGTCTGCACTTTATTCAGTGCGCCTGCAAATTTACTGACACCTGCACCACCTGCAACAAC
>DKDS01000057.1:0-3628 GCA_002451855.1 Ruminococcaceae bacterium UBA6842 | reverse complement strand
CCCCGATGTTGAAAAATGCATCTTCAAAAGCGTTGAAAATGTTAATATTGATACGGTTATCGCCTACAAGCAGAACGGCGTAAGGCATAATTTCCTTGACGATTATGACATTGACAAAAATAAAAATTGACCTTATAATGGTTAGACAAGATAACTTAAGAAAAGGAGTTTTAGCTTGGAAAAGGACGCTGTTTCCGCCGGAGTTTCCGAAGTCGGCGGTTTATTTAACACGGCTGAAATAAAAATACTTGTTTGTTATATTTTTTCGTCTATCAATTTTCCGATTCCCGGCAGAATGCTTGCGGATACCCTCCATTACGAGGGTATAGCCAACTGCTTTGAGGTAAACGACGCAATTGACGCGCTTTGTAAAAGCGGCCATCTGAAATCCGCGGACAGCAGTGATGACACTTACACCGTAACCGACGCAGGCCGCCAGATTGCCGATACGCTTAAAACCTCTCTTCCCATTGCGGTAAAGGAAAGAGCGTACAGGGCGGCGCTTAAAATGGTGTCCCGTTTCAGAAACGCAAAGGAAAGCATTACCGAAATATCACACGAGGACGGCAAGACCTATATAACCTGCTCCGCCACTGACCACGGAAAACCATTTATAAGCGTAAAGCTTTTGGTTGCCGACGAAGAACAGGCGCTTTACATTAAAGACCGTTTTCTTAATAACAGTAATATTTATTCGGAAATAATAGAACTGCTTACAAAACCCGAAAAATAAAAAAGCTTAAGCCAATTTTTGTTGGCTTAAGCTTTTTTTATTGCTTCCATAAGCTTTTCGGCGGTTTTTATACCGTCGGTTGCGGCGGACATAATACCGCCGGCGTAGCCTGCTCCCTCTCCGCAGGGATAAATTCCGCAAAAGCCTTGGCACCGACCGTCTTCCCCTCTTACTATCCGTACCGGAGAGGAACTTCTGGTCTCCGGCGCCGTAAGCACGGCGGAATAGTCCGCAAAGCCTTTTATTTTGCGGTCGAACAGTTTAATACCCGATTTAAGACCTTCTGTTATAAACGCAGGGAAAATACTTTCAAGGTCCGCATATGAATAATCGGGTTTTACTGTCGGCTTAACCCTTGCAATTTCAGTCGGCTTTCCGAATACAAAGCCACCCACTGTGCTTACGGGAACCTTACCGTTTGCGGCGGCAAACGCCGCCTGCTCCGTTTTTCTTTGCAGTATACAGCCCGCAAGCACATCGTCGCCCGGCAAATCGCTCGGTTCAATGCTTACAAGCACCGCGCTGTTGGCGTTTGTTCCGTCACGTCTGCTGTTACTCATACCGTTCACCGCAATCCCACAGGGCTCGCTTGAAGCGTTAATTACCTCGCCGCCCGGACACATACAGAATGTATACACACCCCTGCCGTTCGGAAGATGAACGGCAAGCTTATAATCAGCGGCTCCGAGCGCTTTATCATCTGCGAATTCGCCGTATAACGCACGGTTTATATCGCTTTGCAGATGTTCTATTCTGACGCCCATTGAAAAAGGCTTTTTTATAAGGACTATATTGCTGTCCCTAAGCATTGAAAAGGTATCCCTCGCCGAATGTCCGGTTGCGATTATAAGACTTCCGCAGGGCATCTCCTCGCCCGAAACCGTAATGCTTTTAAGAGCTCCGTTTTTCTGTGTCAGCCCCTCAAGCCTTTTGTTAAAACGCACCTCGCCGCCTAAATCAGTTATCTCTTTTCTTATGCTTTTAACAACATTAACAAGTATATCCGTACCGATATGCGGCTTTGCGTCGGTCAGAATATCCTGCGGTGCTCCGTGCTTTACAAAGGCTTCAAGCACCGCCCGACAACGGTAGTCCTTAATGCCCGTGTTAAGTTTTCCGTCCGAAAAGGTTCCGGCTCCGCCCTCGCCGAACTGTACATTTGATTCGGTGTCGAGCCTGCCGCCCTCAAAAAATTCCTTTACCTGCTCTGTGCGCCTGTCGGCGTCGCTGCCCCGTTCTATAACAATTGGTTTAAGCCCCGCACGGGCAAGGGTGAGCGCCGCAAACATACCTGCCGGACCGAAACCCGCGACAATAGGTCTTTCACCGTTATATTTATAGATTTTTTCCCAGATATAAGGTTTATTTACGAATACCGAGGCATTTTTTGCCTTTTTGAGTACGGCATTTTCGTTTTTAACCTCTGTTAAAAGCGAGCAACAGAAATGCACATTGTTTTTATGTCTCGCGTCCACGGATTTCCTGTAAAGCGACGCCGACATTATGTTTTTTATATCTGTTTTAAGCTCCTTTGCCGCGGCGCTTTTAAGCGATGAAAAATCGGTATCAAGCGGCAGGGCAACATTATTTATCAGCAGCATTTTTGTTCCTTTTTGCAATATTTTCCGCGGCGCACATAGCGCTTGACCACGCCCACCTTAAATTAAAGCCGCCGCAATCGCCGTCAATATCAAGTATCTCGCCTATCGCGTATAGACCCTTATTTTCACGGCTCATCATTGTTTTTTCATCAAAGCCGTCGGTATCAAGTCCTCCGGCTGTTACCTGTGAGTTTATAAAGCCTGTGTTTCCCGTTACGGTAAAGGTCATCGCCTTAATAAGCCCTGCAAGTTTTTTTACATCGGAAGCGCTTAAATCGGCGGTTTTTTCGTTAAGTTTCCGCCCCGCAAGCTTTACAATAACCTGCCCCAAGCGCTTATTGAGCATACCCGTAAAAAATTCGTCAAGCGTTCTGTTTTTTAGTGCCATCGCACGGTTTTCAAGCTCTCCCGCAAGTATATCGGCGCTTTTTTCGGGCATTAAATCAAGCACGACCGACATATTGCACTGCCCGTCTGCCGCTCCCGAAAGTTGAAGTATGGGGGGTCCCGAAAGACCGTAGTCGCAGAAAAGCACTTCGCCGTATTCTTCCCGCACCGTCTCCTTACCCTTTAAAAGCCGTACCCTTGCGTCAACCTTTATTCCCTTAAGCTGTTTGACCACATCTGTCTCGGTTTTAAGCTGTACTATGGCAGGGCGCATTGCCACCGTTTTAAATCCGGCGTTTTTAAGTATTTTAAGCACACTGCCGTCATTTCCGAGCTTATCTCCGCCCGAAAGTAAGCCTGCGGCCGCAATAACATTTTCCGCCTGAAAGCTCATATTGCCTGCTATAACCTTGTATCCGCCGCCCATAACCTGAATGTTCGTAACCTTGGTTTCGGTGCATACCGTAACGCCGAGATCCTCTGCCGCAAAACGCAGACAATCCACAACAGACGCCGCCTGAAGAGAAGCGGGATAGCCCTTATCCCCCTCGTAAACAAATGGCACGCCTATCTCGGAAAAGAATTTTTCGCAAACCGCATTGTCATACCTGCCGAGCGCATAAACGCAAAATTCGGGATGTCTGCCGTGATAACGTTCAGGCAGTATTTTTTTGTTTATTATATTACAGCGGCCGTTCCCCGTTGCGGCAAGCTTTTTACCTACTCTCGGCAAGGCTTCAAGCACCCTTACCGAAAGTGACGAATCAAGCTTTTTTAAGCTAATCGCCGCGCAAAGCCCCGAAGCGCCGCCGCCTATTATTATAACATTATCACGCATTTCAGTGCCGCTCGTCAAAATTGGAATAGGTTTCGCAGAAACGGGCTTGGAACGAGGGCGGCTCGTTGG
>DKDS01000103.1 GCA_002451855.1 Ruminococcaceae bacterium UBA6842 | reverse complement strand
CATCCCTTATAAAGTCCATAAGACGGGAATCCTCCTCGGGTCCTATCGGCGTTTCCATGGAAACAGGCTCCTGCGCCACACGCATTATCTCACGCACACGCTCAACGGGCAAATCCATTTTTTCGGCGATAAGCTCCTCACTCGGCTCCACGCCGTTTTCGTGCAAAAGCTGGCTTTGGACCTTTTTGAGCCTGTTTATGGTCTCAACCATATGAACGGGTATTCTTATCGTTCTTGCCTGATCCGCAATGGCTCTTGTTATTGCCTGCCTTATCCACCATGTGGCATAGGTTGAAAATTTAAAGCCTTTTTTATAGTCAAACTTGTCAACCGCCTTTATAAGACCCACATTTCCCTCCTGTATAAGGTCAAGGAAATACATTCCCCTGCCCACATACTTCTTGGCAATGCTTACAACAAGTCGGAGGTTAGCCTCGGTAAGACGCTGCTTTGCGTATTCGTCTCCCTCGGATATCTTGACCGCAAGCTCTATTTCCTCGTCGGAGGACAAAAGCGGAACTCTGCCTATTTCACGGAGATAAATCTTTACGGGGTCGTCGAGGTTCATATTGTCCATACTTAAATCGTCGTTAAGTGCGTCAATATCCATTTCCTCAAGCTTTAATTCATCATCGGTAGGCTCTTCGTCAAAATCAATATCAAGCGTGGGAGGCTCCGAGAAAAGCTCCTCCGGATTATCGGGAGCGTTTTCAATATCGTCTATTGTTATATCCTTTTCCTCCTCGGGGTCATATTCCTCTGCGGGGTTTTGAATGTTTTTAACTTCTTTTTCCTTTATTTTGCTGTTCTGTTCCATTTATGTTTTTCCTTTCGCTTTGATGTCGATTATATTTTTAAGGTTTTCCGCCCAGTCCTCGACAGTGGCGTCCTTTTGACCGCCTGCGGAAATAATATCCTCTTCTAATATTACCCTTATGCAATCTCTTAATACAATTTCCGCATTTTTATCTGCCTTATCGCCGTTCTGAAGCGCCACGAGATACCCTATTTCCGCCGGAATAAGCCTTTGCGCGAAAAGCGATATATCAAGCGACCTTCCGCTGTCCAGTGCCTCTATTATTATTTCGTAAATGCGCCGATTAAGCGAGGTTATCATTTTTTCGGGCGGAAGCTCCGACTTCGCCTTTTTGTATAGGTCGGGGTGCTTTAAAAGCACCGCAATAAGCGTTTCCTCCGCCGCAGTTCCTTTAGGAGAGCTTCTGCGCTCGGGATTTATATCGTCCTTTGTGAATTTCGGTCTTATTATATCGGTAATTTCCTTTTGCTTTTTAATACGGCGGTTTTTTCTGCGTATTTCCTCAACCTTTGCGGTAAGCGCGGTTCTTGAAACGCCGTATTTTTCGCACATTTTCCCGATGTAGACATCCCTTGCCATTATATCCTCGTCCTCGGCAATTATTTCCGCCGCCGCCGCAAGATATTTAAGCCGTCCGTCGTCGCTCGCGAGGTCTATGCCTGCCGCCGCGGTAAGAAGCTTGTATTCCATATCGCTTACAGCTCCGCTTAAAAGCGCCGAAAATCTGTCCGCCCCGTTCTTTTTTATATATTCGTCGGGGTCCTTGCCGTCGGGGATTACCACAACCCTTACCGAAAGTCCGGTATTCTGTAAAAGCTCCGTTGCCCGTTTGATTGCCTTTTGCCCTGCTGCGTCCGCGTCAAGCATAAGCACTATTTCCTTTGTATAACGGGCAAGCAGGTTCGCCTGCTCCGTTGTAAAAGCGGTACCGAGCGGAGCTACGGTATTTGTAAACCCTGCCTGATGAAGCGAAATAACATCCATATTCCCCTCAACCAGTATCACCCGTTCCGCACAGGCATTTTTGGCAAAATTCATTCCGAAAAGATTTGCGCTTTTTTTATAAACGGGCGTATCCGCCGTGTTTACATATTTTCCGCCCTGCTTGTCCTCACCGGGCATTGCCCTGCCGCTGAAAGCGATTATATTTCCCCTTATATTAATAATGGGGAACATTACCCGTTTTCTGAAACGGTCGTAAAGGCTTCCTCTCTGACTTTTGCCGACCACATTTGCGGCAATCATATCACTCTCACGGTAGCCCTTCGACTTTAAATGCTTAATGAGCGCGTCCCAGCTGTCGGGCGCGGCGCCGAGTCCGAAATGCTTTATTGTTTTTAGCGTAAGTCCTCTGCCGTACAAATAATCAAGCGCCCATTTACCGTCCGCCGACATCAAATATGAATGGAAGAACCTTGCCGTATCACGGTTTATATCATAAATAGTATTTTTAAGCTTTTGCATAGAATCGTCGTATCCGTCCTGCGGCAGCGCAACGCCCGAACGCTCTGCCAAAAGCTTTACCGATTCTATATAATCAAGATTTTCAATAAGTCCCGTAAAAGTGAAAACATCGCCGCCGGCGCCGCAGCCGAAGCAGTAAAACGAACCGTTTTCGGGGTAGACCGTAAATGACGGTGTTTTTTCGCTGTGGAACGGACAAAGACCCACCAAATTTTTACCCCGTCTTTTTAAATTCACATACTGTGAAACGGCGGTTTCAATGTCATTTCTGTACTTTATTTCGTTTATTATATCCTCAGGTATCATAAAACCGCCCCCTTTTCAAACTAAATAGACCACGCTTTCGGTATGTAAATATCCGAATACGCCGTCACGGCGTAGTGGTCGGTCATTCCGGCTATATAATCAGTGATAGCGCGCTCTTTGCCCTCTCTTTCGGCAATCCTCAGATACTCCGGAGACATTTTATCGGGATTTTTATTGTAATATACGAACAATCCCTCTACTATGCCCTTGACCTTTGTTTCCTCGGATTTTGCGACGGGATTTTTATAAACGCTCTCAAAAAGAAATTCATGCAGCTCGTCATAATACCTTTCGGTTTCGCTGTCCATCATAACAGTGTCCTTACTGTTCTTTACAATGGAGGTCACAAGGGTGTTTATCCGCTGACTTTTCGTGGAGCCTAAAGCCTTTACTATATCGCTCGGTATATCGCTTTCCGATATTACCCCTGCTCTTACAGCGTCGTCTATATCGTGATTTATGTACGCAACCCTGTCCGCCGTGCGGACTATTCTGCCCTCAAGCGTATGTGCTTCCTTGCCGCAGGTGTGATGGAGTATTCCGTCAAGCACCTCGAAGGTAAGGTTAAGACCCTTTCCGTCCTTTTCAAGCTTATCGCATACCCTGACGCTCTGCTCATAATGCGTAAAGCCCACATTTGTAAGCTCTTGCAGCGCCCTTTCGCCCGCGTGACCGAACGGAGTATGCCCCAAATCGTGCCCTAAAGCTACGGCTTCGGTGAGATCCTCGTTAAGTCTTAACGCTCTCGCTATGGTTCTCGCTATCTGGGCCACCTCAAGCGTATGGGTAAGCCTTGTTCTGTAATGGTCCGATTCGGGGGAAAGAAATACCTGTGTTTTATGCTTTAAGCGTCTGAATGCCTTGCAGTGTATTATTCTGTCGCGGTCGCGCTGATAGCAGGTACGAAGCTCGCTCTCGTCCTCATACACACGGCGGCCCTTAGTCTCTGTACAAAACGCCGCTCTTTCACATAAAATAAGCCTTTCGTTGTTTTCGCTTACTTCTCTCGGATTCATATTTCCCCCTCCGTTCATCCCTCTCAATTATTATATTATACAAAAATGCACGAAAACCTCTATTTTTTTAAATTTTCTGTTAAAATCCGTCTTTTGTCGCTCTTCCGTCGCCCGAAACGGGGATTTTATCGCCCAAAAACGCAGGCTCAGGCTTTGTTACGCACTTAAAAAAGTCCTTATCTCTTGCAAGAATTTCCCTTATTTCTCTTTTAAGCTGACCGCCGTATTTATTTAGGTTTGCGGACACTCCGCACGCCTTAACTCCGAGCTTTTCGGAAATATATAATGCTCTGTAAAGGTGGTATTTCTGGCTGACGATTATAATATTATTCGCCTCGAACACCTTTTTTGCGCGGTACACGCTGTCATAGGTTGAAAATCCTGCGTGGTCCATAAATATATCCTCTTCGGGGATACCTCTTTCCACAGCAAACAGTCTCATTATATTTACTTCGTCATAATCGGAGCTGCCGTGGTCGCCGCTCATAATTATTTTTTTCGCCGCTCCCTTTTCGTAAAGCTCAATTCCCGTAAGCAGTCTGTCACGAAGCATCGGGGTAGGCTTTCCGTTCTTCACCCCCGCACCTAAAATAAGTATACAGTCGGCATTGTCCGTTTTTAAATCCTCGGTTCCCGAAATACCGCTCTTTGTTTTTCTTACAATGTAAAAATTTATTAAAATCGCCGCGGCAATAAGCACCGCCGCCGCTGTAAGGAATACCTTTACTGTATTTCCGAATATCCTTTTCATATTTCTGCACCAACCTCTGCCGCAATGCTTTTTTGTCCTATTTCGGCTGCGGTAAGCCTTGCGCAAAAATCCTCACGAAGACTTTTAAGAAAGCCGTCCTTTTTATCATCGGGCAAAAAGAAGCAAATATCCACAAACTCCCCGTACTTACTGTCCGTCACCGTGCCTCCGTTTGCCCTTATCAATCGGTTCAGGCTTTCCGTTTCAGCATATGAGCAGGTGCAGGAAAAAACCGTACAAGGCAGCATTACAGCCCTCTTTGCCGCCGAGAGCGCGTCCTTGAGAGCTTTCGAATATGCCCGTACAAGTCCGCCCGTGCCGAGCAAAACGCCGCCGAAATACCTTGTAACCACCGCGCAGACATCCTTTATATCCTCACCGTCGATAATGTCAAGCATCGGCTTGCCCGCGGTGCCGTGCGGCTCGCCGTCGTCCGAAAAACGCTTTACCGCACCGCCGCAAACGGAATATGCATAGCAATTGTGTCTGGCGTCCCTGTTTTCACCGCGAATTTTGTTTATAAAGCAGGCGGCCTCCTCCTCGGTCTCACAGTGTGTGAGCACCGCTATAAAGCGCGAACGCTTTTCGCTGTACTCTGCGGAAGATTCTCCCGTTACCGTTACATATTCTGCCGTTTGCTCCACTCTCCCTTTAAAACAAAATTAAAAAAATCCGCAGCCCGACTGTAACGGACTGCGGAGTAAAAGGTTATGATTAATCCATATTGAAACGCTTTTTAAATCTGTCAACACGGCCGCCGGTGTCTACCAACTTCTGCTTACCGGTAAAAAACGGATGACATTTAGAACAAATATCCAAACGGATATCTTTTTTAGTTGAGCGTGTCTCGAACTCCGCACCGCAAGCGCATTTTATAGTAACCTTTTCATACTGCGGATGAATACCTTCCTTCATCGTCGTCACCCCTTTCAAACTCGATAACATATGGAGTATAACACATCTTTTGACAAAATGCAAGCATTTTATTTTCGGGAAATAAATTTCTTGAAATCCTCGTATATTTCAACCGCCTTAAATTTTGCTATATATTTCTTCGGATGCTCCGCTATCATAGCCCCCGTTTCGGTCGTGCTGTCGGAAAGCTCGGCGTCGGGAGCCGCCGCAGGCAAGCATACCGCAGGGAAGATAACGCACCACCAATTTTTACCTTCTCCGTTTCCGAGCCTTACTATAAGCGAGCGGTAATTACCGGCAGGAAGCGTAAATGTATCGTATTCCCTTGTTTCAAAATAGCTGTTTCCCACCTCTGCCGACGCGGTATATCCGAACCCGTTTTCCGAAAGCACCGAATTTGCGCAGGCGGTAATTTTATCTAAGCTTTGGCAAGCAAGCCTTTCAGCCTCGGCAAGGCTTGTCCCGTCGGCGAATATTTCGGAGGTCTCCTTTAATATTCTGTCCCTTACCGCAAGCTTAACCGCCTGATCCTTCTCGCTGTCCGAATTTGCGATTATATGTAACCGCAGAACATTCCCTCTTAAATCGTCGCAGGCGGCGTCAAAATGAGCCATCGAAAGAAATACGGCGCACATAAGTCCGAAAAGCAGTGACAGCTCCGCCGCGCGGCGTGAAATTTTTTTATTAAGCATAACAAAAGCTCCTTTATTTCTTTTGTAAAGAATATTGACGGGAGCTTTTCGTTTTATTCAATTATTAAGGATTTTTCGGTCGGCTCGCAAAGATAGGCGGCTATGCCTTTGCTTGACAGTATCTCCTTTGCCCTCTTTGCGGCTGTCTTTTCTTTAAACACCGCAAATCTTGCCGGTCCGCTGCCCGAAAGGCCTGCGGCGTCCGCACCGAGAGCGTTAACGGTCTTTAAAATATCCGAATTTTTCCAAAGTATTTCGAACGAATTGGAAAGAGCGCTTAAAAGCATATCCGTGTTGCCGCTTTCTATCGCTTTGACCGTTTTTTCTATGTCAGGCTTTATATAATCGGTATTATCAAGCCTTGAAAACATCTCGCCCGTAGAGGGCTTTCCGTCTGCCTTTATTATAACAAAATAAATCTTAGGCATCGCCTTAAGCCTTGTAAGCCTTTCGCCTATTCCCTTTGCCCTTGCCGTTCCGCCCGATATTAAAAACGGCACATCCGCACCGAGCTTTACAGCCAGTGAGCAAAGCTCCTTTTCGGTAAGCCCTGCGCCGTAAAGCCTGTTCATACCGACAAGAACCGCAGCGGCGTCCGCGCTGCCGCCGCCGAGCCCCGCGGCAATCGGTATCCGCTTTTCTGTTCTTATGTAAGCTCCGCCTGTCTCGACCGTTTCGGAAAACAGCTTCGCCGCCTTGTATTCAATGCTTTTTTCCTGTGCAAAGGGAGTGCCGTCAATTTTAATTTCCGCACCCTTTTCAATATACACCGTATCGCTTAAATCAACACTCTGCATTACGGTATCAAGCTCATGGTAGCCGTCAGGTCTTCTTCCGATAACCGAGAGAGCCAAATTGATTTTAGCGCAGGCGGTAATCTTAAGCCTGTCCATTGTTTTCCTCCCAAAGACCGAAGGTAAGCCTGTTTACGGCCTTGCCTACCGCCTTTATTTTTAAAAGTCCGTACATAAGCATTGCGCCGCCCGTGTTGAGTATCACATCGTCAATATCGCTCGAACCCGTCAGGAATACGAATTGCAAAGTCTCAACAAGT
>DKDS01000040.1:4660-5520 GCA_002451855.1 Ruminococcaceae bacterium UBA6842 | reverse complement strand
GCTCTCTTGTTGATTTCGGTTAAAAGAGACACGATTTCGTATGACATATTGGGGTCTACATTGCCGGTAGGCTCGTCCGCAATAATTAGGTCGGGTGAATTAACAAGCGCCCTCGCGAGACCTACACGCTGTTGCTCACCGCCCGAAAGCTGAGCCGGCATTGAACGCGCCTTATTGCCGAGACCGACCTTTGAAAGAGCCTTTGAAACCTCTTTTCTGACATTGCGGTCGCTGGCTCCCACAACATGCATTGCAAAAGCGACATTCTGAAAAACATTCATAGTGGGTATAAGGCGGAAATCCTGAAAAACTATACCCATAGTACGGCGAAGAAGCGGTATTTGCTTCCGCTTCATTGAAGTAAGGTTAAAGCCGTTAACGGTTATAATTCCCGTATTTGCCTTTTCCTCACGCATAATAAGCTTCATAAATGTACTTTTGCCTGCGCCCGAGGAGCCGACAACAAATACAAATTCGCCGTTATTTATGCGTATATTTACATCCTCGAGAGCGTGCGTACCCGTGGGATAGGTTTTTGATACGCCCCTGAACTCTATTATGGGGCGGGACTGCTCGGCGGCACGCTCGTTGATTATCTCTTCCATTGATTAAAGCTTCACTCTTTCAATTAATACTTAATCGGGTTGCTTTTAAGATATTTATTAACCATAAGCGCAATTTTGAATATGATTGCATGGTCAAACTCACGAAGGTCGAGACCGGTAATCTTCTTGATTTTTTCAAGTCTGTAAACCAAAGTGTTACGGTGAACAAACAGCTTTCTCGAGGTCTCCGAAACATTGAGGTTATTTTCAAAGAAGCGCTGGATTGTAAAGAGGGTCTCCTGATCGAGGCTTTCA
>DKDS01000040.1:3875-4612 GCA_002451855.1 Ruminococcaceae bacterium UBA6842 | reverse complement strand
GTCGGGAGCTGATAAATAAGTCTCGCGATACCGAGATTGTCATAAGAAATAATGGTCTTTTCGGTATCGAATACCTTACCGACCTCAAGCGCCGCCTGTGCCTCCTTAAAGGAACGTGCAAGGTCCTTAAGATTGTCAACATTCGTTCCAATACCGATTACAGCGTGAACATAGAATTCGCCCGATATTGTGTCGGCAATGGTCGTGGCAAGCTTTTCAATAGTTTTAGAGTCAATTCCCGGCATTGTTTCTTTAACAAGGGCAATGTCGGTCTCATTGATATTAATAACAAAATCCTTGGACTTGTCCGGGAAAAGATTTTGAACCACATCATAAACCGAAACATCGTGGGTCTCGGTAGCGCGGATAAGAATAACAGTTCTTGAAACATCGGAATTGAAATAAAGCTCGCGCGCCTTTAAATAAATATCGCCCGGAAGAATGTTATCAAGAATTATGTTCTTTATAAAATTACTGCGGTCATATTTCTCATCATAATAAAATTTGATATTTGCAAAGGAAACCGCCAAAACAGCCGCATATTTTGAAGCGATAACATCATCGCCCTCAACAAATACCACATAATTTGCGCCCTGCGTGCTTCCGAGACTTCTATATGTATATCCGTTCAAAACAAAGGAGTCGCCCGAGCTTACCGCAAAGGTGTCAACCGATTCGCCTATCTTACCAAGCTCACTGCACGCGATAACGGTGAAATTTTCATCAATAACGCCGAA
>DKDS01000040.1:0-3849 GCA_002451855.1 Ruminococcaceae bacterium UBA6842 | reverse complement strand
CGAAGGTACGGTCTACGGCATCCTTCATCTGATGAATTACTCCCTGAAAAAGACGATTAGACATTAATATGCACATCCCTTAAAAAAATTATAAAATACCTAAAATACTTTTAAATCTATTTTACACAATCACAAGCTTTTTTGCAAGAGATATTCATTAAAATACATAAAAAAGTTACAAAATCATTACAGGTGTCGAAATTACACACTCTTAAATTGGTTATTTTACCGAATACAGGTAAATTTATACCTTTTTTTGGCAAAAATTCGGTCGGAGACCCGTGCGAAACTGTCTCCGACCGAATTTATTATGCTATGTTCTGTTTTTTAATACCGAATATCATTCTTAAAATTCCGCTTAAAAATTTAGGACTTTTAAATAAAATCACTTTCATATTCGTTCCCCCTGACATATACTAACAGCGTTTGTAGGAAAAGCCCAGAATAATTACCCATATTGCAAGCACCGCAACAAGGCAACGCGGAGGACAAAAACAGCTTATAAGCAATCCGCAGGCAAATGTCATGGCAATAACGCCCTTATTCGGACCGCACCGTCTTCGCATATTCATTCCTCCTTTAACTGCGCCTTACATTAACAGTATATATGGAAAATATGAAAATGTTACATTTATTTTTTTTTGCCGCAATTCCACGGCTTTAAATCCTTTAATTCGTTAAAAAGTGCCTTATATGATTCAAAGCGGGTTTTTTCGGCACTCCCGTTTTCAACCGCGTTTATTATTCCGCAGCCCTTTTCGCAGGTGTGCGTGCAGCTTGTAAAGCGGCAATTTTCAAATCGGCTTAAATCGGGAAACGAATAGATAAGATTTTCCTTAAAGCCGTAATCTACGGCGTCATAATCAAAGGAAGAAAAACCGGGTGTATCGGCAACATATCCGCCGCACACACGGAAAAGCTCCGTATGTCTGGTGGTGTGCTTTCCTCTTCCGAGCTTTTGGCTGACCTCACCCGTGGCGATAGTACCGCTGCCGATAAGCGCGTTTAAAATACTCGACTTGCCGACGCCCGAATTACCCGTAAAGGCGCTTATACAGCCGTTAAGCTCTTTTTTTATACCGTCAAGACCGTCCCCCGATACCGCCGAGACCGTGAGCGTTTTAAAGCCTGAATTTTTATAGATACGCTCAAAGTGTGAAAAATCTCCCATATCGCATTTATTAAATACGATTATCGGTTCGATATCCATATATTCGGCTATTGCCGTGATTTTATCTATAATGTAAGTGTTAGGCTCGGGATTTTCAAAAGCGGAAACAATAAACAGCTTATCTATATTCGCTACGGGAGGTCTTGTCAGTGCGTTTTTACGGGGTAAAATTTCGTTTACAACGCCCTTATTGCCGTCTAACGGTTCAAATACCGCCCTGTCTCCCACCAAAGGGGAGATCCCGTCCTTACGGAAGCTCCCCTTTGCTCTGCACTCGTAAATTTCATCGCCGCCGAACAGGTAATAAAAACCCGAAAGCGCTTTTACGATTATTCCTGTCATCTGCTTGTTGTATTACCGCCGGCAGTGCCGCCCTGATTACCCGATGTGCTGCTGCTCGAATTATCGCTTGAGCTTCCGCCTGTGCTTGAACTACTCTTTGTATCATCAAGCGCGGTATAATCATTATATTCTCTTTCAACAGAAACTCTGCCGGTTTTGAAATTAACTGTTATCTGCGACACTCTGTAATAATCCTTTTGGTCGGTAGAAATCTTAACCGTATACTTAACGGTCTCCTGCTTTGAAGATATACCTTGGAAAGTATACTCGCGCAACCCGTTTGCGTTAAGCTTCTTGCTTTCAGCCGCCATATTTGCGTTGTTTTCCCACAGGGACACATAGTAATTGGAAACCTTGCAGTCACTCGGCAAATCAACAACAACATCAAGCGAAACGCCCGTGCTTACATAGATTGTTACGGTAGAGCCCTCGGGTATTTCGGACGAGCCTGTGTCCGGCTCCTGCTTTACAACATAGCCTATCGGATAATACTTATCGTCCGAGGTTATAAGCTTTTCCTTGACGGAAGCGACAAGGTTTTTCTCCTTAAGCTCTTTTTCAGCGTCTGCCTGTTTCATACCTACAACCGACGGTACGCTTACATTTTTAAGAGATTTTCCGCTGCTTACATATATCTTTATATCAAGATTTTCGCCCACTACCTGTGTGCGCTGCGGCTCGGTTTTGATTACCTTGCCCTCTTCGACATCATCGCTCGGCATAGCCTCAACGGTTGGCTTAAAGCCCTCTGCCTTAAGCTTTGAAACCGCGGCGGACTCGGTAAGACCGTATACATCGGGAACCTTTTTGGTAGACTCGCCCTTGCTTATATAAAGGGTTATTGTAGCGCCCTTTTTAACCTTTTGCCCCTCTGCCTTTGATTGCTCAAATACATAACCGTATTCAAACTCGTTGTTTGCCTGCCATTCGGTTTCGAACTTAAAGCTGTCGGTATATTCCTTGTTAGCCTTAATATCATCATAAAGCTGACCTACAAACTTAGGACAGGAGATTTCGGAATTTGATTTTGAGAAAAGCTTGGGCACAAAAATCGCCGCAAGAACAATTATCGCAATAACAAGAGTAGCGGCAATTCCCGCAAGTATCGGTATCATATTGTTCTTTTCCTTTGTTTCCTCCGGCTCGTCCTCCTCGGGTATGCGGACGCTGTCGTAATCAAAGGAATTGGGAACAAATTTTGTGGGTGAATCGTCCACAAAATAAGAATAATCAAAGGTTATGGACGGATCCTTTCTGAACGCTCCCAAATCGCAGAGCATTTCCGAAGCGGACTGATAACGGCGCTCGGGGTTTTTCTGCATAGCGTGCATTGTTATCTGCTCAAGACCGAGCGGTATCGAACCGTTTATTTCCGTAGGCAGCTGCGGCTCGCGCTGAAGCTGCATAATAGCAACGGAAACGGCGCTTTCCGCCTGAAAAGGCAGTCTGCCCGTAAGCATTTCGTAAAGAATTACGCCCACGGAGTATATATCGGTCTTTTCATCGGTTCTTTCTCCCCTTGCCTGCTCGGGGCTGATATAATGAACGGAACCTATCGCCTTATCGGTTATTGTTCTCTGCTCGCTCCTTGCAAAACGGGCAATACCGAAATCGGTAACCTTTATGGTGCCGTCAGGCAATACCATTATGTTTTGCGGCTTGACATCACGGTGTACTATACCCTTGTCGTGCGCGTGCTGAAGACCTTTAAGTATCTGAATAGTGAAATGAACGGCGTCCTTCCAGCGGAGACTGCCCTCTCTCTCGATATACTCTTTAAGGGTAATGCCGTCAATATATTCCATTACTATATACTGAATCAAATCGCCGAAGCTTACATCGTAAACCTTAACGATATTCGGGTGAGACAGCATTGCGATAGCCTTTGATTCGTTTTTAAAGCGGCGCACAAATTCCTCGTTGGAGATAAATTCCTCTTTAAGAATTTTTACGGCTACAACACGGTTTTCCTGATTGTCGAAAGCCTTGTATACAACCGCCATTCCGCCTACGCCGATAATTTCTTTAATTTCGTATCTGCCGTCAAGGCGTTTTCCTACAAATTTATCCATAAGTCTTTTCCTTTCTATCTGGTAAGTACAACAACCGTTATATTATCTCCGCCGCCGTTTTTATTCGCCCTGTCAACAAGTGCCTCGGGAATTTCGGACGGACGGACGGTTTTTACAGAATTAAGAATATCCGCGTCGTCAAGATAATTGGTAAGCCCGTCGGTGCAAAGCAGGAACGTATCGCCCTCGCCTATTTTCAAAACCGCCGTATCTACGGCAATGTTTTCCTCAGCGCCGACGGCACGGGTTATTACATTCTTTTTT
>DKDS01000102.1:37875-46126 GCA_002451855.1 Ruminococcaceae bacterium UBA6842 | reverse complement strand
ACATACTAACACACTTAAAAAGGTTTTTCAACACAAAAATAACAGGATACCTTGAGGTATCCCGTTATTTTTTTAATTTCCGCATTCAATGCTTATTCTGTTGAATATTTCAAGTATATCGTCTATTGACGCGCTTTGCTTTTCCTCACCCTGCTTATCGAGAATTATATGTCCCTTATCCATCATAATAAGCCTTGAACCGTACTCTACCGCATAACGCAGATTGTGCGTTACCATTATTGCCGTAAGCTTCTTTTCGGTTACTATCTTATTTGTAAGCTCCATAATAATTTCCGCGGTCTTAGGGTCAAGCGCCGCCGTATGCTCGTCTAAAATAAGAAAGTCTATCGGTGTCAGGGTCGCCATCAAAAGCGAAACCGCCTGTCTTTGTCCGCCCGAAAGCGCGCCCATTTTAACATGAAGCTTGTCTTCAAGTCCAAGCCCTAAAGCGGCAAGCTGTTCCTTGTAAAAATCAAACCGTTTTTTATTAAGCGCAAATGAAAGACCGAACGGCTTACCCTTATTATCCGCAAGCGACATATTTTCAAGTATCGTCATATTCGGGCAGTTGCCCATTGCAGGATTTTGATAAACTCTGCCTATGTTTGCGTAACGCTCAAAATCCTTTTTCTTGTTTATGCTTTTACCGTTTATGAGAACATCTCCGCCGTTTATGGGAATACTTCCGCAGATAATGTTAAGCATTGAGGTTTTTCCGCTGCCGTTACTGCCTATTACCGAGACAAACTCGCCGTCGTTCACGGTAAAATTAAAATCATCAAACAGGCACATCTCTGTAACAAGACCCGGATTATAAATTTTGGAAATATTTTTAAGCTCTAACATTCTTTTTCACCGAGCCTTTCTCTATATTTCCAAGCACAAGTATTGCAAGGAAAAGCACAGCCGTTATAAGCTTTAACAGGTTTGCGGGAAGTCCGAGACTTATTGCCACCTGTATGCACGCCTTGTATATAACACTGCCCGCTATAACCGCAGTAGTTCCCTTAACAAAGCTCATTCTTTTAAACAGCGTAGTACCTATTATAACCGCCGCAAGACCGAAAACCATCTGCCCCGTTCCCATCATTGCCGAAAAGGAACGCTGTTCATGGCATACAACAGAGCCCGAAAGCGCTACAAGCGCGTTGGACACAACAAGACCGATTATCTTCATTCTGCCCATATCCTTTGCCAAGGTGGTTACAAGCGCGCTGTTATCGCCTACCGCTTTAAGCAAAAATCCGTTTTTGGTCTTAAAATACAAATCAAGCAGTATCTTGCATATTATCATTATTAAAAGCGATACGATAAGCTTTCTTTCCAAAAGCGAAAGCGAACCGAAAAGAGCCATTGTGGGGGCGGCTGTAAAAATCGTTTCAACACTTCTCGCAACGGAAAGATTGGAGCCCGCAATTTGCAGATTTACCGAAAAAAGCGCCGTCATTGTGATGATGCCCGCAAGCAGGTCACGCACCTTAAGTCTTACATGAATAAAGCCCGTAATAAATCCGGCAGCCGCTCCTGCGGCAATCGCCGCAAGCAGGGTCAAATAAGGATCAACGCCCTTAACAAGCAAAACAGCGGTCACGGCAGCTCCCAAAGGGAAACTGCCGTCAACTGTCAAATCCGGAAAATCAAGTATTTTATAGGTAATATATATGCCAAATGAAAGCATCGCATATATAAAACCCTGTGTTAATGTGCTTATTATTAAATCAAGCATTTTTTCTCTCCGAATATATTATTTGCACTCTATTGCTTTTTCCGAAATATCCGAAGGAACGGTAAGTCCCATAGCCGAAACGGCGTCCGAATTTACATAGGTGCTGTACTCTGTAACCGTTTCATAAGGCATATCCGAAGCCTTTGCCTCACCCTTTAATATTTTAGCCGCCTGCTTGCCTGCCATTTTGCCAAGCTCGATATAATCAATACCGGCGGAAGCAACACAGCCCTTTTTAACCTGTTCTATTTCACTGCCGTATACCGGAATTTTAGCGGCGTTGGTCTTCTCAAGAATGGCCGGAAGCACGCCTACAACATTGTTATCGGTAAGGTTTGTAATGCAGTCAACCTTTTTGTTTATAAGAGTATCTGCCGCCTGTGTAACCGAAGCCTGATCGGCAACGCCGATTTCCTCTATTGTAAAGCCGTATTTGCCGGCTTTTTCCTTGTATTCGGCAATGGCGGAAACCGAGTTAGGTTCGCTTGTGGTGTAAATAATGCCTATTGTTTTAGCGTCGGGCTGAATTTTTCTTATAAGCTCAAGCTGAGGATCTACGGGAAGCTTATCCGAAACACCGGTGATATTTCCCTCTGTAAGGTTTGCCTCCTCGGGATCGGTAATGGCGTTGAATACAACCGGAATGTCCTTATCCTCTGCCGCCGCAAAGCAAGCTGTTGCCGACGGGGTTGCTATCGCGCACATAAGAGCGACATTTTTTGAGGAAAAGTTCTGCGCTATCTGTGTTGCGGTTGAGTTGTCAAACGAAGCATTCTGATAATCAATTTTATAATCCTTGTTTTCTTCAAGTCCGGCTTCCTTAAGTCCCTCTAAAAAGCCCTCGCGGCAGTTATCAAGCGAAGCGTGCTCGCCGTACTGACTGATTCCGATAACCAGTACTTTAGATTCCTTTTTTCCGCATCCCGCGAAGCTTAATGCCAAAACGGCTACTGTTAATATTGCAATAATTTTTTTCATGGTAATTTTCTCCTTAATAATAATTTTGTTTTTTGGTTTAAGAAAAATTACGCCTACGCCATCGTTTAGTTAATAAAATCATTGCTGTTCCCTCCGATAAAATAAAAAAGCCTTATCCCATAAAAATATGGGACAAGACTTGTAATCCTGCGGTACCACCCAAGTTGCCGGCTGTGCCGACCGCTCATTTCTTACACCTCATTATGTAAGCCGTTCGGATAACGGGTACGGATCCCGTCGGCCGCTACTCGCTTTCGCTTTCGTGCCGCCCTCATAAGTCCATTCACAATACTCTCCGCCGCAGTATTTCCACCGACAACTGCTCTCTAAACACATTAAGTAAAGCTACTCTTCTTAATCACAGGTTTTTCTTTTGTTGTGCCTATATTATCACACCGATTTTTATTTGTCAAGTGTTTTTTGAAATTTTTTTTCTTTTTCCGCTAAAACGCCGTCTTCCCTTGTTTTGTCCGCAAGGTCGGCTCTGGCATTTGAAAGCATAAGCTTAATGCGGTTTTCCTGATTTACCTTCGAGGCCCCCGAATCATAGTCAATCGCCACTATATTCATATCGGGATTCTTTTCCTTAAGCGGTTTCATCATACCCTTTCCGCATATATGGTTGGGCAGACAGCCGAACGGTTGGGTACAAACTATATTATGCACGCCCTCGTCGTTAAGTTCAAGCATTTCCGCAGGCAGTAGCCATCCCTCGCCCATTTTGGTTCCAAAACCCATAAAATCTCTTATAAGCTCCATAGTGTGCGCTATCGGCGTTGGCGGCGTAAAATTACCGTCCTCCTTCATAAGCTCGATAATCTCGTTTTGCTGCTTTTGCAGGTACTTAAATACAAAATCCAGAACCGGCTTTCTGATTTTATGTAAACCGTAGAGCCATATGTCTGTAAGATTTGATACAAGACAGTACATAAAGAAATCGAGAAGTCCCGGCACAGTAACCTCCGCACCCTCGTCTATTAAAAACTGCTCAAGATTATTGTTGCCGAGCGGCGAATATTTAACATAAATCTCGCCTACCACGCCCACCTTGACCTTTTCCTCGTTTCTGCGGGGTATTTCGGCAAAGCGCTCCAACATCATTTTGCAGTTTTTCTTTACCTTTTTAAAGGATATTCCCTCTGTCTGCATCTTATCCGCCAAAAGCGCGGTAAGCTCATCCGCAAGGCGCTCGGTCTCACCCTTGTTTATTTCATAGGGCTTACACTGATTTACAAGTGTAAGCAGCATATCACCGTAAATAATCGCGTAGAAAAGCCTGTGGAGCATAGGCAGTGTAAGCTTAAAGCCGGGGTGTTTTTCAAGCCCCGCAAGGTTAAGCGAGATTACGGGCACATAGCCGTAGCCTGCCCGTTCAAGCGCTTTTCTTAGAAGAAATATATAATTTGACGCACGGCATCCGCCGCCGGTCTGAAAAAGAATAAGGGCAGTCTTGTGCGGATCGTATTTGCCTGATTTAAGCGCGTCGATAAACTGACCTATTACAAGGATAGCGGGATAGCAGGTGTCGTTATGAACATATTTAAGACCTGTCTCTATTATCCTGTGTCCCGTAGTTTCAAGCAGCTCCATATTATAGCCGTAGCTTGCAAAAAACTTTAAAAATATTTTAAAGTGGCGAGGAAGCATATTAGGAACAAGAATGGTATATTCCTTTTTCATTTCCTCGGTAAAAGGAATATATTTACGCTCTTCCACCTTTTTCTCCCCTTTCTTCAAGCGCCCCGATAAGGGAACGGAGCCTTATTTTAACGGCGCCCAAATTCGTTATCTCGTCAATTTTAATTTGGGTATAGAATTTACCCTTGCTTTCAAGAATTTCACGCACCTCGTCGGTTGTGATTGCGTCAACACCGCAGCCGAATGACACTAACTGCACAAGCTGCGTATCGTTATGCTCCGCGGCATAACGCGCCGCCCTGTACAGCCTTGCGTGGTAGGTCCACTGGTTAAGAACCTTTACGGTAAAAGGTTCCGCCAGACGGAAAACACTGTCCTCGCTTACCACCGCAAAGCCGAGGGAATTCGCAAGCTTATCAATGCCGTGACCTATCTCCGAATCTATGTGGTACGGGCGGCCCGCAAGTATCATAATTTTCTTTCCGTGTTCTCTGGCATAGCTTAAAGCGCGGCTTCCCTCTTCCCTTACCGCCTGCATATATGCGTCATATTTATGTAAACCGTATTCCACAGCCGATTTTACCTCACCCTTGGTAATTCCACCGTAGAATTTACTTAAGTATGAATACAGTTCACGGGAAAGCTCTTTCTTGCTGTTAATATTAAGATACGGATATAAGAATTTAACCTTAGAAAGCTCCTCAACATTGCCGTTTAAAAGCTCCGAGTAGTATGCGACAACAGGACAGTTGTAATGATTATCGCTCATTTTTTCGTCCATATTATATGTAAGGCAGGGGTAGAAAATTGCGTCAACCCCATCGGCAATCAGAGTTTCGATATGCCCGTGCATTATCTTTGCGGGATAGCACGCCGTATCTGACGGAATTGAGAACTGCCCCTTTTCGTATATCCGCCTTGTTGACATAGGCGATACCTTAACGCAAAATCCGAGCCTTGTAAATATACCGTGCCATAACGGCAAAAGCTCGTACATACCGAGCGCAAGCGGCATACCGACAGTTCCTCTGCTTCCCTCTTCTGATTTAAGTGAGGTAAGATAATTCCGTTTAAATTCATATAAATTAGGCAGAGGTTCTTCCGCCGATGTTTTACCGAGACCCTTTTCACACTGGTTGCCCGAAATAAATTTCTTGCCGTCTCCGAAAGAGTTGACCGTAAGTCTGCAATGGTTTGTACATCCGTTACATACTGCGGATTTCGAGGTGTGGCTGAAGCTTTTAAGCGCTTCACGGCTTATAATCGACGATTTTTCGGTACGCTTTGAGTAAAGCGCCGCTCCGTATGCACCCATAAGTCCCGCAATGGACGGACGGATAACAGAATGTCCTATCTCTCTTTCAAACGCGCGCAAAACCGCGTCATTATAAAAGGTTCCGCCCTGAACCACTATTTTTTCGCCGAGCTCCGCCGCGGACGACGCCCTTATAACCTTATAAAGCGCATTTTTAACAACGCTTATTGAAAGACCCGCGGAAATATCCTCTACCGTTGCGCCGTCCTTTTGGGACTGCTTAACAGAGGAATTCATAAACACGGTACAGCGGCTGCCGAGGTCAACCGGTGCTTTTCCCTCAAGTCCCTTAGCGGCAAAATCCTCAATAGAATAACCCATAGCCTTAGCAAAGGTCTCAAGAAAAGAGCCGCATCCCGAGGAGCACGCCTCGTTAAGCATAATGCTGTCGATAGCGCCGTTTCTTATCTTAAAGCATTTAATGTCCTGACCGCCTATATCGAGTATAAATTCAACATCGGGTTCGAAATATTTTGCGGCGGTATAGTGAGCAATAGTCTCTACCAATCCCATATCCACGGAAAAGGCATGCTTAATAAGCTCCTCACCGTAGCCTGTAACGGCGGAGCCCGCAATTTCAATCCTGTCGCCGCAAAGGCTGTATATTTCATTCAGCTGTTCACGGACTATCTCAACGGGATTACCCTTGTTTGAGGCGTAGTACGAATAAAGTATCTCATTTTTATCGTCTAAAAGACATAGCTTTGTTGTAGTAGAGCCACAGTCTATTCCGAGGTACGCTTTGCCGCTGTAAGCATTAATATCCGCACATTTTACCGATGATTTCAGGTGGCGGTTCTTAAATTCGTTATATTCTTCCTCGTTTGCGAAAAGCGGCTTTAGTCTGCCCTTTGCGGAAGATAATCCCGCCGCCTTTTCAACAAGCCTTAAAAGCTCGTCAGCCGTAAACACATCCTGCTGCTGTTCGGCGTAATATGACGCGCTTGGCGAAACGGCAAAGCGTGCATAATCGGGGAATACCGCATTTTCATCGCTTAATTTAAGCGTTTCCTTAAACCGTATGCCGAGACCCTTGCAGTAATAAAGCGGTCCGCCCAAAAACAGCACCTTGCCCTCAATTTTTCTGCCCTGCGCCAAGCCTGCAATAGTTTGATTTACCACTGCCTGATAAATGCTTGCGGCAATATCCTCTTTTCTTGCGCCCTGATTTAAAAGCGGCTGAATATCCGTCTTTGCGAAAACGCCGCACCTTGAGGCAATGGGATAACGCCTGCCTGCGTCAAGGCTTAATTTATCAAGCTCGTCAACGGTTATATTGAGGAGTGTTGCCATTTGGTCGATAAAAGCGCCCGTACCTCCGGCACAGGTTCCGTTCATTCGTTCGTCGATACCGCCGTCGAAGAAAATTATTTTGGCGTCCTCTCCGCCAAGCTCAATAACACACGAGGTATCGGGTTCTTTAAGCTTTACAACCTGCGCGGTGGCAAAAACCTCTTGAACAAACGGTATATGCGCCGCCTCCGCAAGACCGAGACCGGCAGAGCCCGAAATTGCCGCCTTGACAGAGCCGTCTCCTGTTATTTTCTTTACAAGACCCAAAAGCTCTGCCGTTTTTTCACGCACCTGTGAAAAATGGCGTTCGTAGCGCTCAAGCAATATTTCATCGCCCTTTCGCAACACGACCTTAGCGGTTGTCGAGCCTATATCAATTCCGAGAGCATATTCAAAATCGGGTTTTTTAGCGTCCATCTCGTTAAAATTCCTCCAAAGACCACACGGTCTCTTAATAAAAAATTTAATGTTAACTATGCTATTATACTATAAAAGCTGTTAAAAAACAATAAACAAAGTTTTAATAAAAAAGCCGTCCTGCCTTTCGGCAAGACGACTGAAAAAACAATACTGATTAATCCTTCTTGAAGAAGTTAATAACATCGCTGTAGCTCTCGTCATCATCGGCACTGTTACCGAGAATAGAGGCTAAATCGTTGTTTTTCTCTTCCTTTTTATCGTCTCCGAGACCTGTCGCAACAACGGTTACACGGATAGTATCCTCAAGCGTATCGTCAAGCTGAGCGCCCCAGATAATGGTTGCGTCCGGATGAGCCATATCCGAAATAATCGAGGAAGCAAGCTCAACCTCTTCAAGACCGATATCCGAAGAGCCTGTAATGCTGATAATAACGCCGCGGGCATTTTCCATAGAGGTCTCGATAAGCGGACTGCTGATTGCGGTTCTTGCCGCCTGCTCAGCCTTATCACGACCGGTAGCAACACCGACGCCCATATGAGCGTAGCCTGCGTCTGCCATAATCGACTTAACATCGGCAAAGTCAAGGTTAACGAGAGCCGTAACATTGATAAGCTCGGAAATGCTCTGAACGCCCTGACGGAGAACATCGTCGGCAATATCAAATGCGTTTTTAAAGGTTATCTTCTGCTCAGAAACGAACTTTAAGCGCTCGTTCGGGATTACAACAAGGCTGTCTACCTGCTCACGCAGAGCCGCAATTCCGGCTTCAGCCTGAGTCATACGCTTTTTGCCCTCAAAAGCAAACGGCTTTGTAACAATACCTACTGTAAGTATGCCAAGCTCCTTAGCTATACCTGCAACGATAGGAGCGGCACCTGTT
>DKDS01000102.1:37396-37845 GCA_002451855.1 Ruminococcaceae bacterium UBA6842 | reverse complement strand
CCGCCGCCCATACCTGCGGTAATGAAAATCATATCCGCACTGCGTATAGCCGCGGCAATCTCGTCACGGGATTCCTCCGCGGCGGCCTTACCGTTATCCGGATTTCCGCCGGCGCCCATACCTGCCGTGGTCTTGTCGCCTATCTGTATCTTCTGGTTGGCCTTAGACTGAATCAAAGCCGCCTTATCTGTATTAACAGCGATAAATTCAACGCCTCTTACACCGGCGTCCACCATACGGTTTACGGCGTTTCCGCCGCCGCCGCCTACGCCTACAACCTTAATTTGTACGACATTCTCTTGTTCTTCTGCAACTTCAAATGGCATTTTGAATTCCTCCGTATTTATGTAAAATCTATATTATACAATATCACTTATTATGATAATAACATATATCTTTTTAAATTTCAACACTTTTTATTACATATTTGTAATTTTTTATATTCTCAC
>DKDS01000102.1:35737-37346 GCA_002451855.1 Ruminococcaceae bacterium UBA6842 | reverse complement strand
AAAGCCTTTAAAACAGCGCTTATATTGTCTATTCAACCGCACCCTCAACAAAGCTTCCCTCTGTATTCGACGCACTCCACATACTGAGATTTACAGTACCGGTTTTCGATTGGTCGATATTTTTTATCATACCCTCAAGATGGGCAAATTTATTTTCAAGGCTGTTTGAGGTACCGAACTCAACTATAAATCTTCCCTCTGTCTTAATTTTAATATCAAGCTCATCCATAACATCAATTCTGTCAAGCTTTACATTGTATTTATCTGCAAGCTCCTTTATGCTTTCTATAAGTCCGCCGCTTTTGTTGTCCTTATACTGCACATCCTCGCCGACCTTGAGCTCGGCGCCGTCGGCAATGATAACCAAGCATCCCTCGGGCGCTTCGTCATAACAGTTTAAAATGTGCCAGTTCTCGCTTACGGCGTAATATTTATCATCCGCCTTAAAGCAGGCATATTCTGCGGCGTCCTTTACCTTTATATTTAAAGTTGCGGGCAGCCTGCGGCTTATTTCGACTTTTTCTATATACGGCAGTTTTTTATTCAAAACACCTGCGTCCGCCTTTGCCCTTAACAGATTGTCGCCCTTTTTAATGTTTGCCGCTTCAAGTATCTGTTCGGCAGTGTATTTTTCACTGCCGGAAACGGTAATTTGCTCTATCGGGAAAAACACCGTGACTGAAAGCACCGCCAAAACCGCTATAAGCATAACGGTTAAAAAGAACAAAAATATTTTAATGCGGCGGCGGCGAATTTTTCTTTGCCGCAGCTTTCTTTTGCGTGTAAATTCATCGTTTATTCTTTCATTTTTCACGCCTTTTTCACTCCGTTTATTCTTTCTTTATCTGTGCGCCCAATGCGGCAAGAGCTCCCGTTATATCGTCGTATCCCCGTTCGATATGATGTATTTCGCTTATCCTCGATTCGCCTGCCGCCGCAAGCGCGGCTATCACAATAGCGGCCCCTCCCCTTAAATCGGTAGCTTTGCAGTCTGCCGCCGAAAGTCTGTCTACGCCCTCTATTACGGCTATTTTGCCCTCTGTTTTTATCTTTGCGCCGAACCTTTTAAGCTCATCAACATATCTGAAACGGTTTTCGAATATATTTTCTACAAAGACGGATGTTCCGTCCGCCCTGCATAAAAGCGCGGCAGCGATGGGACCTGCGTCCGTTGGGAAACCCGGATATACAAGGCTTCGCACGGTAGGTACACGGCAAAGCCTTTCGGGTGCCTTAAGCCTTATTGATTTACCGCTTATATTCACCTTACAGCCGGTCTCCTTAAAAAGCCAAAGCACCGACGCCATATGCGGCGGCATTGCGTTTTTAAGTGTCAATTCTCCGCCCGTTATCGCGGCGCACGCCATATAGGTCGCCGCAACTATGCGGTCGGGTATAATCGTATGCTCGGTACCGTTAAGGGTCTTTACGCCCTGTATTCTCACCGTGTCCGAGCCGCAGCCGTTAATTCTGGCTCCCGCGCGGTTCAAAAAATCCGCAAGGTCGCTTATTTCAGGCTCCTTTGCGGCGCCGTGAATTACGGTCTCGCCGTCAGCGGTTACGGCGGCTAAAATTATATTTTCGGTAGCGCCCACGCTCGGGAAATTAA
>DKDS01000102.1:191-35681 GCA_002451855.1 Ruminococcaceae bacterium UBA6842 | reverse complement strand
CGCTCGGGAAATTAAGGGTAATTTCCGCTCCTTTAAGACCGTCCTCTGCAACACAATTCAAATAGCCGTGCTCCTCGTGAACGGTAACGCCCATTTTTTCAAGTGACGAAAGGTGCAGATCTATCGGTCTCGGACCCAGCTCACAGCCGCCCGGACTGCTTATTACCGCCCTGCCCGTTCTGCCTATCATAGCCCCCAAAAACACAACCGAGGAACGCATCTCGCGCATAAGCGTGTCGGGTATATCGTAATTACAGGCGTTTGTGCCGTCTGTAATTACCGTGCCGTTTTCATTTCGGCAGCGACAGCCGAGGTGCGACAGTATTTTAAGCGAGGTCTCAACATCCGAAAGCTTCGGACAGTTATGTATCACACACTCGCCGTCGCAAAGCACGGTTGCCGCAAGCACAGGCAGCACGCTGTTTTTAGCTCCCTGAACGCTCAGTTCTCCGCAAAGCCTGTTTCCGCCGTTTATAACAATTTCAGACATATGTGCACCCTCTCGCAGTAAAAACTTTTCTCACAGTTCATACTATGCGAAAGGTGTAAAAATGTCACGGCTCGGTATATAATTGCATCAAAACATCGTATATTCTTTTATTTGCGTCTGCAATGGCGTGCTTTTTTGCGTTAGCACCCATTTTTTCAAGCAGGGGTTTGTTTTCTATTATGTCAAAAACCGCCTTAATAAGACTGTCTCCCGTAAGGTCCTTCTCCTCAAGCATCTCAGCGGCGCCCGCGTTTTTAAGGGTCATCGCATTGTGGTACTGATGATTTTCCGCAACATACGGCGACGGTATTAAAATCGACGGCTTGCCGAGACACGAAAGCTCGCTTAGAGTTATAGCGCCCGCGCGGCATATAACAAGGTCTGCCGCCGCCATACATACATCCATATCGGAGATATACTCACGCACATCCGTAAGCGGCGAGAGCTTTATATCCTTTAAAGCCTCGGTCATAGCGGAATACCCCGACTTGCCCGTTCCGTGAATATGATAAAATTTATCTTCACCATTACAGTGTTTTATCAGTTCGGTTACGGCTTCGTTTATTCTTCTTGCCCCCAAAGAGCCGCCGAACGAAAGTATAAGCGGACGGTTATCAAGTCCCAGTCTAGCCCTCGCTTCCTCGCGGCTCATACGCAAAAGCTCTTCTCTTACCGGATTGCCTGTTATTACGGGCTTTTTTTTGAGCTTTAAATACTTCTCAGCCTCAGGCATTGCAAGCATTACCCTATCCGCCTTACGGGAAAGCATTTTTGTGGTAACTCCCGGAAAAGCGTTCTGCTCGTGAATTGCGGTTTTAAAGCCTAATTTGTGCGCTTCCCTTAAAACGGGGCCGCTTACAAATCCGCCTGTTCCCACAACAATATCCGGTTTTATTTCCTTAAGGATTTTTTTAGAATCGGCAGATGAGGAAAAAGCCTTTCCCACCGCCTTTATATTTTTTTCAATATTTTTTACGGTTATCTTTCGCTGAAATCCGGCAACATCAATAGTCCTGAAATCGTATCCCTTTTCCGGAACCAGCTTAGCCTCAAGCTTATCGGCAGTTCCGATATACGATATTTCGGCGTCAGGATGCCGTTCCTTTATGTAGCCGGCAACCGCAAGAGCCGGATTAATATGACCTGCCGTTCCGCCGCCGGCAAAGAGAATTTTCATTTTCCCACTCCCAATTACGATTTTTCTATTGCGGCTCCTCTTGAAACCGAAAGAACTATTCCCATTTCGGCAAGGAGTATTAAAAGCGATGTTCCGCCGTAGCTGAAAAACGGCAGGCTGATACCCGTGTTTGGTATTGTGTTGGTAACAACCCATATATTAAGCATTGCCTGAAGTCCTACCTGAAAGGTAAGTCCCAAGGCAAGCAAGGAACCGAATTTATCCTGCGCGCGCATAGCTATTGTAAAACCGCGCCAAACAAGCAAGCAAAAAAAGAGTATTATAACAATCGCGCCCACAAGCCCCAATTCTTCGCAGACAATAGCAAAAATAAAATCGTTGTGCGGTTCTGGCAACCACAGATATTTTTGTCTTGACTGACCTATTCCTCTGCCCAGTATTCCGCCCGAGCCTATTGCCAAAAGGGACTGAATGGTCTGAAAGCCTTTCGATTTAGCGTCCGCCCACGGGTCAAGCCAATATTTTATACGGTCCGAACCGTAACCGATAACACCCGTGGCAATCGCCAAGGCTCCGCCGCCGACGCCGGCTATAACACCGCCTATAATATAGCGCTTTTGAAGTCCCCCGACTATAAGAAGAACAATGCCTATTGCGAAAATAAGCACGGTAGCGGACAGGTGCGGCTCAACCACCACAAGCACGCACGGAATACCCAAAAGCAAAACGAGAAAGGCTACAAATTTAAAGCTTTTCATTTGCTTATGATTTGCCGCAATCAGTGACGCAAACAAGAGTATTACGGCAAATTTTGCGATTTCGGACGGCTGAAAATTGATAGGTCCTATAACTATCCAGCGCTTAACATCCTTTCCCTTAAGCATAGGCGGAAGTATCTTAACCACCGCAAGCAGGGCTATCGAGACAATATAAAGCACCCAAGCGAATTTGCGCCAAAAACGGTAATCTATTTTTGATATTATAAGCATTACCGCTACGCCCACCGCCGCAAAAAGCGCCTGACGGGAAATAAATTTGTAGCTGTTGCCGTACTGCTCGTAGGAAAAAGCGTAGCTTGCGGAGAAAAGCATAACAAGCCCTGTTGTAAGCAGAATAAGCACAAGAGCCAAAAAGGTTATATCAAGCTTGCCGTTTAACGGCTCAGACCTTTTCTTTTTTGCCATGCCTTTCCCTCCGAATCATTTTACCAATTAAATATTAACGGCAGTAACGCAACGGTACAGCCTGCCGCCGCAATGAGCGAAAACACCAAAACGACCTTTTGCTCCGACCATCCGCACATTTCAAAATGGTGATGAAGCGGCGCCATCTTAAAAATTCGCTTTTTGGTCTTTTTATAATACGCAACCTGAATAATATCCGAAAGCGCCTCAAGAAAATAGGTCACTCCGGCAAATATAAGTAATACGGGTCTGCCTATGCCGAAGGATATTGCGACCACCATTCCGCCCAAGAACATAGAGCCTGTATCGCCCATAAACACCTTTGCGGGTTTGGAATTCCAGACTATAAATCCTACGCACGCTCCCGCAAGCGCGGCAGAGGCTGTATTCATACCTGAATTGCAAAGAAAACCCGAGCCTAACATAAACGCGCAGGCAACCACAAGCGTAACGGAGGACGCAAGACCGTCAACACCGTCAGTAAGGTTTACCGCATTTGTAAAGCCGTATATGAACATAAGCGCTATCGGCCAAAAAATAAGCCCGAAGCCTTTTGTAATATCAATATCACCCACAAACGGTACGGTTGTAGTTTTCATTCCCGACAGACAAAGCGTAGCAAGATAAGCCGCCGCGATAAGCAGCTGTAAAAAAGTTTTTTGTCTTGCGGTAAGTCCGAGATTGCGCTTTTTCACAACCTTTATATAATCGTCCATAAAGCCGACAGCCGACATACAAAGCGCCATAAGAATACCCGCAAGGAATACAGAAAGACGGTATCCGTCCCGCATTTCCATAGCAAATCTTCCCTTTATAACGGCTGAATAGGCATATGACACGCCGAGCGACAAAAGCACTCCGGCAATCATCATAAATCCGCCCATTGTAGGCGTTCCCTGCTTTTCCTTGTGCCATTTCGGACCTATATCAAGAATAGTCTGCCCAAAATGCAGCTTTTTTAAATAAGGAATAACGACATAGCCTAAAAGCGCCGTTACCGCAAACGCGACCGCCGCCGCTATCACCGATGTAAAATCTTTCATTTCCGATTCCCCTTAATTAATAACCGTTCAGGTAAGTTCCTTAAGTGCCTCGGCGACAACTTCCCTTTCATCAAGGTGTATTGTGCCCGTTTTTAAAATCTGATAGGTTTCGTGTCCCTTGCCGGCAAGCACCACAATATCGTCGGGCAGGGCTATCGAAATCGCATACTTAATAGCTCCTATTCGGTTTTCAATTACTTTATAGGGCGTAGCGCTGCCCTTCATTCCCTCTAAAATATCCTTGATAATGGCTCCCGGCTCTTCGGTACGGGGATTATCGCTTGTAACCACCGCAAAATCCGCGAAGTGTACCGCAATATTGCCCATAATCGGTCTCTTTGTTTTGTCACGGTCTCCGCCGCAGCCGAATACGACAATCAGCCTGTTTTTCTTACATTCACGGAATGTGGAAAGTATGTTTTTAAGACCGTCCGGTGTGTGCGCATAGTCTATTATAACCGTAAAATCCCTGCCCGTGGGTACTACCTCTGCCCTGCCCTTTACGCCGTGCATTTCCGCAAGAGCGGACGCCGCCGTGCCGAGCGGTATGCCTATCTCCACCGCGCAGGAGACCGCGCAAAGCGAATTGTAAACCGTAAATCTGCCGCCCGTACCGACCTTAATATGTTCGATTGCGGTGTCGCTTACAAACTCGTAATCAACCCCTGTCGGGTGGTAGTTTATCCCCTTTGCGCTGTATGTCGAGTCGTTTCCGGTCGAATAGGTCACGACCTTGCAGTCAAGACCCTCCATTATCTTTTCCGCATACGAATCGTCGCTGTTTATAATTGCGGTGCGGCACATTTTAAACAGCTTTTTCTTTGCGTTAAGATAATTTTCCATAGTGATATGGTAATCAAGATGGTCCTGAGTAAGATTGGTAAACATCGCCGCCTCAAAGTTAAGTCTGTATACGCGGCACTGGTCAAGCGCGTGCGACGATACCTCCATTATAACATATGTGCAACCCTTTGCCTTCATAAGAGCAAAAAGTGAATTAAGCTCATATGCGTTAGGCGTTGTATTGTGCGTTGCGATAATCTCATCGCCTATCATATTCTGAATAGTTCCGATAAGACCGACCTTATATCCGGCTTTTTCTATAATTTGTTTAAGCATATAGGTAACTGAGGTTTTGCCGTTTGTACCCGTAACACCCAAAAGCTTTAAGTCCTTTGCAGGCTCGCCGAACCACTTAGCGCACATATCGGCATACGCCGCGTGCGTATTCGGTACGATTATCTGGTTTTCGGTGCCCGTATCTCTCTCGGCTATAATAACGCAGGCTCCCGATTTAACGGCAGTCTCCGCGTAATTGTGACCGTCCGACACCGCGCCGACTATGCATACAAAGGCATATCCCGGCTTTACCTGCCTTGAATCGCAGGTTATGCCCGTGATCTCAAGCTCTCCCAAATTCTTTTTACACTCTATTAAATTACTGAGTTTCATTTTTTCTCCTTTATCACCCGTCAACAACGGTTTCGTCGCCGAAGTACACCGTTACCACGGTACCCGGGTCGACGCTCTCGCCCGCGTTAATGCTCTGCTTGTAAGATTTAATTCCGCCTGTTGTGGAATTACCCGCAAATTCTATGTTAATTCCGGCGTTTGCGGCGGCGGCGTTGACCTCGGACGCCGTAAAGCCGGTAAGATTGGGTACTGTAACCTTTTCTGTTCCTGTGTCCTCCGTATACAGAATAACTATTCCGCCGGATATAACCTTGCTTCCGGCTTCGGGAAGCTGTCTTACAACAGTTTCGCCCGAACCTACGACCTTATATTCGAGCTTAGCCGCGGTAACCTTGCCCTTAGCGTCGGATATATCGCTTCCGACGCAGTCGGGAACGGTAAACGAAAGCTTTTTAAGCTCTTCGTCTGTATAGCTCGGTTCATACCCTAAATACGGAAGTATATCGCTCATTATCTGTGAGTTTACAGGTGCGGAAATCAGTCCGCCGTAGTACTTATCGCCCTTAGGCTCGTCAAGCATTACATAAACGGCAATTTCAGGCTTTTCTATCGGGGCTACGGTCACACAGGAGCCGATATACAGCGCCTTATCGCCCGTTGCGAGAATTTTTGATACCTTTTGCGAGGTTCCGGTCTTTGCGCCTATATTATAGCCCGCGACAAGCGCGTTTTTTGCTCCGTTTTCGGAAACATACTGCATAAGACTGCGCATTGTGGCGGAGGTTGACTCCGACACCACCTGTCTTTTATACGAGGAGGAAGCGGTTTCCGCAACCTTACCTTCGGAATCAAGCTTTTTTTCAACCAAATGCGGCTGAACGAGATAACCGCCGTTTACAGCGGCAGACACGGCTGAAATAAGCTGTATCGGAGTTACATTGAAGGTCTGACCGAACGACGAGGACGCAAGCTCGACCGGTCCCATTTTATCCTCCTTATGGTAGGTGGACATTGCCTCGCCGGGTAAATCTATCCCTGTTTTTTCGGTTAAACCGAAGGCTTTGAAATATTTTGAAAATGTCGGTACGCCGATAAACTGACCGATAGTGATAAACGCGGGGTTGCAGGAATTTGATATTGCCTGCATAAGATTTTGCGTACCGTGTCCGCCTGCCTTGTGGCAGTGATAGGACTGACCCGCCACCGAAGCGTGGCCGTTACAGTAAAAGCTTGAATTATTGTTGATAAGATTTTCTTCTATCGCGATAGACGCCGTTATTACCTTGAAAACAGAGCCCGGCTCCATTGTATCGGAAACGGCTTTATTACGCCACTGGCGGTTCATAAGCTCGTTTTTAAGCTTTTTCTTTTCTTCCTCGTCCTCGGTTGCGTCAACCTTTGCCTGATCCTCGGCGGAAATAGTAAAGGGTTCGTTCGGGTCGAAATCGCCCTTTACCGCCATTGCGAGTATAGCGCCCGTGTTTACATTCATAACAACGGCGGCTCCGCGCTCAGCAATCTGGTTTTCGGCAATAGCCGCTTCAAGATACTTTTCGGCAGTGTACTGAACATACGAGTCAAGAGTGAGTACAAGCGATTTGCCTTTTACTGCGTCCTCAACCTTTTCGTAGGAAAGACGCATATCTGCGCCTACCGCATTTTTAGCGGCAACAACACGGCCCGCAATTCCTGTCAAATCGTTGTCGTAGTAGCTTTCAATCCCGGCAAGACCCTGATCGTCAGAGCCTACAAAACCCAAAACGACCGACGCCAGATTCTCGTTAGGATAATATCTTTTGGTCGTCTCGTCAAGACCGATATATTTTACAAGAGACAGCTTTTCGTTGTCAAGAATAAACTGTCTTATTTTGTCGGCAACGGCTTTGTCGATTTTTTTCTTTACTATTACATAATAGGAATTTTTTTCGGTATATCCGTAGACCGTATCGTAATCAAGCTCGAGTATTTCCGAAAGTCCGGTCGCAATGGTCTTTTTTACTGTCTCCGCCTCATTTTCGTCCTTAAGCCTTTTTATGCCGTTAGGAGTTATGTAAACCGTCCACGCAGGCGAGCTTGTGGCCAGAATTTGCATATTTCGGTCATAAATATCGCCTCTGGGCGCAGTAACAAGACTGTCGTAAAGCTGCTGTTCAGAGGCTTTGTTTTGATATTCCTCGCCCTTTATAACCATAATGTTAAAAAGGCTTATTCCGGAAACTATCGAGAGCGAGAGAATAAGCGAAACCATTATAACAATTATTCTTGTAACCATTGTTTTGCTCGGTTTTACGGTCACAGCTGTCGCTCCTTTCAAAATATCCGAATACGAGAGTCGGCAAAACAACTCTCGTACTTTTTATTCAGCGTTCACACTGATAATTATATTAACCTTATACCTGTGTTTATTACTCTGCGGTAACAACACTTCCGTCGGATTTAACCGCCTTATCCTTATCGTTAACTCTTATATACTTAACATTTTCCTTTTCCATCTTCCGCATACCGAGCTGAGTTGCCTCAAGCTCAAGATTTGCGTAGGAAATTCTCCTCTGCATTTCCATTTCAAGACTTGTCTTTTCGCTGTCAAGCTCCTTGATAACGGAATTAACCTCGCTGATTTCGTTATTGACCTCGTTTATTTGAAGTCTTAATGCTATGTTACCGCAAAGCCCCGCCAAAATAAACACGGCGGTCATAATAAGTCCCGCGGGAGAAGCAAGTCTTCTTGCCGCCGCCTTTGTGCGCTTTCTTGAACGCTCGGCGGTCTTCGGCATTACAACAATATTATCACGATTATCGGGAGTCCTTTGGGGCTTCGGGCTGAACATTTCAAAATCATATGCCAAGCTGTCGTTATAATACTTTATATTGTCCATTGCTTTACTCCTTCTTCTCAGTTCTTAACTATCACACGCAGCTTTGCGCTCCTGCTTCTCGGGTTAGCGCCAAGCTCTTCCTCGCTCGGCTCAATCGGCTTGCGTGTTTTTAAATGACCCTCCGGCGTCCTTCCGCACACACACACGGGAAAATCGGGCGGACAAATACAGCCGGTACAGTATTCTTTGAATTTTTGCTTTACCATTCTGTCCTCAAGCGAATGGAATGTGATTATCGCAAGTACGCCGTCCTTATTTAAAAGACCGAACGCTTTATCAAGTGCGGCGGCAAGCTCGTCAAGCTCGCCGTTTACGGCAATTCTCACCGCCTGAAAGCATTTTCTTGCGGGATGTCCGTCCCTGCGCATTTTTGCCGGAACAGCCGAAGCTATAAGTTCCGCCAGTTCAATGGTCGTGGTTATCGGCTTTTTTTCTCTTTCGTTTACTATTCGGTTTGCTATCTTATAGGAAAACCTTTCCTCGCCGTATTCCCTGAATATCCTCTCAAGCTGTTCCGCCGTATAGCCGTTGATTATATCGGCGGCGGATACTCCGCTTTTGCTCATTCTCATATCAAGCGGTGCGTCCTGTCTGTACGAAAAGCCCCTCTCGGCGTTATCGAGCTGGTAAGATGAAACGCCCAAATCAAGCAAAATACCATCTGCGGAGGAAATCCCCCGCTTTTCAAGCGCCGTATCCATTTCACTGAAATTGCTTTCTATTACCGTTGCGGGATAACCTTTAAGTCTGTCGGAAGCCGTTTTTACGGCGTCGGGGTCACGGTCTAAGGCGTACAGATGACCCGTAGTGAGCCTTTTGGCTATTTCTAAGGAATGTCCCGCTCCTCCGGCAGTGCCGTCAACATATATTCCGTCGGGCTTTATATCAAGCGCTTCTATCGTTTCGTTAAGCAAAACCGATTTATGTGAAAATTCCATCAGAAATTAAGCTCCTCAACAATAGACGCAATGGATTCGGGCGTATATTCCGCATTTTCCGCATTCCAAAGCTCGGTATTCCATATTTCAAGGTTTGTGTCCATACCGATTATGTGAGCCTCGCCGTCAAGCTGCGCGTATTCGCGTAAAACAGGCGGAATAAGTATTCTTCCCTGCGAATCAAAATCAATACTGAAGGCGCCGTCATACAAGAAGCGTTTTACCGCGCTTGATTTAGCACTCGGAAGCGTTCCTATTTTCTCTACAAGCTTGTCCCATTCCTCCGAGGAATAAACGCAAAGGCAACGCTTTCCGTAAATCCCGCGGCAAATCATAAAGCCGGAGCCCAGTTCCTCACGGAGCTTTGCCGGAATGAAAACCCTGCCCTTTTTATCTATGTTGTGTTGATAGCCACCAAAAAGCACGATTTTCACCTCTTTCGCTCCACTTTAATGCACTTTAATGGTTTTTAACTCCACTTTTCACCACTATGATTGTATTATAAGCTCTGTAAGAGAAAAAATCAAGCAATTTTTTAAAGTTTACATAATTTTTTTAAAATATTTTATAACATCAATATATGTAGTGCTTCATTTTGCCGCGAAACACAATTTTAGGGCATAAAAATAAAGCCTGCGGTTTCCCGACGGCTTTGATTGAAACTTTTGCTTTTACTGTTGACAAAAAGAGTTGCGGCAGTATAATTAAATTATTATGAAAGACGATGCTTTTTCCGACTTTGCCGTAAAAACGGCAGAACATTCAAGACTTTTAAAAACAGCTCAATATATCCAGCACGGCAATACCTCCTGCTTACTGCACAGCATAGCCGTAGCGTACTTCTGCTACCGCCTATCGGTAAGGCTCGGCTTTTTAAGGCTGCATAGAAAAGAGCTTGTACGAGGTGCGCTTTTGCACGACTATTTTTTGTATGACTGGCACATTCCCGATAAAAACCGTCCTATGCACGGGCGCTATCATCCGAAAGCCGCATACAAAAACGCTTCTGAGGATTTCAGTCTCACACCCATAGAAGAGGATATTATAAAAAAGCATATGTTCCCTCTTACATTCACACCGCCATCGTACCGTGAAAGTGTATTGGTATGCCTTATTGACAAGGCTTGCTCTGTTTATGAGATTTTTAAGAAAAACGCATACAAAAACGGACCCATACGCACTGCATTTGAAAAAGTGAGGAGCAACAGAAAATGAATTACATAAAGGAACCCGAAAAAAACCTTCCCGTTTTACAAAAATATGAAACGGTAGTTGCAGGCGGCGGAATAGCCGGAATTTCCGCGGCGTTAGCCGCCGCAAGAAACGGCAGTAAAACCCTGCTTATCGAGCGTGAATTTATGCTCGGCGGACTTGCAACGGCAGGACTTGTAACAATATATCTTCCTCTTTGCGACGGAACGGGCAGACAGGTAAGCTTCGGCATAGCCGAGGAGCTTTTGCGGCTTTCCGTAAGACACGGATACGAAGGCAAATACTGTCCCGAATGGTTAAACAGCGGAACAAGAGAGGAACGCCGTAAAAAACGCTTTGAGGTTCAGTACAACCCTTATGTTTTCGCGATAGAAGCCGAACAGCTTTTGAAGTCGTCCGGTGTAACAATACTTTACGGCACTGCGGTTTGCGATGCGTTGACAGAAAACGGCAAAATAACCCACCTGATACTCGAAAATAAGTCGGGCAGAAGCGCGGTAGAGCTTAAAACCGTGATAGATACCACGGGAGACGCCGACATATGTAAATTAAGCGGTGAAAATACCGCGGTTTTCGCGCAGGGCAATGTGCCTGCCGCTTGGAGCTATGTTACCGAAAACGGCACATTTAATTTAAAGCAGCTCGGCGCCTGTGATATTCCGGATTCGCAAAAGACTGAAGAGCAATTAAACGCCGACAGATCCTCCGCGCGTTTTACGGGACTTGACGCAGATGAGCTGACGCAGCTTGTACAGTATTCCCACAAAACCCTGCTTGACAAATTTTTAAACGGCGGCGGAGTTTCGCCCGAACGGACAATATCAAGCATAGCCGCAATACCTCAAATAAGAATGACAAGAAGAATAGACGGCGTTTTCACGCAGAATGACGATGACATAGGCTGTGAGCATACCGATAGCGTAGGTCTTTTCTCGGATTGGCGTAAGGCAGGTCCCGTTTACGAACTGCCGTTCTCGACGCTCTACGGCAAAAAAATCTCAAACCTTATAACGGCAGGACGGTGCATTTCCGTAACAGACCCGATGTGGGACATAACCCGTGTAATACCCGTATGCGCCGTTTCCGGTCAGGCTGCCGGAACCGCCGCGGCTATAACGGACAATTTTGCGGACACAGATATAAAAAGGCTTCAAAAGCTTCTTAAAAGCACAGGCGTCGTGCTTCACGAAAAAGAATTATAATAAAGCACAGGGCAGACCGAACGGTCTGCCCTGTGACTGTTTTTATTTACTTTTTAAGCCGTTCCTCAAAGGCGAACAGCTTTATTATGACGAAAGTGACGGGTCCGCCGATTACCGTAGCAATGGTCGTTGCCCAGAACTGACCTATTTTCAGTACATTTATCGTCAGCATACTCGCAAATGTATAAATCAAAAAATTCGGTATATACGAAAGTAAAAAGCAAAAATACTTTTTAAGCGAAAGCTTGCATTTAAATACTATTTTGCTGTTAAGTATGTAATTGATTGTAAGCGAAATAAAATATCCGATATATGCGGAAATATTTTGCTGAATTTTAAGATGCGCGAGCCATGAAAAAAACGCCGTATTAAAGGTATTAACTATTCCTATCAGGCAAAAACCGATGAATTTTTTACTGAAAAAAGTGTTCTTCAGCCGTATGCCGAATTCTCGCAATATACACTCGCCTCTTTTCCGTAAAAGCCATTATAACAAAAAGACGGAAAAAAGACAAGCAAAATTTATTGGGCGAAGAGCTTTTTCACCGCGGGTATACGGAAAATGATTGCCGCCGCAACGGTTGTGATAACAAGCTCGGGCAGCATATAAAAGCCGTTGTAAGCCAAAGAATAAAGGATAGGACGGTTTGTAAAAATATTTCCGAAAATCTTAAACTGCTCAAGATTTTTAAATATAACATAGCCGGATATAAAGTGGCTTACAAATCTTAAAAAGATTGCAAGCGCAACGCCGCCGCAAATTCCGGCATAGCCCTTTTTCGCAAAAATTCCCGCAATGCCTAAAACCGTAAAGGCAATTATGTAATCGAACAAAACAGTTCCGATAAGCATAGCCGGCGTAAGCCCCCATGTGAGAACCTCGGGGAGACCCAAAGCCAACTGACCGAGAGCATACACAAATGCGGTGCCGAAGCCCCATTTAAGTCCGAACATTACGGAAACCATAACAATCGGAACCATCGAAAGCAGAGTTACCGAACCGCCGAGCGGCATTGTAATAACCTTAATAAGGCTTAACACCGTCGCCAAAGCTACGAAAACCGCGCTTAAAGTAAGCTTGTAAACAGAATTTTTTGTTGTTGACATTTTTTAACACTCCTTTTTATTCTGCAATCCCCTGCGAATAAAAAAACCGCAGGCAAAATCGGCCTGCGGCAATACTCCTTGCGTATTTTCCTACGACGGCATTATCCGTATCAGGTCACAGGTCGGAGTCATAGTATAACGGACTCCCTCTCAGCCTGAGTTTCATCAAGCTCCCTAAATTGCAACGCTATTATAGCATTAAAGGCTTAAATTGTCAAGCCGTTTTCTCCTTTATACTTCCGCTTTGTCGCCATTCCTCCCCTTATATGCCTTTCTTGCTTATTTTTTTCAAGCACCTGCTTAACACTGCGGTAAAGCTGCGGATTTTCATGCGATAATCTTTCGGTAACATCTTTATGTACGGTAGATTTGCTTATTTTAAAAACCTTTGCCGCCGCCCTTACGGTAGCCCCCGTATCAAGAATATATTCGCCTAATATTTCTGCTCTGTCCTTTGTAGCTTCTTTCATACAATCAACTCCCCAGTAGGTGTATTCGCACCTGTCGACTAATTAATTGTATGTTTTTGACCCGTAATATATGACTTTTTGCGAAGCTGATAGATTATCAGTTTTATTTACAGCTTTGAATTTGTGCCGATTATTTTTTATAAATTATCTGTTATTCATAAGAAATTTGCGGTAAAAAACCACACCGACAATACTCGTAAGCACCTCTGTAACGGGAAAAGTCATCCAAAACCAATTAAGACCGAGCCTTGAAAATAAAAATCCCAACGGTACAAACAAAACAACGGTACGTATAACGGTAAGAGCCGAGCTTTTAAAGGCAGAGCCTACGGCCTGAAAAAAGACGGGGAAAATCAGTGAGGTCACCATCGGCAAAAAGCTTACGCCGACAAACCGAAACCCTACACTGCCGATTTCGATTACCCTTGCGTCGGATGTAAACACCTTAAGCATTTCTGTCGGAATCAAAATAAAGCAGACCGTACCGAGCGCCATAAGAGCAAGTCCGAATAACACCGCGGTGCTTAGTGTTTTCCTGCAGCGGTCTATATTCCTTGCGGCATAATTGTAGCTGATAATCGGTACGATACAGGTCTGCATAGCCCCGAGCGGAATGAAAAAGAAGGTCTGCCATTTGTAATAAAGCCCCAGTGCGGTAACCGCTTGGTCGCTGAAAGCCGAAAGTATCAAATTAAGCCCCAGTATGTAAAAGGTATACGCCGCCTGCATAAGTATATTCGGCGTGCCGAGATGGAAGATACTCGCAATACAACGGGGATATACGCTCCTTTGCGGCGGTTTTTGAAATCCCTTTTTAAACACAACCGCCGCGGCGGCAATTTGTCCCGCCACCGTTGCGGCGGCAGCGCCGGCAATACCCATTTTCGGCAGTCCGAGCATACCGAAAATAAGAAGCGGATCCAAAACGATATTTGTAACAGCGCCGATAATCTGCGCTGTCATAGGCGTTTTCATATCTCCGACCGATTGCAAGACCTTAGTCCAAATGCTTTCCAAAAACAATCCGAAGCTGAATACGCATACAATTCTTCCGTATACGGTAACATCACGAATAACGGCCTCGGAGCTTGTAGACATTCTTGCGTAATAAGGCATAATCGCCCAACAAATCAGCGCAAACAAAAACCAAAGCGCGATTGCAAGCGGTGTTCCCACCCCTGCGTATTCATCCGCCTCTTTTCGGTTTCCGACGCCGAGCCTTGCCGCCATAGCGGTGTTAATTCCCACACCTGTTCCGACCGCAAGAGCTATCATCAAAAGCTGGATAGGATAAATAATAGACAAAGCCGTAAGCCCGGAATCCGAATACCTGCCTACAAAAAGGCTGTCCACAATATTGTAAAGCGCCTGAATCAACTGAGCCAGCATAACAGGCGGGGCAAGACGAAATAATATTTTACTGATTTTTTCCGTTGCGAATAAGTCCGTATTTTCCACTGTTATCCCCCATTTCGGAGACTTAAATGCTATATAATTCTATTTCACCGTTTTGGTAAAGTCAATAAAAAATCTCGGACAAATCCAAAAAACAACAGCCAGTCAAAGCCACAAATAATAATTTTGTTATTTTTCACAAACATTATAAACTGTTTCGAAACTGTTTGTTAATTCATACAGCGTTTATAGGTTTTCAAAAATAACACTTGCGGATTTGGATTTATTGTGCTATTATGACTGCAAAGAGTTTTTGAAAGGGGTCAGTGCAATGAAAGAGTTTTTCCGTAACGGCTTTAAAACTCAGGATAACTGTGCCTTTTTCTTTTTCAATTTAAAATCTGTCAAAGACACCGTTCTTGTATCGGTGTCTCTTTTTATTATACGAATTACAAACATTCTAAGCATTATTATTAATGCTTTTAATTGCCAATCGACAAATGCTTGTTTTTCGGATACCGGTTCATACTGAGTTTGTAAAACAAAGTATGACAGAATTTGAAAAAAAACGCCTTTGCCGACTTGGCAAAGGCGTTTTTTATATACCCTTTTTGTCCGGCCGGCAATGAGGGAAGTTAAAAACACTTGGATTTTTAAAGGAGAAACCGAAAATGCAGTTTATAAATTTTTTATTCGCGCTGAGTCCGCTTATAGTCGTGCTTGTGGGAATATTGGGCTTTAAACAGCCGGCTAAAAGGGTTGCGCCGCTGGCGCTTGTGTGGACTTTGATTTTAGGGTTTACATATTTCAATGTTACCGGAGCTTCGTTTGCAGAGAATGTTACCGCTTTTGACGCGCTTATTTGGAAAGGAATTAAAGAAGGTCTTAAAATCGTACTTATGGTTTTCGGCGCGTTCGTCATACTGAATATCCTGCGTAAAACCGGCGCTATTGACGATGTAAAAGCTACAATAGCACACATAAGCGATGACCGCCGCGTGCAGGTTATTATTATAGGACTTATGCTCCCGATATTCTTAGAGGGAGCCGCGGGTGCCGGTTCTCCCGCAGCCATTGCCGCGCCTTTTTTGGTAGCCCTCGGATTTGACCCTGTCACCTCCATTGCGGTGGCGCTTCTCGGCGACGCAACGCCTTGCTCTTGGGGCGGTGCGGGGCTTACAACAATAAACGGCGGCGCCGCGCTTGTAGACGCAGGTGTTTCTACCGTAGCACTTAACTCTTCTATGGTAGGCCGTTTCCATATGTTCGGCGTTCTCGTTATACCGTTTTTGATGATAGCCCTCGCCTTCGGCAAAAAAGGCTTTAAGGGCATTGTCCCCTACCTTACCTTCACCGGCGTAACTACGGGTCTTGTTATGTTCCTGCTTTCAAATTTCGTGGGTGCGGAAGTAACATCAATGGGTACAGGTCTTATATCCATAGCTCTCTCTGTTGTGTATGTCAGAGTTTTCAAAATTAAGACCCCCGAGGAATTCCGTCACAAGCAAACAAAGGAAGAGCGTAAATACAGCTCCTTACGCGCTCTTTCGCCGTATGCTTATATGCTCGTATTACTTCCTACCGTGCGTTACGGCTTTCCGGCTGTTGTGAAAAACGGATTTGCGGTAATGTGTACCTTCGGATATATATTTTGGGTTGACTTGGTAATATTACTTTCGGGTATACTCGGCGCTTTAACACTGGGCGTAACGGCAAAGCAGTATTTTAAAATATGCAAAGAAACGGCTGTAAGCGTTCTTCCCGTTCTTGTCACAATAGGCAGCTTGCTTATTGTATCGTATATAATGCAGTCGGAAAATACGGGTATGATAAACCTGATTGCTACGGATGTTGCCTCCGTTGTAGGTCGCCTTTATCCTGCGGCGGCTGTGTTGATAGGCTCGGGCGGCGCCTTTGTTACGGGAACAGGGCTCGGTTCCAACATAATGTTTGCCGATATGCATATGCAGGCGGCAGAGGCTCTCGGTATGAACCCGATTACAGTATTTGCGGGTCAGAACGCAGGCGCTTCGCTCGGTAATATGATTTGCCCCAATAACACTGTTGCCGCCTGTGCCACCGTCGGCGAAAACGGCAATGAAAATAAAGTAATGCGCCGTACCCTTTTGGTATTCGGTATCATTTTAGCGCTTTATATGGTGCTTGCTATGCTTTATACCTGCGTTATATTCCCGAACTTCGGTAAATAACCTTGCTTTGGCAAGCTGTTTATATTAAAAAATTGAAAGGATGTTATTAAAATGAAAAAGCGTGTTTGCGGAATTATAGGTCTCGGTCATGTGGGGGCGCATGTTGCCTCCGCACTTACAATGCAGGGCATTGCGGACGAGCTTATACTTGTAGACCTCAATCACTCAAAGCGTGACAGCGAGGTTCAGGATCTGCGTGACTCGGCAGCATATCTGCCGCACCGCGTAACGGTAAGACCCGGTGAATTTGAGGACCTTAAGGACTGCGATGTTATAGTAAACTGCGTGGGCAAAATTGAACTGCTGTGCAGTACGCATGACCGTGTAACGGAAATGGATTTCACAATACCTGCGGTTCGCAGCTATGCGGATAAAATTAAAGCGTCAGGCTTTGACGGCGTACTTATCAATATCACCAATCCCTGTGATATTGTAACAAGAGAATTAGCATTGCATTTGGGACTGCCAAAGGGCCGTGTATTCGGCACCGGAACCGGACTTGATACCTCAAGGCTTTTGTCGGCGCTTGCCCGTCAGACGGGAATCGACCACAAATCAATAACCTGTTATATGCTCGGCGAGCACGGAAATCAGCAGTTCGCCCCGTGGAGCTGTGTAAGCTTCAGAGGAAAACCGCTTGACGACTGGGCAAAAACAGATCCTCGCTTCCGTTTTGACCGTGACGCACTTCAAAAGGAATCAATAGGCGGCGGCTGGGTTACCTTTTCGGGTAAAAACTGCACGGAATACGGAATTGCCGCCACCGCGGCGCGTATAGTTCATATCGTACTGCATGATGAAAAAGCTATAATGCCTGCCAGTGCCGAGCTATGCGGCGAATACGGTGAAAACGGTCTGTTTGCCGGAGTACCGTGCGTTATCGGAGCTTCGGGTGTTGAAGAAGTTATCGAATTACCCTTGACGGACGAGGAAAAAGAAAAATTCCATTCCTGCTGTAACGGAATAAAAGAGAATATGAAGCATTTGGCAGAAATATAAATAACTTACCCCGTGCAAAAGCACGGGGTAAAATATTAAATCTTTTACTTGACATAACGGCGCATTACATTTATACTAATGTAAGTGCGTTATGAAGGCATAGCTCAGTTGGTTAGAGTACCTGCTTGACATGCAGGGGGTCGGTGGTTCAAGTCCACTTGTCTTCACCACAGACAGGGCTTAATCCGTATTGGATTAAGCCCTGTTTTTATTTTTATATATTAAACGGATGATTGGGACTTATGCCCGGTCATCCGTTTTAATACACAAAAATTACTTAAACAGCTTTATTTTTCCTATTATCGGCAGCTCCTTTGCCTTTCCCTGTGCCGCATATATTATGCCGATTACCGAAAATACGGGGAACACTATACCGATTACCGCAGTAGCAAGCGCTACGACCCTATATACTATCCAGACCGGTCCCCATGCCACGACACTTAAGACAGACAGCAGCACCTTACGCACTACGGAGTATGCCGCTTCGCCGACAAAAAGGATAAAGCCCTGATTGGTGTGAAAACGGGCAAATTTTGATTTCGGCGCCGCAATAAGGGGAACCAAGACCAATATACTTATATATGCCAGTATCGCGTATACCTTGTTATTTGAAATATCCGCGCTGTCAAATTCAGCGGTTCTGTCCTCTGTGTCGGTAAACTCATTAAAGCTTTGAGCAAAATCATTCTGAGCGTTGTTTTCGGTCTTTGTTTCCTTATCTGCTGCCGGTTCGCCGCAGGAAGGGCAAAAATTATCGTTTTCCGTAAGCTCTTTTCCGCACTTGGTACAAAAAGCCATTTAAAATTCCCCCGTTTTATTTTTCTTTTAATATAAAGCGTATATAAGGGCGGCAGTCTCAATTATAATAATAACAGGTATTCCTATCATAAATTTCTTTTTGCGAGTCTTGTGCCGTACCGCCAGCATTGCGGCATACATACCGACGCCGCCGCCCAATACCGCAAGCAGCATAAGCGATTTTTCGCTGACTCGCCATTTATTTCTTACGGCCCGTTTTTTATCAAAAACGCATACCGCCGCGGAAATGAGATTAATTACAACAAGATACCAAAAAAGATACAGACCGACATCCTCCAAATATACCACCGAAATTATTTTATCATATTTATACTGCTTTTTCAATTTGTTTTTTCAGCTTATTTATTATTCTTTTTTCAAGCCTTGATATATATGACTGTGATATTCCGAGAGTATCCGCTACTTCCTTTTGCGTGTATTCGTCATAGCCGTTCATACCGAACCTCATTTCCATTATTTGCTTTTCTCTCGGCGGAAGCTCGCCTACAAAGCCCATAAGCAGATATTTTTCGTCCTCCTGTTCTATTCCCCTGCCTACTTCGTCCCCGTCACTGCCGAGAACATCCGAAAGCAAAAGCTCGTTTCCGTCCCAGTCGATATTAAGCGGCTCGTCTATTGAGACCTCGTTTTTCTGAGACGCGTTTTTCCTCAAATACATTAAAATTTCATTTTCAATACATCTTGAAGCATATGTCGCAAGCTTTATGTTTCTGTCGGGACAGAATGTATTTACCGCCTTGATAAGTCCTATTGTGCCTATTGAAATAAGATCCTCTATATTGACCGCGGAAGAATCAAACTTTCGGGCAATATACACCACCAACCGCAGATTATGTACAATAAGCTTATCCTTACCGTTTTGTCCGCCGTTTCTGAGCAGGTCCTGCTCCTCCTCTGCCGAAAGCGGCGGCGGAAGCGTTGCGGCGCCGTTAATATAAAAGGTCGGTTTAATTATGCCGAGTTTTATAAGAATAATTTGAAATAAAGCCTTGATTTTCATACTGTTTTCTTCCCTACATAAATATTTTAGGATTAACTATTGCCTGATAATCGTCATTAAGCCTTGTTTTGGAAACGGCAAGAATAGGCTTTTCAAGCCGTACGGTGCGTGTTCCGTCCGTGACCGTAGCCATATCGCATCTAAATCCGTCAAGCGCGCCCGTTCCCGACACTGTTCCGCACGGCATCAGGCGGTATCGGGATTTTAAGCTTTCGTTGCTTTCAATATCAATGTTTCCGAAAAGAGCGGCAGCACCCTTGCTGTCCGTAATTATAACCTCGGAGCTCCCGAAAGCATCCTCAATAGAGTTGCCCGTATCTATAATTCCCTCCATACTGACCTTGCCGTCGCCCGCAAATACGGTAATATTGCACCGTTCCGCCAAAGCCGAGGTTTTTTTAAGCAAGGAATAAAGCGCCGTATACAATAAATAAACCGTTACCGATGACCCTATAAGCACCGCCGGAGAAATATTAAAATATACCACCGAATTTATAACCGCCATACCGTCAGGCTTTAATAAATACCAAAGCGCGGTCATAATTCCGCCGTAAGCAAAGCAAACCAGCATAAGCACCGCGCAGCCCCTTGCAAAGCATTTAAGGCTTTTGAAGCCAAAGCTTATAAGCACCATAACAGCGCAGGAGGCAAGCCGTATAAGTATTCCGCCAAGCGTACCGCCGTTCGGAACAAATATGTAAAGAGATGTAAGTCCCCCGACAAACGCCGCCGCAATCTGCCTCGCGGCAGGGGGTCTCAGCTTAATAATTTTTCCTGTCACAAGCAAAAGCATATAATCGACAATAAGGTTTAAAATCACAAGTATGTCGGCGTATATTACCATAGCGGCTCCCCTCTTTTCACCAAAGCCTTTAATAGTATTATACGCCTGTACCGCCGTATATTATGTCACACCGAGTAAGCATAATTTGTCGGGTCAAAACGAAAAAAGGCGCCGATTTTCGACGCCTTTTTAAATTGTCCCTCTGTAAAAGAGACCTCTTGTATAACTGCCGCGGGGCGGCAGACCTTTTTTATACGAATTTATTATTTCCCTTACATCATCAGCGGTTTCGTCGGTAAAATAAAGCATCGCAAAATCCACTGATTTAAGGTCGTCCTTTCTGTCGGCAAGCCAAATCGGAACTGAATTTAACATTTCGCTTGCCCCTGCCCTGCACCGCACGGCAAATTCCGTATTCCGCCTGTCGGTAATTTTCCCTTTCCTGTCGCAGTCCTTACAGCTCCTGCCGTTTTTTAACGGGCAGTTTTTAAACAGCATAAGCGGTATTTTTCCGTATGCGATTATTCCCTTTGGCACGGGTGAATTTAAAGCGGCGGCAGCAGTAAGCGTAATTTCATCCGATAGTATTATCGCTTCGGCTCCCATTTTGCCGACAGCCTCGGCACTTTCTGAATTGTATACATTAATTCCTGTGTCCGCTATAACGGAAAAACCTCCAAGTAAGGCTATTTCCATAGCGGAAATATTACCGCAAAGCGCATATTTAACACCCTTTTCTTTAAAATACAAAAGCCTTGCCTTAATGTATTTATCGTCGGCAAATCTCGGTATATCAACGGCAAAGGAAACATTTTCAGGGATATTTGCGATATTTTTTTCAAGCGGAAAAATAAGCGTATCTATATCAGATAAATCCTTTGGTATCTGCTCCTCGTTTTCGCACCTGATATAAATTTTCGGTACAGCCAAGCGTTTGCGGTCAGGCGTTTTTTCAGTATAAAACGCTTTGCCTTTTTCACCTTTCGGCTCCGCTCTTTTTTCGTCAAGCAGTGCTGTCGCCTGTCGCCTTAAGCCGTTAAGCTGCTTTGCGCTTACAAACAGTCCGCCGTCGCACCTGATTTTAAGGTTGTCAAAATAATACGGCGTGCCGCCGAGCTTTGAAACGCTTTCCCTTAACGACCGCTCATCGGCGGCGGAATTGCGTGCCGCTTCGGGAATTTCGCCTGTTGCCGTAACGGTGTTTTCTCCGTCGGAAAGCGTAAGCGTAATCCGTTCGCCCGATTTTACCTCAAGATTGCCGCAAACAGCAACCGAGGAGCGCTCGCCCCTGTAAAGCCCGTGCAAAAACGGGAAAGCCGTTTCCGCCGCCTTTACATCCTCTTTTGTGCGTATTCCGAACATTTCGGGACCCGTTTTATCCTTGTAGTACCCGTCCGTAAAGCCTGAGCGTGAAAATACATTCGCAAGCGTACTGTAAAGCCTGTCCGGCACACTGCCCGTATCTATTGCGGCTCTGCCCGCGGCAGTCGCAGCCGCAACATATTCGGGGCGTTTCATTCTTCCCTCAATTTTAAAGGAGGTAACTCCCATTTCGGCAAGCTCGCTTATGTATTCAAAGAGCGACAGATCCTTAAGGCTTAAATCGTATCCCGTGCCGTCAGGAGCTTTAAATGGCAGTCTGCACGGACCCGCACAGCACCCCCTGTTTCCGCTCCTTGAGCCTAAAAACGCCGATAAAAGGCACTGCCCCGAAACGGACATACAAAGCGCCCCGTGAACAAACACCTCAACCTCAAGACCTAAGCGCTTCGCTTCCTTACAAAATTCACGAAGCTCGGTTTTTGACATTTCACGGGCGGCAACCACCCTGCAAAAGCCTAATTTTTTTAAAGTATTCAGCGCCGCGGGGGTATGTACCGACATTTGCGTTGAAGCGTGAAGCGGCAAAGCGGGCAACAGCTCCTTAAGCGCCGCCGCCAGACCTAAATCCTGAATTATAATGCCGTCAATTCCGCAGTTGTAGGCGTCCCGCGCAAGGCTTACCGCGGCTTTAAGCTCGCTGTCCTTAATAAGTATATTAAGGGTAAGATAAACCTTTACTCCTCTTATATGGCAGTAACTTACGGCGTCCTCAAGCTCGCTTAAAGTGAAATTTTCGGCGTTTCTGCGCGCCGAAAATTCCTTAGCGCCGAGATAAACCGCGTCCGCTCCGCTCCTTACCGCGGCAACAAGCATTTCCCTGTTGCCGACGGGCGATAAAATTTCGGTCTCACCGGAAAAACTCATTTATCCTGTATCCTCATCTGATTTGAAAAATCGGGTTCTTTCCTTTTGCTTTCGTGGCGTTTTTTGATTTCCTCAAGCTCCGCCTTTGCTTTTTTTGCCTCGTCCGACGCCTCAAGTGCCGCCATTATGGCAACCATAGTGGTTGAAAGGGTGGGATTGCGTTTTGTAATTCTGCGCAGTCTTTGCTCAAGCTCCTCGCCGAGCTCGTTTAAATATTCCTCGCTGTCGTCACTCTTAACGGTGTAGTTTACACCGCCCACAGTAAGTTTGATTTGATTTAACATTATGCGTCCCCCTTTTTGTTTTATATTATTATAATATACCATTTTTAATTAAATTTAAAGTATTTTTTAACACTCTGCTTTACATTGAAAATTTAAACTGCTATAATAGGTAACATATTGGAGGAATGGATTATGAAATATATGGTATTGCTGTGCGACGGAATGGCTGATACTCCGAACCCGGCGCTTAACGGAAAAACACCGATGGAATGTGCCGTCAAGCCCCTTATGGATAAGCTTGCCGCCGTTTCCGAGGTCGGTATGTGCCGCACCGTTGCCGAGGGCTTAAAGCCGGGCAGCGATGTAGCAAACCTGTCTGTAATGGGTTACGACCCCAAAATTTGTTACACCGGCCGTTCTCCGCTTGAGGCGGCGTCGATAGGCGTGGACCTTAAGCCCATGGATGTAGCGCTCAGGTGCAATATAGTAACCCTGTCGAATGAGGAAAACTATGAGGACAAAACAATGGTCGATTACTGCGCAGGCGATATTTCAACCGAGGAAGCGCACGAAATAATCGCGACCGTGGAAAAGGAACTCGGAAATGATATTTACAAGTTTTACGGCGGCGTAAGCTACCGCCACTGCCTCGTGGTATCAAACGGGACAACGGAGCTTGGCAATATGACCCCGCCGCACGACATCAGCGGAAGAGTAATCGGAAAGTATTTAAGCAATTCCGAAAATGCCGCACCTCTTATAGCGCTTATGAAAAAAAGCTATGAGATACTGAAAGACCACCCAGTGAACATAAAGCGCCGCAGTAAGGGTCTCCACGAAGCCAATTCAATATGGCTGTGGGGCGAGGGCAGGAAGCCTCAGCTTGAAAACTTCCGTGAAAAGAACGGTGTTTCGGGCTGCGTTGTAAGCGCGGTCGACCTCTTAAAGGGTATAGGAATTTGTGCCGGAATGGACACACCCGAGGTTGAGGGCGCAACGGGATATATCGATACGAATTTTGAGGGCAAGGCCGACGCCGGAATAAACGCCTTTAAAAACGGTACCGATTTGGTATATCTTCACTTTGAGGCGCCGGACGAATGCGGTCACAGAGGCGAAGCGCAAAACAAGGTAAAGGCAATCGAATACATAGAAAACAGAGCCTTAAAACCGATGCTTGACTATCTCTCCGCCTCGGGCGACGATTACCGCATACTTATAATGCCCGACCACCCGACGCCGCTTGAAACTATGACCCATTCCTCCACACCTGTGCCGTATATGATTTACGACAGCAGAAAGACGGAGAACGGCGTTTCGTCATTTACGGAGAAAAATGCGGAAAAGACCGGCATATTCGTAAAACACGGACCCGATATTATGAATAAGCTGCTTGAGAAGATTTAAAGACAAAAAGCTTTCCTTACGGAAAGCTTTTTTATATTTTTACCTTTTCCGAATAATTCTTATAATCCTCATTCCAACGGCAGAAGTTTTTATCTTCCCTGTGGTCGGTAAGATTATACTTTTCTCCGAGATATTTGCCCAAAAACACGGTGCATTTTCTGGCTCCGCTGTTATTTAAGTGGTTGCCGCCGTCTCGTGTGTCGGTCTTCCAGTCAAAATCAAAACGGCCGCGCTCTATGTTCATATCAAGGAAGGTAACGCCGAGTTTATCGGCAAACGCCTGCACAGCATTGTGCTTTTTATAATTCCACGAGCTTTGAGACGGCAGTTCGAGGAAAAGTACCTCGATATTTTTATCCCTGCAGGTCTTGACAAATGCCTCCGCCGACCGTCTTGTACCGAACGGTATTTTGGCGGATTTATCCGTTTTTTTCATATATTCCTTGCCGTAATAGCCCTTGACATCGTTGCTCATCCACTGTCCCTTAGGCGCGCAGTGTCCCGTATAATGCGGCTTTTTAAAAAGCTCCTTAGGCTTTACCTTTTTCCAGCGGTCGTGATACTGAAACACCGAAAAGGAGGAGCCTAACGAGGCGTTTACTATTTTAGCCGCACTTTCTACAACCTTTGAATCGGTGAAAAAGCCGTCTGTTTCAAGTATTACCACCTTTGGCGTCTGGGCCTTTAAAACCCTGTTAAGCATACTGTATGCCTGTGCCACGGTCTGTCTTCCCTCGCCGCTTACATATGCGGTATACCCGAAATTATTCCAAAGCTCCATCGGGGAAAAACCGCTGTATGCGTCAGAATTACCTATAACGGAAACATCAATGCTGCCCTTAGGCTCGGAAAAAAATCCGTTTGCGCTCGGGTTTACTATTCCGCTCTCCTTTGTATTGTCCTTAGGCGCCAGCATATACGACGAGGTAACTACAAGCAAGACGAGCAAAGCCGTAAAGCAGACCGCCCTTATTAACTTTATAATTCCGCTTTTCATAGTACACTCCCTAAAACTGTCCGTAAATAAAATCTACCGCATCGTACCCTATTCCGTACGCCCCGAATATGATAACCGAAAGCGCAAGACAGGCATATACTGCCCAACGGACGGGAAGCTTTTGTTTTGCAAGGTCTTCTCTTATTTTTACGCCCTTTTCCTTAAGCAGACCTATGACAAACATAATCGCAACGCCTAACGCTATAATAATAAAATCGTGTTTATCCATACCGCAGGAAAGCGATTGCTTTAAAAAGCCCGCAGGCGAAAAATCCGTAAAAATCTTTCCTACCATACCCGACCAAATTTTTACGGTATCCGCCCTGAAAAGCATCATACCGAACACCACAAGCACGGTTGTTCTTAATATACGAAAAAGCTCAAGCGGCACGGAATTTCTTTTGATTTTTAAAGCTTCGAATATTTTTGCAATAAGCGGCTCGGCGTACATTCCCGTCATCATTATCAAATAATAATAAAATCCGTAAATTATATATTTTATACCTGCTCCGTGCCAAAAGCCTATTCCGAACCAAGTAAAGAAAAGCGCAAACGAGGCAGGAACGAGAGCGCCGAGCCGTTCGCTCATATGCTCCTTTGTATACCTGCTGAGCCGCATAAACGGTTTTGACAGCGAGACAGAGTAGAATACATAATCCCTGAGCCATGCGCCTAAGGTTATATGCCAGCGCCGCCAAAACTCGTTTACCGATTTTGAGAAAAACGGCTGTTCGAAGTTTTCGGACATTTTAACCCCGAAAAGCTCGGCGCTTCCTATAACAATATCCATACAGCCCGAAAATTCGGCGTATATCTGCACGGTATAAAGTATGCCCGCAAGAAGTATTACACTGCCGCTGTATTTGTGATAGCTGCCGAACACTTCTGAAACCAATATGTTCGCGCGGTCGGCTATTACCATTTTTTTAAACAGTCCCCAAGCTATGCGCTGAATACCCTGTGTAAAACGGTCATAATCAAAGCTGTGACCGCAGTAAAGCTGATCGGCAAGCAAATCAAATCTGCCGATAGGTCCCTCCACAATCTGCGGAAAAAACGAAAGAAACAGCGCCACCTTTGCAAAATTCTCGCTTGCCCTGTATTTTCCCCTGTAAACATCGATTATGTAGCCTGCCGCCTGTAAGGTGTAATACGAAATTCCGAGCGGCAGCATAAACCTAAATACGGGGAATTTCAGTTTCAAACGCAAAGTCCCCAAGAGCGTTTCGGCGGCCGAAACAAAAAATCCCGAATATTTAAGCACTAACAAAAACCCGAATATTACAAACAGCGCCGCCGTAATAACCGCTTTCTTCTGCCATGCGATATTTGCCTTTAAAAGCTTTTTATCAGCCTTTTCAAGCCCTTTTTTCGCAATCGCAAACGAATCGTTTATGCGGTTTAAAAATATTCCCGCAAAATATACCGCCGAAGTGGTAAAAACAAGAAATATTACAAGCCTGCCGCTGTTTATAAGGTAAAAAACATAGCTTGATATAAGAAGCACAAGCCATTTGAACCTTTTAGGGATAACGGTATAGAGAATAAAAACGCTTCCTAAAAACAAAAGCAAATAATTATATGAGGTATAACTCATAAGCTTATTCGTCCTCGAGTCTTTTTATCATAGCGTAAATCGTTTCCGCGCTTCTAAAGTTTTCGGGCACAATGTCGATAGGCGTTATTTCTATATCAAATTCATCGTTAAGCTCGCCCACAAGCTGAACTATTTTAAGCGAATCAAGCACCTTATTTCCTATAAGATCCGTTTCGCTTTTGTAGTCAACGCCCGGTTTAATATCTTCAAGAATTTTTATAAGCTGTTCCATTATAATTCTCCGTTTAAATACTTTTATAGTTTTCCGAAAGCCACTTTCGGTCTGTTTTGCCGTTTTGGTTGTGCGGCATAGCCTTTATGCGTATAACCCTTTGCGGCATCATATAATCGGGCAGCTTTAAGGTCAGCGCTTCAAATACGGCGGCGGTATCCTTTTGCTTGCCCTCGTATATAAGCACTATGCTGTCTTCCCTGCTGTCGTAAATCGCCGCGGCGGAGGAAATACCGTCTATCGCCCCTGCCGCCGCCTCAATTTCGCCTAATTCTATTCTGTATCCCATATGCTTTATCTGAAAATCCTTACGGGAAATATAAACAAGCTCGCCGTTTTCGTTGTATCTTACAAGGTCGCCTGTTTTATAGACAGTTTCGGGGTAGGCTTTATTAAGCGGATTTTGCACAAACGCCGCCGCCGTTTTTTCGGGATTGTTGTAGTACCCGAGAGCGAGGAACGAGCCTCTTGCGTAAAGCTCGCCCTCTTCCCCGTCCTGAGCCCTTGTTCCGTCTTCCTTAACAACAAAAACATCGCAGTTGTCACAGTGTTTTCCTATCGGCAGGGTCTCATCATCCGAAAATTCACGGTCAACAACATAATAGGTGCAAATGTCCGTTGTTTCGGTCGGTCCGAACAGATTTGCGAACACAGCACCGGACAGCTTCTTTCTCCAGTAATTAAGCTGTTTTACAGGCATTACCTCGCCGGCAAATAGCACCTTATTAATATATTTAAGCTCCCCGTAATCAAGAACTTTCCAGTTTGCGATTATTCCGAGAGCCGAGGGAACCCAATAAATAGTGTTTACCCGTCTTTCGTTCATAAATTCTATAAGCTTCATCGGGAATGAAAAGAGCGTTTTCGGTATTACGGTAAGGCTTGCTCCGGCATAGACCGTGCTGAACACATCCGATACCGACATACTGAAATAAAACGGGGTCTGACTGCCGAATACCGTGTTTTCGTCAATGTGAAAGGTATCCGCATACCACTTAATATACGCAAGCACACTGCGGTGCGAAACCGCCGCTCCCTTGGGCACTCCGGTAGAGCCGGAGGTAAAAAGAACATACGCGGGGTCGGTATCGATTATATTCCTCCTGACGCCCGAAAGCCGCTCCTTATCGGCACGGCAGGACACCGCCGTACCGTATTCAATCACTCTTACGCCCCCGACATCAGCCGCTTTTTCGGTACAGCCGTCCGTCGCTATTACAGCCGACGGCTTAAGCGTATTAAATATGGCTTTTATACGGTCCGTCGGCATTTCCGAATCAATTACGGTATAAAAGCATCCGCCTGCCAGCACGCCGAACATTATTTCAAGACAGCAAACAGACCGCTCGGCAATTATTGCAATAGGTTCTTTATTAAATCCCGAATTTACAATGGCTGTGCCTATGGAATAAACACGGCCGAGAAATTCCGAATAGGAAATACCCATGTCGGCGTCCGCAAAGACCTGTTTGTCGGGATATTTGCGAGCCGAATTTTCAAGCATCTCAATGATATTTTTCATTTAACGGCCTCTTATTGCGTCAATCGGGCGTTTTGAGGCTATCTTTTTAACCGGCAGGAACGAAGCCGCAAAAGCCACAAATATACTTACCGCCAAAAGCAAGAGTATCTGTCTTACACCGAAGCTTAACACGGTTATCAATACGCCAGCGACATTTCTTATAAATCCGTTTATTATAAGCGTTGCGACAAACACGCCTATCGCTGAAAGCACAAAGTTTATCATAGCTATAATAAAGCTTTCCGCAAAGAAAATTCTGAAAACATCGTTGCTTCTTGAGCCTATCGCGCGGAGTATACCTATTTCCTGCTTTTTATAGGAAATGCTGGTTCCTATAAAGTTAGCAAGCATTATGGCCGCAAATACCGCAAAGCCTATGCCTATCCAGAAGAACACCTTTGACAGTGTTTTTAAAATATCGTTTACCGAATCAAGCTCAAAGGTAACTGAGTTCTGTATTGCGTAACGGACGCCCGTATCCTCGTTGTAGCAATACGAAACGAGCGACTGCACCTCGCTTTTCTCAGTAGGCATAGCGCCTACCGCATAGCTGTATACCTTGTCGTTGCCCTCGGTCATTTCGCCGTAAAGACTGTCCGCGCAAACCACGGTTGATGTAAGCTTGGATTTATTATCCTTTGTTACATTATCTATAACGCCGACAATTTTATAGCCCTCAAAGTTTTGTTCGTCATTATTAGTGTCGGAATGCTTATACTTCCACATTGTCGTATTGTTTTTATTCTTTAAAAGCTTTGCGTAATCCACTGTCGCATTTTCATCTTCGGAAATTTCTCCCGCTACGCCGGTATTTGCGGTATCGCCCTCATCGCTGTTTCTTATAAGAGCGTCGGCGGTCACTATTATTTCCTTTTCCCCGAGAGTTTTTTTCTCGCCCTCAACCCAAATAATCTTTTCGTCTGTTATATCGGAAAGTCTTGCGAGATTATCCGAATTTGCGCTGAACTTATCGCCGTTGAAGCTTAAATATCCCTCCGTTATCGGGGCCATAACCGGTCTTGCGGCTATAAGCTTATCTATAAAACCGTCGCCCACCATCGCTATGCCGGCATAGCTGTAACCCGAAGCGGAGCAGTACTCGTTGTAAAGCACATAATCAACCAATTTTTCCGCCTTGCTCTGATGGTCCTTTTTCTCTGTAAGAGAAGCGTATCTCGACATATCAAAGCCGGTATCTATAACCGCGGTTACCGTATATTCCGTTCCCGAAACAGGTATTGTCTTACCTAAAAGATCGTTGTAGGAATTGATTTTTGTATAAACGGGAGTTTTTGTGCCGTCCTTTGCGGTTGTATATGTTTTGCCGTCAAAATACTGCGCCTTTTTAAACACCTCAAATATATAGTCGCTTACGGCAATTTCGTTTTTATTGCCGTCCGGCAGATTTCCCGCCAATATCTTAAAGCCCATATCCTTTAGAATTTCTTCGTTTATCGTGGCAAATCCGCTCGAAAAATAAGGATTGTATATATTATAATCCGTTTCGGTAAGCTTGATTTCAGGGTTAATTCTTTCCTCAAATCTGCCGCTGAAATTAATCGGCTGATAAACTCCGTGCATTTTAACATTCATACCGTCGGAAATTTCGGAAAGCTCCTTTTCGGAAATGCGGTAGCCGTAATCACGCCAATACTCGCCGTTTTTCTTTGACTTCGCAACCGAAACCGACTTTATCCCCGTATCGATAAGCGAATTGGTGCAGGTTTTCACATGATTATACGCTCCGAAGGTATCGGAAAGTCCGAAAAGTCCGAACGCAACGCAGGAAAGCAATATTGTTATTACAAGTCTTATTTTTTTGTGCTTTAATCCGCTTGCGCCGATTTTAAAGGCATTATTAAGCGGCAGCTTTGATTTTATAAGCTTAAAGCCCGAGCCGCCGTCCGTTTTGATAGCGGAGATATCGGTATTCTTAAACCTTTTGGAGCTGCTTTTTTCGGTCGCCGTTATATTAAGAGTACCCGACTTTAATTTGTCAAGGTAGTCGTTTATAGCCGTTCTGTCCTCTTCAGTAAGATGATAACCGACAGGAACCTCTACCGTATTACCCGAAAAAACGATTTCATCCTTTAAGTCCTCGGTATCCGCCGTGCCGTCAAGCTCCACATCGCTTATAACAACGCCGTCCGAAAGCTCTATTATTCTGTCGGCATACTGCTCGGCAAACTCACGGTCGTGTGAAACCACTATTACAAGCTTTGTTTCGGAAAGCTTTTTAAGCGTATCGAAAACCTGCTTTCCGGTAGCCGAATCAAGCGCGCCCGTCGGTTCGTCCGCCATAATGATTTCAGGCTTTTTAACAAGCGCACGGGCAATGGCTACCCTCTGCTTTTGTCCGCCCGAAAGCTCGTTCGGCTTACGGTTGCCGAAGCCCTCAAGATCCACCTGCTTTAAAATACCGTTTATTTCACTGTCGGACGCCTTACGCCCCTGAAGCTCTATCGCAAGCGCTATATTTGCGCCCACGGTAAATTCGTCAAGCACATTGTACTCTTGAAAAATAAAGCCTACATAGGTATTGCGGTAAGAATCAAAATGCTGTTGCTTAAAGCTTTTTGAGGAAACGCCCTTTATGATTATCTCTCCGCCGTCGTACCTGTCAAGTCCGCCCAACACATTTAAGAGAGTTGACTTTCCGCTCCCCGATTTTCCGAGCAGGAACACCATACCGCGTGACGGAAATTTTAGACTGATTTTATTGAGCGCCGTTACAGGAACTCCCTTTTTAGGTTTATAAATTTTCACAAGGTCTTTTGTTTCTAACATAACTGCCTCCAAATTCTTGTACTAACTGTACTAACTCAAATAGTACAGATACATCATACCACTGCAATTTCCCTTTGTCAACAATAATTACAATTTTTTAATCTTTTAATTCACTTAGCGCGTTTCCGATATCCTTTTTAAGCTGTTTCCATGCGTCCTCGTTTTTTACATAATACAAGGGGCAAAGCTTTTCCGTTATATCATAGTGTCTTATAACCGCGTTTTCGTCAAGTCCCGTTTCCTTTAAGAGCCATGCGGTAAGCTTTACAACCGACTTGTATGTAACATCGCTGAATTTACCGCTCTCATCGGGGTGGCAGACCTCTACCGATATGGTATCGCTGTTTCTCCAGTTGCTTGCGGCGGATTTTTCCCAAAGCGGTACGCACTGGATCACCTCGCCGTCAAGACCTACAAGGAAATGCGAGCTTACCTCGGTTGAAGGCTTGTCAAAATAATCATGGTTATTCTGCGCCGTAGTCCCCGGATTTCCGACATAGTGTATTACGATATTCTTAACGCCGTCAAGCTCTGTTCCCGTTCTTGCGGTATTGTGCATACGGATTATCTGTTTGTCTATCCAAACGGGAATTTCGATTGCCTTAAGCATTTCAGTAACGCTTTTTTCGGGTACGGTCTTACTGTCCGCATTGTGTTTTTTTACCGCTATAATACCGCCCGTTACAGCCGCGGCGGCTAAAAGCAGACACGCAAACCGTCTTAGCATTATTTTTCTCCTGCGTTTTTTGCGCCGCTTATAGCTTTGGCGGCTTTTTCCGTAATTTTTCTCGTACATTTATATTGCGTCAAAGATAAGCGTAGCCTTAAAGAGGTCTCCGTCCGTCTCTATCCGCATTTCCCCCTTTTGTAATTCTGTCAGACTTTTGGCTATTGAAAGTCCAAGTCCGCTGCCCTCGGTATTTCTTGATGTATCACCCCGTACAAACCGCTCGGTAAGCTCGTCGGACGAAACATTAAGCTCGCATTTCGATATATTTTTAAAGACTATAAATGCCTTGCCGTCACTTTGGTAAAGCTCCATATAAGCCCTTGTGCCCGAAAGCGAATACTTGCAGATATTGCTCATAAGATTTTCGAAAACTCGCCACAGCCGTCTGCCGTCCGCCATAATTTTAATCGGCTCCTCGGGCATATTAAGAACCGGCGTAAGTCCCGCGTCACGGAGCCTTTCGTCAAATTCACCGACAGTCTGGGAAAGCAGAACGCCTGCCTCGCACTCGGCAAGGTTTACCGTAAGGTTGCCCGTTGACGCCTTTGAAGCCTCAACCAGATCCTCGATCAGCTTTTTAAGCCGTACGGACTGCCTGTCAAGCACTCCGATATACTCTTTGATTTTTTCGTTTTCCGGTTTTTCCTTTTTTATTAGGTCAACATAATTGATAATTGAGGTGAGCGGAGTTTTAATATCGTGTGAAACATTGGTTATAAGCTCGGTCCGCATCCGTTCGCTCTTGATTTTTTCATTCACGGCGCTTTGCATACCTACGCTTATGTTATTAAGACTTTCGCAAAAGCTTTTAAATTCCGGCGTCATATACGCGGTATCTATTTTATATTCAACATCACCCTCGGCTATTCTTTCTCCGCCCTTTTTAATTCTTTGAAGCTGAACCGCGGTAAGTATTATAAGCCCCGCTATTAAAGCCGCGTTAATTCCGGCAAAAATCACATATACTCCGAATATGTCCTGAGATACGCAAAAAAGCGTCGCAAGTAAATCGAATATCAAAACTATAAGGCAGATAAGCACGGTCTTTTTTACAAGCGAAAGGTTTTTAAATAAAAACCCTATAAACCCGAAAAGCTTTTTTAAACCCCTGCCTATAAGCCGAAGCGCCTTATATATAATACTGTTTTTTATAAGTGTTCCCGTTTTAATTCGCACGGCAAAGCTCATTGTGTAAAACAGTACGACAAAATAATCAACCGAAAATATTAATGCGTCCCTTATGATAATTTGCTCTATACTGCCGTATGCCCTGCTCAAATACCAAACGCTCGCATATGCAATCGGGAAAAAAACTACGGTTAGTAAATCAAATGGTATTTTGTCTATAAAGCCAATCTTCACACTGCCGTCTGCCTGTCTTCCGGCAGATGTATAAATAAATACCAATGTAATAATAAATATGACTAACGCTAAAAAGCCTATAAATATAATACCATACCTTAAAGGATACAAAAGTTCCGCCGCTTTAAGATAAAAAAGGCTGGTGTATGAAAGAGGATAGTTTTCCGCGGCATAGACGGTCACTTCCATTTCACCTTGTGTTTTTTCTATAACAACTCCGTCAATATCGGCCTTTTCGTTTTCATAATAATAGGCATCGTAATAAACGCCCATATTTTTGAAAACAGCCTTACCGATATATTTTTGATTATCGTAGCTGTTCAGTAAAGCTTCGCCGCTCTCGCTGTCGGTTACGGTATAATAAAGTGTGTCATACTCCTTAAGTCTTTCCGTTTGGAAATTCTTATAGGCGTCGGCTATATTGTTCGCCGCCACATAAAGTATATCCTCATACTTTTCCTCTTCGATTTGTTCAAGGCTTTTGGTATAAAATCTTTCGGAATACATAAAAACGCCCGAAAGCACACACCCGACCGATATAACAGCCATAACAAAAGAAAGTATTACCGCCGCCGTTTTAGCCGCCATACTGCCCGTAAGCCTTTTCAATGCCTGTCACCCTTCTCAAATTTATATCCGTGCGCCCAAACCACCTTAAGATACCTCGGTTCCGCAGGATTTATCTCAATTTTTTCTCTTAAATGCCTTATATGTACCGCAACGGTGCTTTCGCTTCCGTAGCCGTCGCCGCCCCATACATTTTCATATATTTCTTTGGGCGAAAGCACATCTCCGGCGTTTTTCATAAGCAGCTTTAAAATTTCAAATTCGGTATGGGTAAGAGAAACCTCCTCTCCCTCCGCAAATACCTGCTTTGTTTTATCGTTAAGCTCTATTCCGCCGATTGAATATCCGCCGCTTTCGGGCTTTGCCCCGCCGCCCAGCTGCATATAACGCCTTAACTGCGAGCGTACCCTTGCAGTCACCTCAACGGGGTTGAACGGCTTTGTTATGTAATCGTCCGCCCCCACATTAAGACCTAAAATCTTATCGGTATCCTCGCCCTTCGCGGTAAGAAGAATTACGGGGATATTGGATATTTCCCTTATTTTTATCATAGCCGTAATTCCGTCGCATTCAGGCATCATTATATCCATAAGCACAAGGTGTATATCGTTTTGTTTAACGGCGTTTAAAGCCTCGTTGCCGTTATAGGCTTCCACGGTGCCGTAGCCCTCCGCCTCAAGATATATTTTAAGCGCGGATACAATATCCCGTTCGTCATCGCAAATTAAAATGTTATACAAGCTCTCTCCCGACCTTTCATAATTATTATAACAAACCGTGTTTTAAAATTAAAGAGGTGAATTTATTAAGATTTTTTTAAGCCTGCTTGAAAAGAGCGGGAAAAAATGATATATTAATAATAACAATTTAGCGGAGACGAATTATGAAACTGGAAATATTAAGGGAATGTCCCGACTTTCTGCGTGATTTTCTTACATATAATGAAACAATAAGGGGTAAATCCTCCCGTTCCGTAGAGGGATATTATATTGATTTGCGTACATTTTTCAGGTATCTTCTGCTTGTGAGAGGAAATGTGCCTGCCGATACCGAGTTTAATAAAATTGATATATCTCCCGTTGATATAGAGCTTGTAAAGACCGTTACAATATCCGACCTGTACGGGTTTATGGTTTACTGCAAGGATGAGCTTAACAACAACACCGCTACAAGAGCGCGCAAGACCTCAACTCTCCGCATCTTTTTTAAGTATATGTCCGTTCAAACGCACCGTTTGGAAACCAATCCCGCGGAGCTTTTGGAGTCCCCAAAGGTCAAGCAGTCCCTGCCGAAGCACCTGACGCTTGAAAATTCTCTTGACCTTTTAAATGCCGTTGACGGCGCAAACGAAAGGCGTGATTACTGCATACTCACCCTGTTTTTAAACTGCGGTCTGCGTCTTTCCGAGCTTTGCGGACTGAACCTTTCCGACATATCCACGGACGGAATAATAACCGTTACAGGTAAGGGAAACAAAGAGCGTTCCGTTTATCTTAATGACTCCTGCAAAACGGCAATTAAGCGCTATCTTGAGGTAA
>DKDS01000102.1:0-148 GCA_002451855.1 Ruminococcaceae bacterium UBA6842 | reverse complement strand
CGAAAAAAATGCCCTGTTTATAAGCCGAAACCACAGGCGGCTGAGTCCCAAAACGGTACAGCACATTGTAAAAACAACGCTTGCAAAGGCAGGTCTCGGCGGTCAGGGCTTTTCAACCCACAAGCTTCGCCATACCGCCGCCACGCTT
>DKDS01000109.1:11423-15279 GCA_002451855.1 Ruminococcaceae bacterium UBA6842 | reverse complement strand
CGACCCCGGCTTCAAGGGCGATACCGCTACAAACGCAACAAAACCGGCTACTCTTGAAACAGGCGCCGAAATCCGCGTTCCGCTCTTTATCAACGAGGGCGAAATGATAAGAATAGACACCCGTACCGGCGAATATATGGAAAGAGCTTAATTAAGGGAGGCAATAATAATGGATATTTGTGAGAAGATAGCTTATATTAAGGGCTTGGCAGAAGGTCTTAAGCTTGACGAAAGCACAAGCGAGGGCAAAATTCTTGCCGCTGTAATCGACCTTTTAGGAGATATGACCTCCGAAATTTGCGATATTGAGGACGGCTGCGACGAGCTTCTCGAGCAGATCGACGCTGTTGACGAGGATTTGGCTTCTGTCGAGGACTTTGTTTACGGCGATGACGATGACGACGACGATTGCTGCGACTGTGACGATTGCTGTGACGACGACGAGCTTTACGAAATCGAGTGTCCGGCTTGCCACGATACCATATATCTCGACGAGGATATGCTCGAAGAGGAAGGTATGAAGTGCCCCAACTGCGGAACAGAGCTTGAGTTCGATTTTGACGGCTGCGATTGCGACGATTGCTGCGGTCATGACCACGGCGACGCAGAAGAAGACGAAGATTAATTCGGTCTGATTTTTATACTCAGCCGTGCTGTACCTGTAAACGGTCGGCACGGCTTATTTTTATTGACGGAGTGCGTTTATGGAACTTACCGAATGTAAGCTTGAATTCAGCCTTTGCGAAAAATCCGATGCGGCTGTGCCTGTTATTATTGTAGCCGCCGGAAGCTCAAGCAGGATGAAAGGCACCGATAAGCAGTTTTTAATGCTTGACGGCATACCCGTTATAGCCAGAACCCTTATGGCGTTTGAAAATAATCCGCTTATATCGGATATTATACTGGTTACAAGGGAAGAAAACATCCCGAAAATGCAGCTTATAGCCGAAAGATTTGCTGTAAGAAAGCTTACCGATATAACTGTCGGGGGAAATTCCCGTGAAGAATCGGTTTTGTGCGGATTAAGGCGTGTTGGGAAGGACTGCGGTTCGGTGCTTATACACGACGGGGCAAGACCGCTTGTCGGCAGTGCCGTAATATCTGGTGTGGTTACCGCGCTCAAAACACACCCTGCGGTTACTTGCGCCGTTCCCGTCAAGGACACAATAAAGCGTGTGGGAGAGAATAAGACCGTTATAGAAACACCCGACCGCTCGTCGCTCTATGCGGTTCAGACTCCGCAGGGGGTACATATCAAGGAGTACCTCTTCGCCGCTGAAAAGGCAGGAGAAGCGCTTTCCGGCTTTACGGACGATATGTCCGTAATGGAAGCGGCAGGCTTTCCGGTGCATATAACCGACGGGTCATATAAAAATATTAAAATTACAACGCCGGAGGATATTATACTGGCGCAGTATATACTTGGAAGTGAAACGGAAGAATGAGAATAGGCCACGGTTATGATGTTCACAGGCTTGTAAACGGAAGACCGCTTATAATCGGCGGAGCGGAAATTCCGTACGAAAAGGGGCTTGACGGACATTCGGATGCGGATGTGCTTTTGCACGCTGTTTGCGACGCTTTGCTCGGCGCCGCCGCATTGGGAGATATTGGCAGGCATTTTCCTGACAGTGACGACAGATACAAGGGAATTAACAGCCGTATATTGCTTAGAAAAACGGTTTCATTGCTTAAGGAAAAGGGCGCCCGTATAGTTAATATAGACGCTACGATTATCGCCCAAAAGCCTAAGCTTGCGCCGTATATTGAAAAAATGACGGAGAATGTTTCCTCGGACTGCGGTATACCCGTAGCATCCGTTAATGTCAAAGCTACTACCGAGGAGGGCTTGGGCTTTACAGGCTCACTTGAGGGGATAAGCGCGCACGCAGTCTGCCTTATTGAGTTCTGATTTGCCGTTTTGCCGCATATATTAAAACGGTGATATGTTTGAAGCTTTTTGTTACATTTACAAAAAAGAGCCTTGCCGTAATACTTTTTGCGTCGGTAATCGTTATCGTTGTTTTAAGCAGGGTCTGCTCTGCCGGGGCGGAGGAACAGGACGGCTCCACAAACGCAAAACGGGTTGATTATATAAACAGTCTCGGTTACAGTGTGGACGATACGCCGACAGTTAAGGAAATAACCGTACCGCAGGATTTTTCGCCTGTTTACGAACGATATAACCGTATTCAGGCGGAAGCAGGTTTTGACCTATCGGCTCACTGCGGCAAAAAGGCGGTTGTTTACGGATACAAGACTGCGGACGGCTGTAAGACCGTGACGCTTATCGTATCGGACGGCAGGGTTATAGGCGGCGATGTAAGTACGGCGGAGCTTGACGGCGAAATGCTTCCGCTTATAAAACGGGAAAGGTGAAAAAATATATGTCTATTCAAAGGCTTGACAGATTTATTTCAAATCAGCTTTCCGTACCGAGGAAGGAAGTTAAGGAAGGTATCAGGAAAGGCAGGGCGCAGGTGTCGGGTAAGGTGATAACCTCTCCCGATTATTCCGTAGATACCGAAAAGGACAGCGTTGTCTACGGCGGACAAGCAGTCGTTTACAAGCAGTATGTTTATATCGTGATGAATAAGCCTGCCGGTGTGCTTTCGGCTTCGGAGGATAAAAGACGGCAAACGGTTATAGACCTTATACCGAGAAAAATAAAAAGAAAGGGTCTGTTTCCTGTCGGCAGACTTGATAAGGACACCACGGGACTTTTAATAATAACCGACGACGGAGATTTTGCCCACAGCGTGCTGTCTCCGAAAAAGGAAATATACAAAACCTACATAGCAGAGCTTGACGGTGAGATAACCGAGGATATTGTACGGCGTTTTTCCGACGGTGTAACCCTTGCGGACGGCACTGTCTGCCGTAAGGCGTTTTTAAAACCGCTCGGTGAAAAAAGAGCGGAAATTAAGATATGCGAGGGGAAATTCCACCAGATAAAGCGTATGTTCGGCACGGTGGGGCTCGGCGTAAATTCGCTTGAACGGACGGCGATGGGAGATTTTAAGCTGCCCGAAGATTTACTGCGCGGAGAATGCAAAGAAATCCAAAAAAACCAATTAATTCCTTTATTTTGCGAAAAATAGAGCCTGCATATGCATATTAGACAAAACATTCTTTTTAAGATTGGATATATTTCGAATAGTAATTATTTGACTTTTTTGATATAATAACTGTAAATTCAAGCAATTATCTTAGGAGGCTTTTTTATGGCGAGTTTGTCATTGCGTCATGTTTACAAAAGATATCCGGGCGGAGTAACTGCCGTATCGGATTTTAACCTTGAAATTAAAGACAAGGAATTTATCATTCTCGTAGGACCTTCGGGCTGCGGTAAATCCACCACTCTCCGTATGGTTGCGGGACTTGAAGAAATTTCCGACGGTGAGATCTACATCGGTGACAAGCTTGTTAATGATGTTGCTCCTAAAGACCGTGATATAGCGATGGTTTTCCAGAACTATGCGCTTTATCCGCATATGACTGTTTTCGACAATATGGCTTTCGGTCTTAAGCTTCGCAAAACTCCGAAGGACGAAATCAAACGCCGTGTTGAAGAGGCAGCCCGTATTCTTGATATATCGCATCTTCTTGAGCGTAAGCCGAAGGCTTTGTCCGGCGGTCAGCGTCAGCGTGTTGCGCTCGGTCGTGCCATAGTTCGTGAGCCTAAGGTATTCCTTCTTGACGAACCGCTTTCCAACTTGGACGCTAAGCTTCGTGCGCAGATGCGTACCGAAATTTCAAAGCTTCATCAGAGACTGGGTACAACCTTTATTTACGTTACCCACGACCAGACCGAGGCCATGACCATGGCCGACCGCATCGTCGTCATGAAAGACGG
>DKDS01000109.1:216-11326 GCA_002451855.1 Ruminococcaceae bacterium UBA6842 | reverse complement strand
TATCGGTTCTCCGCAGATGAACTTCATCGAGGCAAAGCTTCTTAAGGAAGGCGAGAACTATCTTGTAGAATTCGGTTCTGAGGATACTAAGACCAGAGCAGGCGTTAAGTATAAAATTCAGCTTCCGGCTTCTAAGAATAAGGACAACTGCCTTGAAGCTTATGCCGGCAAGGAAGTTATTATGGGTATCCGTCCCGAAAATGTACACAATGAGGAAGACCTTATTGAAATACACAAGGACGGTATCGTTGAGGCTGATGTTGAAGTTACCGAGCTTATGGGTGCAGAAACCTATCTGTATATGAACTGTGAAGGTCAGTCAATCAACGCGAGAGTTAGCCCGACAAATACTGCCCGTCCGGGAGATAAAATCAAGATTGCGTTTGAGACAGCTAAAATTCACCTTTTCGACAAGGAAACAGAGCTTACAATCTGCAACTGATATTTTTAAATTATTTTGCGGAGACCGTGTTACACGGTCTCCGCTTTTTTGTAACGATTTATGCGGAAAAAAGTTGAAAAAAGCTGCCGAAAGTGGTAAAATAATCTTAATACTGATTATGGGCGGTGAAAGCTATGGGTTTCAAAAAATGGTCGGTTGCGGTTCCCGATAAGGAGCTTGCGAAAAGTCTTGCCGAGGAATGTGATGTTGACCCCATAATTGCGCTTATCGCCTGTGAGAGAGGGTACTGCGACCCGGCTTCTCTGGAAGAATTTGTTTCGGATGAACCCTGCTTTGATAATCCGTATGAGCTTGCCGATATAGAAAAAGCGGCGGGAATTATTAATGAAGCCGTGGAAAGCGGCGTTAAAATTGCCGTTTACGGCGATTATGACTGCGACGGCGTTACCGCAACCGCTTTGCTTTACGGTTATTTAAAAAGCAAGGGCGCCGATTGTATATACTATATTCCGGACAGACTGAACGAGGGCTACGGAATGAATATGAGCGCCGTCGATAAGCTGAAAGCGCTCGGAACGGAGCTTATTATAACCGTTGATAACGGAATTGCTTCCGCAAAGGAAATCGCCTATGCCGAAACACTTGGTATTGCCACTGTGGTAACAGACCATCACCTGCCACAGGGGGAGCTTCCTCCGGCGCTTGCGGTCGTAGATCCGCACAGGGAGGATTGCTCTTCTTCATTCAAGGATATATGCGGCGCGCAGGTTGCGTTCAAGCTCGTTTGCGTTATGGAAAATAAGGAGCAGGAAGAATTACTCCCGTATTTTGCGGATATGCTGAGCGTTGCGGTGACAGCAGATGTTATGCCGCTTGTTTACGAAAACAGAAGTATTGTAAAATACGGCGTCCAAAAGCTTAAAAACTCACCGTCTGTCGGTCTGTCCGCAATTATGAATGTTGCGGGTATTAAAAGGGAAAGCGTGAATTCGGGAAGATTGGCTTTCGGTATAGCGCCGAGAATTAATGCCGCGGGAAGAATGAATAACGCGGACAGAGCGGTTGAACTTTTGCTTTCCGATAATATGCTTTCAGCGCTTGAGATAGCTAACGAAATAGACGCACTTAACACCGAAAGACAAAGTACCGAAAAGCAGATATATAAGGACGCCGTAAAGCAAATTGAGGAAAACGGATATAATTACGACCGTGTTATTGTTGTAAGCGGCGAGGGCTGGCATCACGGTGTTGTGGGCATAGTTGCCTCACGCATTACCGAAAGATACGGTAAGCCGTCGATAGTCATTTCGTCCGACGGGGAGGAGGCTGTCGGCTCAGGCAGAAGTATTGAGGGCTTTTCGCTCTTTGAAGCGCTCTGCTGTTCCTCAGAATTGCTTACAAAATTCGGCGGACATGAGCTTGCCGGCGGCGTAAGCCTTAAAACCGCCGATATAGCGAAATTCCGTGAAAAAATCAATGAATACGCATATAAAGAAAAATATGTTGCGCCGGTATTAAAGCTTGATTGCAGACTTAAGGCTTCGGCACTCACCCTTGACCTTGCTGAGGCTTTAAAAAGTCTTGAACCGTTCGGACACGGCAACCCCGAGCCTCTTTTCGGGATATACGGCGTTACCCTTAAAGCTGTTACTCCGATTGGCGGCGGAAAGCATTTAAGACTGCTGTTCTCTAAGGAAAGCAATTCGTTTCAGGGCTTGCTTTTCGGCGTGACGAGGGAAGAGCTTTGCTATGAAATCGGCGATATTCTTGATGTTGCCGTTAACGCCGAGGTTAATGAATACGGCGGAGAGAGGAATATATCCGTCAGAATAAGGGCGCTTAGAATCAGCGGAACGGACGATGCACGGCTTTTTTCGGAAATGGATATAACCGACCGATTTATCACGGGACACGGCGTAGAACCCGACGCACTGCTGCCTACAAGAGAAGAGGTAGGTAAAATTTATAAAGCGATAGCCGTAAAGCCTGTTTTAAGAGAGCGCATAATAAGCGTCAACCAAAGCTCCTTGGGATATGCCAAAACCACGGTAGCGCTTATGACGCTTACCGAGCTGCAGCTTGTAAAGCTTGATGAAAAAAGAGTATTATCGCTTGGAAATACGGGACAGAAAACCGAGCTTACAAATTCGACGATATATAAAAGCCTGATTGAAAGGAGGGACGGCAGATGACAGCGGAACAAACCGCAAATTACGAAAGACTGCATAAGCAAATGCAGGACTTCGGCGGAACATATGATTATGACCTTGTAAAAAAAGCCTTCGAATATTGCGTTTTAAAGCACGAGGGTCAAAAGCGCTGTTCAAGCGAGCCTTACTATACGCACCCGTTTAATGTGGCACTTATAATAGTTTCGCTCGGTATGGACAGCAAATCAATTGCGGCGGCGCTTCTTCATGATGTTGTGGAGGATACCGACGCCACACTTGACGACATAAAGCGTGAATTCGGGGACGAGGTAGCCCTGCTTGTAGACGGTGTTACCAAAATCGGACGCCTCAATTTTTCCACAAAGGAACAGCAGCAGGCGGAGAGCCTTCGTAAAATGCTTATCGCCATGGGGCAGGATATAAGGGTAATTATAATAAAGCTTGCCGACAGACTGCACAATATGCGCACTATCGACGCTATGCCGCCCCAGAAGCAGAGGGACAAATCGGTAGAAACTCTGGAAATTTATGCCCCGATAGCCCACCGTTTAGGTATCCGTTCGGTTAAAGAGGAGCTTGAGGATTTAGCCTTAAAGCATCTGGACCCCATTGCGTATAAGGAAATTAATAATTTACTTGCGCTCAGAAAACAGCACCGTGAGCAGATTCTCGAAGAGATAAAGCAACGGATAGAGACCCGTTTGCATGAGGTTATGCCCAACACTCAAATGGCATTTCAGGGCAGGGTAAAGTCGATATACGGAATTTACCGCAAAATGTATATGCAGGGCAAGGATTTTGATGAAATATATGATATATACGCTATCAGAATCATAACCGATACGGTTGCGGACTGCTACAATATTTTAGGCGTAATGCACGATATGTTCAGACCGATTCCGAACCGTTTTAAGGACTATATTTCTACGCCTAAGCCGAATATGTACCAGTCGCTTCACACCACGGTGCTGAGCCGTGCCGGAATACCGTTTGAAATTCAAATACGCACCTTTGAAATGCACCACACCGCGGAGTTCGGTATAGCGGCGCACTGGAAATATAAAGAGGGCGTTACCGAAAACAACAAAAAAATGGAGGACCGCCTTGCATGGATAAGGCAGATACTCGATTCGCAGGCGGCTACTACGGATGATTCCGATTTGGTAAGAAGTATTAAGGTGGACCTGTCGCAGGAGGATGTTTTTGCCGTCACCCCAAAGGGTGATGTTATAAATCTTCCCGTGGGTTCAACCATTGTCGATTTTGCCTTTGCCATACATTCTCAGGTCGGCATAAAAATGGTCGGCGCAAAGGTAGACGGTAAAATAGTTCCTATCAATCACGAAATCAAGACCGGCGAGGTAATAGATATTCTCACCACCAATCAGGCAGGTCACGGACCGAGCAGGGATTGGCTTAATATTGCGGTTACTTCGCAGGCAAAATCAAAAATACGCTCGTGGTTCAAGAAGGAAAAGAGAGCCGAGAACATTGCGGCAGGTAAGCTTGAAACCGAAAAGGAATTCAGGCGCAACAATATAAACCTCGACGAAGAGGAATACAACGAATTTATTTCGGACATCGCAAAGAAATTCAAGTTTGCGAATGCGGATGAGTTTTATGCCGCCATAGGCTACGGCGGACTTCTGCTTTCCAAAATTATGCCCCGTGTAAAAGAGGATTATAATAAGAGGGCCGCGGCGGCAAAACCGCCCGAGATTATTCCCGTCAAGCCTCACACGACAAAATCAACCGAGGGCGTTGTGGTTGACGGAATAGATAACTGCCTTATCAAGCTTTCAAAATGCTGCGCTCCGCTCCCGGGTGACGATATAATAGGCTTTATTACAAGGGGACACGGCGTTTCAATTCATAAAAGGGACTGCAATAATGTTCCGGCGGATATAAGCAAATGTGCCGAACCCGAGCGCTGGATACCTGCCCACTGGAACAGCGTAAAGCCGGAAAACTTTATTTCAACGCTTCAGGTCTCGGCTATCGACCGCGACGGTCTGCTTATGGATGTTATGAATACGCTTTACAATATGCGTGTCTCGGTTCACAGCATTAACGCCCGTCAGGTAAAGAGCGGCAACTGCATTGTGGTTATGTCGGTAAACGCGGAGAGCGTTGAACACCTTAAAAGCATAATATTACGCCTTGAAAAGCTTAAGGGCGTTTTCAGCGTTGAAAGGATAAATCAGTAATGAGAGCTGTAATACAGAGAGTTCTTTCGGCGTCTGTTGAGGTAAACGGTAAGACCGTCGGAAAATGCGGTAAGGGTTATCTTGTGCTTTTGGGCGTCGAGAACGGCGACGAGGATGAGGATGCGAAGCTTTTGGCAAGAAAAACCGCTATGCTTCGTGTTTTCTGCGACGAAAACGGTAAAATGAACAGATCCGTTCTTGATATAGACGGAGAGATACTCGCAGTATCGCAGTTTACACTTTGCGCGGATGTTAAAAAGGGCAACCGCCCTTCGTTTACGGATGCTATGGAGCCCAGAAATGCCGAAAAGCTTTACGGCGCCTATTGCGAATATCTTAAAAAATGCGGAGTTAAAAGCGTTCAAAAGGGAATTTTCGGCGCCGATATGAAGGTTTCGCTTGTAAACGACGGACCTGTAACAATACTGTTTGATACCGAGATTTGGAGGAAAAATGGAAATCAGGGTAATTCATCTGGGGCTTATTAAAACCAACTGCTATCTGTTGTCAAGCGAAAAAGCGGCGGTAGTGATAGACCCCGGCTTTAAAAGCGAGCTGACAGCAGAGTTTTTAAATGAAAATGCGGATAAGGAACGCCTTATTCTTATAACTCACGCCCATTTTGACCATATAGGCGGAGCGGATGAGTTAAGACGGCTTACAGGCGTTAAAATAGGCATAGGCGCGAAAGACGAAAAGGATCTTTCTGACCCTAAAATCAATCTTTCGGATAAATTCCATGCGGGAGTGGAGCCGTTTAAAGCCGATATTTTATTTTCGGATGGCGATGAAATTACCGTCGGGGATATTCCGTTTAAGGTCATACTGACTCCCGGACATACCGCAGGCGAGGTCTGCTATCTTTCGGGCAACAGCCTTTTTTCAGGCGATACGCTGTTTAAAGGCTCGGTAGGAAGAACCGATTTCCCGGGCGGAGATACAAGAGCGCTTCTGCGCTCCGTGAAAAAGCTTGTTGCCTTGCCCGGCGGCACTGAGGTTTACCCCGGTCACGGCGATTTCACAACAATAGCCGAAGAAAAAAATAACAATATGTTTGCGTGGTAGTCAGATGAAACTTTGCCTTATAGGTCACTCCTTTAGATATGAGCTTGAAAAGCTTATAAGAATTTTTTTACCCTTTGAAAAAATAGAATTTGCGGAAGAAGCCGCTGACGGGGACGGCACCGCCGTCACACGCCTTGATAAAACCGCGGATAAAACCGTTTTGTCCGCTTTGCTTTCAATAAACGGCAAAAGCTACAATAAATCATACGAGCTTTCAAACAGTGCCGATGATTATGATAACGAGTGCGAACGCCTTTTGGCGGTAGCGCTGTATGATTGCTTTGTAAGTGCGTCCGGTTATGTGCCGGAATGGGGAATACTTACGGGCGTAAGACCTGCAAAGCTTTTTTCAAGACTTGCCGCGGAAAACGGCGAAGCCGCTGCCGAGAATTGGTTTAAAAACGCGCTTAAGGTAAGTGATGAAAAAATCTCGCTTTGCCGAAGCACCGTTGTGTCCGAGGAAAAAATAACCTCTCTTTCACGGCCCGATTCGTTCAGTCTTTATATTTCAATACCGTTTTGCCCGACAAGGTGCTCATACTGCTCGTTTGTTTCACATTCGGTGGAAAATGCGGGAAAGCTGATACCCGATTATATTACTCTTCTTAAAAAGGAAATCGCCTATACCGCCGATATAGCAAAAAAAATCGGTTTAAGACTTGAAACGGTATACATAGGCGGCGGTACGCCCACCTCCGTTACTGCGGAACAGCTCGGCAGTATTATGAAGTGCGTGACCGACAGCTTTGACACTTCAAATTTAAGGGAATATACGGTTGAGGCAGGCAGACCCGATACAATAACGGCGGAAAAGCTTGAAACAATAAAGCGCCTCGGAGCCGAGAGAATAAGCATAAATCCGCAGACAATGAACGATGCGGTGCTTGAAAAAATCGGCAGGCGCCACACTGCGGCGGATACCGTTAAAGCCTTTGAAACGGCAAGAAAATGCGGATTTTGTAACATTAATACTGACCTTATCGCAGGCTTGCCGGGGGATACACCCGAAAGCTTTTTTGACACGGTAAGGAGTATACTTTCGCTTGATCCCGAAAGCATAACCGTTCACTCGCTTTCAATGAAGCGTTCCTCAAGGCTTACTGTAACGGGCAGCTTCCCTGAAGTAAAGGCAGGGGAGGACGCAGGCAAAATGGTCTCGTTTGCCCGTAATACGCTCGAAAAGCACGGATTTTTGCCGTATTATATGTACAGACAAAGCAAAACCGTCGGAAATCTCGAAAATGTGGGATACGCTAAGCCCGGTACGGAATGCTTGTATAATGTATATACTATGGACGAGACGCATACCATATTGGCGTGCGGCGCATCGGCTGTAAGCAAATTAAGACAGCCGCACGGCAGTTATATAGAAAGAATATTTAACTTTAAATATCCATATGAATATATAAGCCGCTTTAATGAATTACTCGAGCGAAAGAAAGGCGTTATATCTTTTTATGAAAACTACCCTTACTGAAATTAACAGCTATGCCGCAAATAATCCGGCGGAGCTTGTGGCGAGAGCGGAAAAGCATTATAACGATGAGATCCGCACCATAGCCGAGCGTATTGCCGCAAATGACGATATTAAAATAGTGGCGCTGTCGGGACCGTCCGCCTCGGGCAAAACCACAACGGCGCATATTTTAAGCGACCGTTTAAAGGAGCTTGGTGAAAAGACCGAGGTTGTGTCGCTTGACGATTTTTACCTGCCCACGGATAAGCTCCCCGTTTTAGAGGACGGAACCCGTGACATTGAGTCGGTAAACGCGCTTGATACGGCGCTTATAAACAAGTGCTTCGGCGAAATAATAAGAAGCGGAAAAACCGTACTGCCGTCCTACAATTTTCTTAAAAAGGAACGGGTGACGGAAGCCCGTGAAATAGATATTTCAAACAGAGGAATTATAATAGCCGAGGGTTTGCACGCGTTAAACCCGATAATAACCTCGAAAGTGCCGTCAAAGCACATTTTTAAAGCCTATGTAAGCGTAAATCGCCGTATTGAGGATTCGGACGGAAACACTCTGCTTACAAGCCGACAGATAAGACTTATCCGCCGTACCTTAAGGGACAGGATATTCCGCAGCTCGTCGCTTAACGATACGCTTTCCCTTTGGGGCGGCGTTGTTGAGGGCGAGAAAAAGTATTTGTACTGCTTTAAGCCGACCGCCGATGTGCAGATAAAGACCCTGCACATATACGAGCCCTGCCTTTATAAAAACGAATTTTTGTCGCTCTGTGACGAGGCGGACAGGGACAGCGAATGGTACGAATACTTTAAAAGAACAGCGGACGCGTTAAGAGCCTTCAACAGTATAGACAGCTCCCTTATACCGCCTGATTCGCTTATAAGAGAATTTATCGGAAACGGCAAATATAATTGACTTGAAAAATTAACAATTATATGATAAAATTATAAAAAATTGTTCGAGCGGAGGATTTTGTTATGGAATTTTTTGACGACGCCGTAGTAAAGGCAAAAGAGGCTATCAATGTAGCCTGCAAAAAGACCAATGAGGTTGTTACGGTTCAAAAGCAGAAATTTGATGTAGTATCGCTTGAAAATAAGCGAGCAAAGGATTTCCAGCTTTTGGGCGAGATTTATTACAATAAAATTAAAGGCGAAACACCAGAGGACGGCAGTATTGCCGATATAGTGGCTTCCATTAATGAGAAGAACGAAAAAATCGACGAGCTTCGTACTTTAATAAACAACTCAAAGAACAAAAGAGTTTGTCCTAAGTGCGCGGCGGTTATCGACAGTAATTCAAATTACTGCAATGTATGCGGAGCAAAGCTTACATTCACCGAGGATTCCGAAGAGGATACCGAGAACAGCTCGGAGGAATAAAAATAACTACATAACGAGGGCGGTTCGCCGCCCTCGTTTTTTGGACGGAGAAGCTATGAGCGAATATAAAAAAATCGGAATAATCGTTGCCGATGCGGATGAATTTTCACCCCTTGCAAAAATAATCAAACAGGGTGATTACAGCGAGAGCGCATTTCTCAAAAGAAAAATTCTTAAATTCACAAGCGGAAATGCAGAAATAATTGCGATTCACTGCGGAATAGGCAAGGTAAACGCTGCCGCTGCCGCCGCGCACCTTGTTGATATAGGGTGCGGAGCGGTGCTTAATTACGGCCTTTCGGGCGGACTCGGCGCGGCGAAAAAGAATGAGCTGTATCTTTGCGACAGATTTACCGAGCACGATTTTGATTTAACTATGATAGGCTACAAGCCCTGTGAAAAGCCGGGGCAGGATTCTTATATTTATAAATCGGACAAGCGGCTTGACCGAATAATAAGGGAATTGCTGCCCGATATTAAATCTGGAACCGCTGTTACGGGGGACTGCTTTATTTGCGATTCCGCGCGCAGCCGCTTTTTAAGCGAAGCCTTTAATGCGGTATCGTGCGATATGGAAACCGCGGCGATAGCGTATGTATGCGAGTATGCGGGAGTACCGTTTGCCTGTGTGCGTAAAATATCGGACGGGGCGGACGAGTCGGCGGAGGAAAGCTACAGAGAGGTTAATACCTCGGGTGAGGATTACCTTCAAAGGCTTATAATTGAAGCTGCCGTGCTTGCGGCGGAAAAGCTGTGAAAACTGTGAAGAAGCAGGCAAATTTTCAAAACGGCGCGGCAATATTGCTTGTAACCGCCGTTGTTACAAAAATTATCGGGGCGTTTTTTAAAATACCGCTCGCTTCCTCTGCGTGCCTCGGAGATGTAGGCTTCGGCTATTTTTCCTCGGCTTACGATTTGTTTTCGCCTATTTATTCGCTTGCGGTTACGGGTCTTCCGGTAGCGGTATCAAAAACCGTGTCCGAATATGCCGCAAAATCACGGTATAATGATGTAAGGTCGGCGCTCTCTCACAGCTTAAGGCTGTATACCGCGGTGGGAGCAGTGGGTACGGCGGTGTTGGCGCTCGCCGTGATACCGTTTGTCAGGCTTACGGATGCGGCGAACAACAATATGTATGCGTTTTTTGCGCTGGCTCCCTCATTCTTTTTCTGCTGTGTTATTTCAGCCTATAAGGGCTATTATGAGGGACTGCTTAATATGCGGCCTGCCGCGGTATCAGAGCTTGCCGAAGCGTTGTGCAAGCTGTTTTTGGGGTATTTTGCGGCATATTTTACAGTAAGGCTTACAGGTGATGTTGCGCTTGGCGCGGCGGCGGCGATTTTCGGAATTACCGTGGGAACTGCGGCGGCGGCGCTGTATTTGTGGCTTTACAACAGGATAAAGGGCGACGGAATAACCGCACGGCAAATAGCGGAAAGCCCCGAGAGAGAAGAGGGAGCGGTTGCGGTAAAGGGGCTTATGCTTATTTCCGTTTCGGTTGCGGCGGCATCGCTTTCAAGCAATATACCGCTTATAGTAGACGCCGTTACCGTAAAGCGGTCGCTTTCGGGACTTGACTACGAGGCGCTTTTAAGCATAAAACGCATATATGCCGCGGATTATTCCGCCGCAAACATTTCCGTTTCACAGCTCCCCACATTTTTGTACGGTGTAAAGAGCAAGGCTTACACCCTTTATAATCTTGTTCCGTCATTTGTCTCTGTGCTTGCGGTGGGGTCGGTTCCCGTGATTTCCGCCTGCTTTGCCTCAAAGGATCCGGAGCGGCTTAATGCCAATATAAATTCCGCTTTGAAGCTTTCCGCCGTTATATCCTTTCCGGCAGGAATAGGTATTATTGTACTCAACGGCCGTATTACGGCGCTCTTATACGGCGGCGCATACCCGTCCGGCGCGGCGGCTATGGCGGCTTTATTCGGTGCGGCGGCGCTTTTTGCAGGTCCTGCCGTCCTTCTTACCGCGGTGCTTCAGGCTGTCGGAAAGCATAACAGGGCGCTTGTCAACATAGCGATAGGCACCGTCGTAAAGCTCTGCGTTAATCTTACTGCCGGAATTGCGTCTGTCAATATAAACGGCGCGGCACTCGGTACGCTCGCTTTTTATGCTGCGGTATGCCTTTTGAATATGCTTTCATTAGTCGGAATAAAAATAAAACCCGATATTACGGGAAGCATTATAAAACCGTTTACGGCGGCGGCTGTCTGCGGTGCGGCGGCATATGCCGTTTCGCTTGTAGGCCGAGGAAAAACGGCGGCGTTTTTTGCAATTCTAATTGCCGCTTTGGTGTATTTAATTATGCTTTTTTCTTTAAAAGTGCTGAACGAGGAGGATTTTTATTTATTGACAAGGAGCGAAAAAGTCGTGAAATTTTGTAGAAAACATAGAATTATCG
>DKDS01000109.1:0-203 GCA_002451855.1 Ruminococcaceae bacterium UBA6842 | reverse complement strand
ATCGGCTGAAAATACCCCTTAAAAATTTTAATTTTATCGGTTTTTATAGAAAATTTTAAATTTTAACGAAAACAGATTGATTTTTCGCAAAAAGTATGGTAAAAATAAATAGTACAAGCTATTGTACGGTAAGCCTTTCAAACGAGAAATTCGTTGAAAAATAATTTTTGGAGGTTCTTTAAATGAACAAAACAGAATTAGTA
>DKDS01000105.1:18782-31341 GCA_002451855.1 Ruminococcaceae bacterium UBA6842 | reverse complement strand
CACGAACACAGTTTTAAGCGCGGGAGTGCTTACAGCGAAGTGTTGAGCTATGTTATTCGGCATCAGGACAGCTTGATACCGACGCTTACGGCTCAGCAAAAAGAAACCTTTGAAAAGCTCAAAGACTGCGAGGCAGAACTGCACGGTATGAATGAGCGCGAAGCGTTTATCAGCGGCTTTAAGCTCGCGGCGAGAATCATGACCGAAGTGTTGTACGAGCCGTCAGAGGATTGAATAAGCAGAAACAAGGCCGAGCCGATTTCGCGGTTTGGCCTTGCGGTTTTCAGTTCGACACAGCACGGTTAAAATCTGCACCGCAGAAAACAAAGAAAACAGTATTCCCGCAAAAGTGCCGGAATATACACTGCGAAAGTGAAAAACTTGACAAAATTTTTCCGGTATGTTATACTGCAAATGAAGAAAGTAACCGACAATTGAATACACATATTTCTCTTTTGAGTTTCAGACTCGCACTTACATAATCACCGATGCAGATCAGCATCGGGATTGAGTGCGGGTCTTTTTGTTTTGCAAAACAGTAGTCCTCTACATAACACGGCGAAAAACCGTGTGAATTTAACAGGAGGAAAAACCAATGAAAGAATCTGTTTACACCGCTTATGAGGATCTGCCGTTGTTCCTTAATGCTGAAACGGTAGCCAAGCTCCTCGGCATCTCCATCTCAAGCAGCTACGAGCTGATGCACGAGAAAGGGTTTCCGTCGTTGCGTATCGGCTCACGGCTCATCGTACCGAAAGAAAAATTCCGCGCATGGGTCGAAGAAAAGACGGGAGGCAGCATTTGAAATTCACCCGATATCCAAAGCGTGATGCGATCCGGGATTATTTTCCTCTGCCGAATGAAATTTTCAGCTTAGGTCTCAGCACCGGTGAGATCGCAGTGTATGCGTATCTGATGTACTGCGAGGACAGGAAAACATTTCAGTGCCATCCAAGCTACAAAACGATTGGCAACGCTGTCGGTATGAGCAAAAACACCGTCAAGAAATATGTAGACAGCCTGATTGAAAAGCAGTTGATTACTGCCGAGCCGACTTCCGTCATCACCCAAAACGGAGAAAAACGCAACGGCAATTTGCGCTATACAATACGCCCGATTAGGGAAGCATTGGAGCAGTATTACGAGCAACAGCTGATACGGCTGCACGAAGAAGTTCGGCGTCAGGCGACTTTGAAAAAACTCGCTGAATTTGACCGCAAACACGGGAAATCGGCGGTTTGACGGCAGTTTTACGGCTCGTCCGAAAATAAGCAGGAGAAAGCGAGGGGTTGCCTTGCTTTCCCCTCGCAGGGAACAGCGGACGGCAACGCCGACCGCACAAGGCTTTGTATGGCTTTTAAGAACGGTTATAAAAGCTTCAATTTAGGGGTTGCGGCGATAAAAACCTCGCTGATTTAGGGGTTGCGAATTTTACCGCAAATTTAGCTGGATATTCCGCCATGTATGTGGTATTGTGTGTTCGGCTGGGAGGTGATACTATGGCAAAGCGAAGACCGTCGGGAGACGGTATGGTGCGCAAGCGCGAAGACGGAAGATGGGAAGGCCGCATCGTTGTCGGTCACAAAAAGAACGGCGATCCGATTCACCGCTATGTGCTTGCCCGAACACAAAAGGAGTTAATCGTAAAGCTCCACGACTGCATCGAGATGTACCGCGATGCCGACCTCACCGAGGATTCGAATATGACGCTCGGCGAATGGCTCGACCGATGGATCAATGAATATATGATCTTCACAATTCGCGAGAGCACGCTGGATTCTTACAAAGCGATGATTAAAAATCAAATCAAACCGTATCTCGGCGACAGACCTTTGTCGGTGCTGACCACGCAGGAACTTCAAAAATTCTATAACAGCGTCAAAAAGAAAGGTCGGGTGAAACCTGACAAGCTGCACGGTACAGAGCTTGCCGACAGTATGGTGCGCGGTATTCATATGATGCTGCACGAAGCACTCGATATGGCGGTGCGCCTACGGCTGATTGTTAAAAATCCAACGGTCGGCACAACGATTCCCAAAAACAATTATCCGCCGAAGCAGATACTCAATGACGAACAGCTTGACAGATTTATGAAACGCATCCGACAGGATGAGCGGTGGTACGATTTCTTCTACACCGAGCTGACCACAGGACTGCGGCGGGGTGAAATCTGCGGACTGAAGTGGGAGGACTTCGATGCGAAAAACGGAAAGCTGAAAGTGAGGCGCTCGGTTGCTAAAAGGAAAGGCGGCGGATTGAATATCGGCGAAACCAAAACCGAGACGGGAACGCGCACGATTGTCCTGCCGCCGAGCACTGCGGAACTTCTGCGGAAACGAAAAGAAACGGCAGTCAGCGAATGGATATTCCCGAATATCTATGAGCCCGAAAAACCGATGCACCCCGACTATGCTTACCACCGATTAAAAACACTGTTAAAACAGGCGGAGCTTCCGCTGATTCGGTTCCACGATCTGCGGCACACCTTCGCCACTCACGCACTGGCGGGCGGCGTGGATGCGAAAACCCTGTCGGGAATCCTCGGGCATACCAACGCCAGCTTTACGCTGGACACCTACACCCATGTGACCACCGATATGCAGAGAAACGCTTCCGCTATCGTAGGGAGCTTTATGGATGAGATTATGCTTGAAGGAGATGATACCAATCGCTAAAAAAAGAAAAAATGGTGAGGGCACATTACGCCTGCGTAAAGACGGTCGGTGGGAAGGAAGAATTGTTGTCGGGTACAATGAGAAAAGCCTGCCTATTACAAAATGCGTAACGGCGAAAACAAAAACAGAATGTTCCACTAAGCTCGAAGCGCTGAAAGAACAGTACGGACGCTCTTCCGATAAAATTAAACCGGATATGCCGTTCGGGGATTGGATCGACTTCTGGTATCAGACCTACTGCCGACACACACTCCGTATTACCACAAGAACCGACTATGAAAACCGCATTTACAATCATATCATTCCCGAAATCGGAAAAATACCGCTGAACAGGCTGTCACAGTCGGATTTACAGCAATTCTACGCAAAGGAAAAGACAGACGGAAGAAAACTGCATGCAAAAACTTACGGAAAGGGACTTTCGGACAGAACGATAAGGGGGATACATGCCAACTGCCGCACAGCTTTACAGCGGGCGGTACAGGACGGTTTGATACGAACCAATCCCGCCGTCGGCTGTAAGCTGCCACCGAAGAAAGCACGAGAGATGCAGGTGCTCACGCAAAATGAAATTATCCGATTTCTGCATCAGGCAAAGGAAGAAGGTTGCTATGAGCTCTTCTTGCTGGAGCTCGGCACGGGGATGCGGCGCGGTGAGATATTGGCGCTCAAATGGAGCGACCTCAACTTCAAAACAGGAGAGCTGCATATCGAGCGGCAGGTGTATATCATCAGGGCGGAAATAATTATATCAGCGCCGAAAACAAAAGCCTCGATACGCACTGTTATTCTGCCGCCGTCACTCCTCAAAACTCTCGCAGTGTATAAAGAAACGGTGGATTCGGAATGGATGTTCCCGTCACCGACGGATAACGGCAGACCGAGAAATCCGTCATCGGTTAGAAAACGGTTACAACTGATCTTGGAACGGGCGGGCTGTAAAAAGGTGCGCTTTCACGATCTGCGGCACACCTTTGCGACCATGGCGCTGGAGCACGGTATGGATGTGAAAACGCTCTCGGCAACCATAGGCCATGTGTCCTCGGCAACCACGCTTGATATTTACAGCCATATCACCGATACTATGCAAAGGCAGGCGGCGGTGCATATAGACCGCAAAATCGGCGGTACAGACGCCCAAATGCCGACGATAGCGCGGGAGGAAAGGAAAGATACCTCCCCGGTCGAATTCACGCCGTACAAGCCAAAAATACGAAAGCCCGGGACGGGCTGTGTCACCATGATTAACGACCATCTCTACGAGGGACGGTACACACCAACCAATGCCTACGGCAAGCGGGAAAGCCACAATATCTACGCGAAAACGCGCGAGGAATGCGAAGAAAAGCTCGCGGAAATGATTGTGCGAGTAAAAGCGGAGATAGCGGAAGAGAAAGCAAAACTAAAAGAGGGCGCCGACTAAGGCACCATCAAAAATTGGTTTGCAGTAAACAAAGAAAAGTTTTTTGAAAAAAGAATAAAAATTCTTCAAAAAACCATTGACATGGGTGTGACCCCAATGTGTATAATATAGGTGAAAGGCGGTGATCGTGTGGGATACTCGGTAAAATGGGTGGATGAACACCTCGGCATAACTCGTGATATGCTACGCTACTACGAAAAAGAAAAGCTTCTCCCGGTGGCTGAAACCAGAAACCCCACAAACAAATATCGTGATTACAGCGAAGAGGACATTGAGAGGATATGGGGTATCAAGTTGCTTATTGGCATAGGCTTCTCAGTAAAAGAAATCCGTGAATTCGGCAGCAATCCGGATTTTAGCTTCTACGAGGTAATGACCGGTAAAGTTGAGCAGCTTAAAAAACGACGCGACGAAATCCTTACCTACCTCGGTTTTGCCAAGACAATACAGATGACTGGGCGCGTTCCAAACGCCACGAGAGTTGGGTCGATGAAGTTTGATGATTTCATTGAGCATTCACGACAAAACTGGAATGCCTTTAATGACCCACAAGGCAGACGATTTATGGATGCGGCAGACACCATCCTTGACAAACCCTCCGAGGAATGGGATGCATCCGATGTAAAATGCATTATGGACATTTACGGTGATATTGCCCCGGAGGAGATGGTGTACATATAGACCATAGGCGGCTACTATCGGGTTATCGCAGATATGAAGCCTTTGGGGTATTCGTGCGATGCTGTTCAAACGGTGGTAAAAAGCCTCTATGAGTATATGCTCACTTACATAGAACCAGAATTCAAAGAAAAATTCACACCGCTATACTTTGCCGACCGACAAGTTTCATCTTTTATCGACAGCGGTTTTGCCGCTATGAATGAGCGAAATTACGGCAAAGACGGATGTTTATTTATTGCTCAAGCCATAGCGACATTTGGCGGCTATAACCTGGATGCTTAAAAAGGGGGAAAGTTCAATGGGAAGAAAAAAGAAAATCAGCCTGGGTGATCAAGCATCATATTCCTATATTAAGAACATTAAGAAGTGGATGTTTTGCCCTGCCTGTAAAAGCGGTAAAATGACTTTCAATAAAAAGAAGTCGTTGTGGACTTGCGAGGATTGTGGCTATAATTTCTCTGAACAGTATTTTCTGAACGACCGTATCTTTTGGTTTTGTGATGAGTGTGAAGCTTATCTCAACAACCAAGAAGGTTTTAATAAAAAATCAGCAAAACATATTTGCCGTAATTGTGGATACGAGAACGATACCACATTCAACAATATAAAAGGTATTTGCTCGGACTGCGGAAAGGTTCTTCCTAACCCGAATGCTACTCTTTGCTCGGATTGCGAACAAGCCCGTCTCGAAAAGGCAAAGGAGTGGCTAAAAGTAGCGGCTGGAGTTGCTGTCGATACCGGTGTAACCATACTTGCGGCATCAGCAACTGATAATGAATACGAAACGACTGATTATACACCCCGACCTAATGAGGAGGATGAAGGAGGAACTGATATGAAATTTTCACATATAACCGATTCTTGGATGGCTTCCGCTTCCGAAGACGAGATGTGCTCTGCGTTGGGCGATATGGACTACGATTCAGACGAATATTTACAGCTTGACCTTAAGCGGATTGATGTGGTTAATACCATAGCTAGCCGATTCCCGCTCAAACTTCCTCATAGAGAACATGGTTGGTATCTTCCCAATGATGATGATTGATTAGAGGCTTATCTATGAGTAGAATGTCTGCGAGATTTGTGGGACGCGCGGTCGGCATGAGTACTAAATGGGTGTATGGAATGTGGAAGGATATGGGCTTGGTCGTAAAGGACAAGTTCGGTGATTGGGCATTAACCGCCGCTGGACATAACATCGGCGGGAGAATGTCCAAAAGTAATCACTATCCTGTACCAACATTTGATTTTGAAGTCATAGAACAGATGATGATTGATTTTTATAACAAACATCGAAAATAAGTGACATAATGGCAAGACTCGATATTTGACCCTCAGTAAACAAAGAAAAGTAATTGAAATGGCAGGAGAATGAAAATGGTTTTATATCCAAAAGCGGCAGATTTGCAAAAGGCGGTTTTTATTGGTACTTGGGGGGATTCTAAAATTCCCATTTATGATGTTCCTAGTATGCATTCGTTGAATCAATTGGTTGGTTATGTAAAATATATAAATTCTGGGAATGGAACAGTTTTGTATCGGGGACAATGTAAACTCTATCCGCATGTAATACCGAGTATAAAGCATGATATTGGCAACAAAACTTCAAATGATAGAAAGTTGAGGACAGCAATCGCATCAGCTATTAAAGATGATGCCTTTAGAAAATTTTTAGGACTTAAAAACAGCAATGTTAATGGCTGGGGAATATATCAAAAAATTATCACTGAAGCAGCGTTCCAACATTATGGTGCGAAAACATATTGTGTTGATTTTGTTGATAATCATTGGACTGCATTGTGGTTCGGATTATATCATTGGGATGAAGTTGAAAAAACATATTATTTGCGGAACAATGGTATGCAAGGCGAAAAAGACAAAGAATGTGTAAAAGAAAGTGACTTTGTAAAAACAATAAATGCTCCTAAGAAGCCTAAAAAAACAGAAATATCTCTTGATGATTCAAAAATTGAGGAGCTACGAGAGTGTGCAGAAAAAGGTGATATTCCTTTTGATGTTTTAGTAGAAAGGTGTATTGCAACAAAGTATAAGCGAATTCTAGCCACTTGGGAACGTCAATGTGAGAACATAAAGGCAAAAAACGATTATATAATTCATATGCAAAATACAGATCATCTTTTTTTGTTTTTGTTTGTTGCAGATACAAATGTACCTCAGGTGAATGGACTTTACATAGCTGAAAATTCGTATACTGTAGATTTAAGGAAGGCCTTACCTTCGAATTTTTTAAGACCTTGTGCACAGCACGGCTGGATTGTTAGAGGAAAAGAAAATAGTTATGATTTTGACGAAAGAATTGCATGCGTAGTTAGAATGGATATTGATTTGGCTAAGAAAATGCTTGGTAATGGAGAATTAATTAGTATGGAAAACTTTTTCCCTAATGAGAAAATTGATCAGGGATATAAAATATTACTTGCACGACAAGAAGGATCTCGAATTAACACAAAATATGATAAAATATTGCCCGACGGAATAATAGCTGACTTAAAATAATAAAAACGGGATTGTCAAACTTTTTTGTTAGACAGTCCCGTTTTTGGTCGGAGTGGCGGGACTCAAACCCGCGGCCTGATGAACCCAAATCACCCGCGCTATCAACTGCGCTACACCCCGATAGTTATTCAATTGTGGTCGTGTAGGTGGTCAAATCTGTGGTCAGGCACGGTTTTGACCGTTATTTTTTGTTTTCCATACCGCCCGAAATCTGCACGTTTAAAGGGCTTTCGGCGGTTGCCACCGACAAACGGTGTGAACACTGTCTATGCTCCCAAACCACCCGCGCTCCCAGCTGCGCCACACCCGGATTTATTAAGTTTTTTGCGATTTCAGTATCTGTGGGATACTATGTGGTCGTTGTCATTTTTGGCAGCTCGTTAGCAACACCCTAAAAACAACACATAACATTATATTAATTGACGGCAGGATTGTCAAGCAAAATTTGCGGCGGAGCGGTTTTTAACTGCTCCGCCGCAAATTTTATATAAAATCAAGCGAAAAATGTTTTCTTTTTGCCCTTTGCGTTTTTCGGATATTCACGGATTCGGGTTACATATTCGAGATTTACGGCTTCAAGGCCGCCCTTGCGCTGTACAATAATTCCTCCGTCCGCAACATCGATTATGGTTCCTTGAATATTATCGCCGCTGCTTGTTACGGTGTAAATAATACACTCTTTTCCGATAAATTGTTTTGCTAACTCTTTCATAACATTTTTCTCCTTAGAATTCTTCTTTTTATCAATTATATGTTTAATCAGCACTGCTCTTTTTCGCCGCTCGATTGCCGGAATTATTACGGCTACCAGCAGCAGAAATACAATCATAGAATATTCCAATTAAATTTCCTCCGTATTAAGTAAAGGAATTTTTTATTATTAAGTACATTATACCATTTCCGTAATTTTAAAGCAATAGTTTTTACAGAAAACTTAATGTGTCGGTGAATGTCGCATGTGGTTTGTTGTATTATCGGACTTGCCGGGAGGGATAAAAATGCGGGAAAACGATAAATTGCTTTATAAAACCATGAAATCGCTTCTTAATGAAAGGCTGTCGGACGCGGAGGCTCAGTCGCTTAAAGACGACGGATTTATTATTAAAAATCCGACAAGGAAAACTGCGGTTATGATAGCGCTTTATAAAAAAGCTACAAGCGGCGATTTGGCGGCGATAAAAGAGCTTCGTTCAATAGTCAGTGAAAAAGACGGCGAAAAACCCGGTAACGGCAGATCGGTGGTGATAATTGACGATATCGGAAATTAAGCTATCCGAAATTATCGGCGGGGGATATGACGATTTTTGGAAATGCAAAAAACGATACAGAGTGTTAAAGGGCGGCAAGGGCTCGAAGAAATCTTCAACAACGGCTCTCAATTTTATTTACAGGCTGATGAAATACAAAGGAAGTAATCTTCTTGTGGTGCGGCAGGTAATGAACACGCACCGTGACAGCACCTTTGCACAGCTTGAGTGGGCACAGGAAAAGCTTGGCGTTACGCATCTTTGGAAAAATACGGTCTCTCCGCTTGAAATGGTTTATCTGCCGACGGGACAGAAGATAATTTTCAGGGGCTTTGACGATGTGTTAAAGCTTGCTTCCGCAACGGTGTCAACGGGTTATCTTAATTTTGTCTGGATTGAAGAGGCGTTTGAAATTGCGAGCGAATCGGATTTTGACAAGCTTGACCTTTCGGTTCCGAGGGGTAAACTTGAGGCGCCGCTTTACAAACAAACTACCGTTACCTTTAACCCGTGGAGCGGTTCGCATTGGCTTAAAAAGCGTTTTTTTGACACAGACAGCAAAACCGTTGCCACCTTTTCGACAAATTATCTTGACAATGAGTTCCTTGATAAGACAGACCGCGCGGTATTTGAACGGATGAAAAAAACAAATCCGAGAAAATATGAGGTTGCGGGGCTTGGTAATTGGGGAATATCGGAGGGTCTTGTTTATGAAAACTGGACTGTCGGGAGAATTGAAATTCCGGACGGCGAAAGGTATAAATGGAAAAATTTTTACGGTCTCGATTACGGCTACACAAATGACCCGACGGGCTTTGTGGGGTTTGCGGCTAATCCGATAGACAAAGAAATGTACATATTTTGCGAATTCTGCAAAAAGCGTATGCTTAACTGCGATATTGCCGAAGCGATAAAGGCTTTGGGGCTTTCAAAGGAACGCATACGGGCAGATTGCGCCGAGCCGAAATCCAATGATGATTTAAGGCGGCTCGGAATATCGAGAATTACCCCGTCTGTAAAAGGCAGGGACAGTATCTTAAACGGCATTGCCGCAATTAACGAATACAGAATTACCGTTGACCCTAATTGCGTGAATATGATAAGAGAGCTGTCCTCTTATATTTACAGCGATAAGTCGGGAGAAAACGGTATACGGCTGCCTAAGGACTGTGATAACCATTTATGTGACGCTATGCGGTATGCGTTCGAAGATGTAAAGCATTTCAGACCGAAAAGGGAAGACAACGAGCCGCAAACGGCTGAGCCTGAAATTAAAAGGTCTGATTTTAACGGAGGATGGGATATATGATTATAGTAATAGCTTTTTTATTGGCATTAACGGCATTTTTACTCGGCTTTGTTTTCGGAATCCTGTTTGTTCCGGCGGTTAAGACCGTGAAAACAGTCAAACCCGAAAAAAACGAGCCTGAGCTTGAAAAATTAAAAAAGGAATATGAGAATTTTTTATCTTACGACGGCAGTGAGCAGCCGTAAAACGAAAGGAAGGAATTAAATTGAAAAACACAGAGGTTGAGAACACCGTCATACCGGACGGTGAAGCTGAAAGCGAAGTGTCGGCAGAGAAGGAAACCATACCGAACGAAGCCGAAAAAATATTCGTTCCGGTAAAATTTAACAAGGAAATCAGAAACTTAGAGCTTGAGGAAGCCGCGGCACTTGCTCAAAAGGGACTTAAATTCGACGCTATCGCAAAGGACTATGAAAATCTCAAGCGAATAGCCGCTCAAAACGGTAACAGTATTTCCGGCTTTTTGTGCGAGCTTGAACAAAGCATTAATGAAAAAAGAAAAAAAGAGCTTGCGGAAAAGTGCGGCGGAAACGAGGAAATTGCCGAATATGTAATGAAGCTTGAAAACGGCACAAAAAGTGATACGGGTTTTGAAGAGCTTAAAAGGGAATTTCCGGAGCTTTCCGACATTTCCGATGTGCCCGAAGAGGTAATCGAAAACTCAAAGCTCAAGGGAACGCTGTTGCTTGACGAGTATCTGAGGTACCTGCATAACGAGAATAAAAAGGCCGCCGATGCAGCCGTACTTCAAAAAAATATCGCAAATTCAAGCATTGGCTCGCAAGCAGACTGTAACGGCGGAACAGATCCTGAAACCGCCGAATTTTTAAAGGGCCTTTGGAGATAAATTATTAAAATTTAAGGAGAAAAAATTATGTCTATTAATTCAATCGAAAACGCAACAAAGTATTCAAACGAGCTTGATAAAATGTTCGCTCAGAAAAGTGCCACCGGCTTTTTTGCCGATAACGCTCTTGCAACAAAATTTGTAGGTGCAAAAACCGTTATTATTCCCGATGTTGATTTTCAGGGTCTTGCGGATTATGACCGTGACACAGGCTTTACAAAGGGTGCGATAACGGTTGCAAATACCTCGTACACTATGAAAATGGACCGCGCACGCTCCTTGCAGATAGACCGTGAGGATATGAGCGAGACAGGCATTGCAAATCTCGCGGGTAAGATACTCGGCGAATATGTGAGAACAAAGGTTGTTCCCGAATGTGACGCCTATGTAATTTCAAAGCTTGCGGGTCTTGCGGCTACCCGCTCAAATCTTGTGGAGGGCACGGTTACAAAGCCTTATGAGGCTCTGTGCAAGCTTATAAACGAGGTTCAGTCGGTTGTAGGCTATGACGAGGAATTGGTTGCCTTTGTGGACAGCTATATGTTTGCCGCCATTCAGAACAGCACCGAGCTTTCCAGAATGATAACCGTTTCCGAATTTAAGCAGGGCGATGTGACATTAAAGGTCAACTCAATCAACGGCGTAAGCATTATACCGGTCGTGTCAGAAAGAATGAAGACCGCATACACCTTTAATAAGGCGGAAGCCGGCGGATTTGTTCCGGCTTCGGGCGCCCGTGAGGTATATATGCTTGTTTGCCCGAAGAGCGGCGCTCATCTTGTGAAAAAGACCGAAAAAATGAGAATATTTACCCCCGAGCAGAACATTGACGCTGACGCTTACAAGTTCGATTACCGTATCTACTACGATATTTTCGTAAAGAACAGCGGTCTTGACGCTGTTTGGGCTTGGCTGTCGCCTGCGGTTACAATTTCCGCACAGCCGCAGAGCGCAAGCGTTACTGCCGGTAAAATAACAGGCAGCCTTACGGTAACGGCTACAAGCTCCGGCACACTTACCTATCAGTGGTACAAGTGCGATGACGCTAACGGCCGCAATGCGGTTAAGGTCAGCGGAGCGACAAGCGCGTCCTTGACTATACCTACCGCGCTTACCAAGGGTACATATTATTACTTTGTAAAAATCATAACCGACGGAATTGCGGGTATGAATTCAAATATTGCCAAGGTTACCGTAGCCTGACAGTAAGGGCAGGGGGAGGGAACGCTCCCTCCTCCTGTTTTAATGAGCAAAATAAGGAGGTAAAAAATTGAAGGACACACCATTCACGATTTTTAATGAATATAACGACGCCGTAAGCTTTAAAGCTTCACTCGGAAAACGGGGAATGTATGAACAAAACCGCATAAACGAGAGATTTTATGTAGGCGACCAATGGTACGGAGCAAAATGCGGAAACGACAGACCGCTTGTAAGACACAATGTGATAAAGCGAATCGGTGATTTTAAAATGTCTCAGATATTAAGCGAGCCGATTTCGGTGACCTTTTCGGCAGAGGGTGTACCCGTAACCTCTTACGGTAAGGGTGAGATTGCCGAAATTAACACGGTAATGTCGGCTTTAAGCGACTACTATAACGTAACTGCCGAAAGGGTAAATTTAAACGCAATTAACGAGAAGGTTCTCAGAAACGCGTATGTCACGGGAAGCGGAGTTATATATACCTACTGGGATTCTAAAATCAAGACAGGACTTTATGCCGACCCCGGGCGGCGGATGCCAATAAAGGGCGATATAGCGTGCGAGGTTTTAAATATTGAAAATGTATTTTTTGCCGACCCGTATATGCAGGATATTCAAAGGCAGCCGTATATTATTATTTCAAGCTGCCGTGATAC
>DKDS01000105.1:0-18751 GCA_002451855.1 Ruminococcaceae bacterium UBA6842 | reverse complement strand
TCTTACGGGAAGCGGGCTGTTACGGTGCCGACCCCCTAACGCTTAACAGTATAGAGGAGGACTCGGAGGACGGAAAGACCCTTGTGCTTACAAAGCTTTATAAGGAATATAGGCCGGACGGCAGTTATATAATTAAAAGTGTAAAGGTTACCGAGCACGCTACGGTAAGAGCCGCCTTTAATACGGGACTGCGCTTATATCCTTTAGCGGTTTTTTCTTGGGAAAAAAGGTCGGGACTGGCTTACGGGGAAAGCGAGATTACATACCTTATACCAAATCAGATTGCCATAAACAGAATGATAACCGCAAGCGTATGGTCCGCAATGACAACGGGTATGCCGATGATGATTATAAACGGCGATACTGTTCCCGACGGAATTACAAACGAGCCCGGTCAGATAATAAAGGTTTACGGCAGTAACGAGGATGTTGACGGAGCGGTAAAATATGTGGCTCCGCCCGATTTCAGCAAGAATTTTGAAAGCAGTGTGCAGTCTCTTATAGACAACACGCTTACGCAAAGCGGAGCTAACGAGGTGGCGCTCGGCGACAGCCGTGCGGACAACGCAACCGCGCTTATGACAATGAGAAACGCCGCTGTTATGCCTTTGCAAATTATCAAAAACAGATTTTACTCCTTTGCTGAAGAGGTATCAAGAATATGGGCGGATTTTTGGATCACCTGCTACGGCGAACGTCGAATAAAGCTGCACGACGGAAACGGTACGAAATATGTTTTGTTTGACGGTACTAAATATAAAAACCTTATTATAAATTCCAGAGTTGATGTGGGAACCGGTACAATGTACAGTGAGCGTGAGTGCGTAAATACGCTGATTACGCTTTACGAAAAGGGAATTATAGACCGTAAACAGCTATTGCAGAGAATGCCCGACGGAATAATAAAGGACAGGGATGCCCTGCTTGCGGAGGAGGAAACGAAAAATGAAGGGACTTGACATATACAACAGAGCTTTGAATTTGCTCGGTTACAGCGGTGAAACGGCAGACCGTTTAAACGAGGAGGCGTTAGCCGAAAGAGGTAAAGAGCTTATCAACCAGCTTCTTTGCGATTTCGGAGACCTGCACATTGAATTATTGTCCGATGAATTGGCGGTTTCAAAGGAAGTTGCCGACGCTTTATGCTGCGGCACCGCAATGCTGTTATCGTTAGCTGAGGGCGACGGCGGTAAAAATGCGGTATTTACACAGCTTTATGAGGCTAAAAGGGCTAAGGCGCTTGCTAATGTGAGCATAATTGAAGACAGGCTCCCGAGGGAGTATATGGGGTGATTGTATGAAATACAAAACGCTGAAGCAATCCGATAAAAAAGTCCTTAAAATCAATAATTTATCGGGCGGTGCGGATTTTTCGGATCCCCGTTCGCAAATCTCTCAAAAAAAGCTTTCAAATGTTTTGAATATGGCGTACACGGACGGCAGAATTACCGCAAGACCCGGATTATACGCAGATACGGCAAGCATAATAGAGTCGCATGCGCTTGATTACAGTAATATTTATACATATGAGTTTATCGGCGGAAAGGTCTCTGTAAACGGAGAAAGCAACGATGTTGTGGGTGTTATACAATTAACGGACAATTCTTTTTATTATCTTAAAATTTATTTTATAGACAGCTCGGGCAACAAAAAATATACGGGTTCTCTTAATTTTCTGCGCTACGCGAACGATTGCTTTTATCAGCCCGGTAAGGTTGTTTTTTACAATGCTTCGCCCGTTTCAGGCGGCGGAATATTTGCGTTTGTAACAACTGCGGATATATATAACAGAAATGAAAAAAGCTATCGGATATACGAAATAAGCAGCGACCTGACCTCTTGGAACCAAATTACCGATTTTTATATACCTACGGTTTATATCAACGGCAGAGGAACCCGTTATGAGGAAGCAAAGGTCCAAGGCAACGCATTTACCGGTCAGCCGAAATTTCTTGAGTCTATGAATATGCTGTCAAATCGCTTTAAGTGCTATTTTACCTCCGACGGATGCTCTTCGTGCTTTCGTCTGCCGTTTTCGGGGCTTTCGGATGATTCGGTTATTTGCCGTGTTTACGGGGCGCCGAACTATTATGTGGATTGGGTGATAGGAGCAAATACAAGCTCAAAGACAGAAAAGTTTTATTCGGTGGATATAACGCTTAATGTTGACCGTGAAAAAGGAATTATATATTTCAGTGGGTCGTCAGGCGATTATGAGATACCCTCCGCAAGGCTGTATCACGAAAATAATATATGTGTGACCGCAAGTAAGGTTGTCGAAACCGCTTTTTCGAAGGGAACGGTTTGCACAAGCTGCACGGAAAGCGGCTCGGGATTGGTTTTTTCAGGCGGACCCGACGGCGACAGAATTATAAGCGTATCACCGAAAAATCCGCTTTATTTTCCGTGCGATTCTTCCGCGGTTGTGGGCGAAAAAGGAGCTAAAATAACCGCGCTTGTTCATCATAAAAACAATATTTACGCCTTTAAAAAGAACGGAATATATTCGGTAAAGGTAAAAAGGGGCAGTATTATCAGCTCTGTTTCCTTGCTTGCGGATGATGACGCTGTTTTTTACAATGACGATACTTTTGAAATTTCAAAAATTTCCGGTGAGACAGGATGCGAAAGCGAGAATTCCTGCACGGTTTATAACGGCGACCTCACATGGTTCGGCTCCGACTTAAGGGTATACAGGCTTGATTCGTCATATAAGGTGACGGAGCTTTCCGAGGATGTTAATTCCATGATTGAAAATATCAAGAAAACCTCTTACAGCAGGGGCTTTTCGGCGGTTCTCGGAAAATACTATGCCTTGATTATCGGATACAAAGCGTTTATAATGGAGTACGGAAAGAATAAAGAACCGTGCTGGTATTTGTGGGATTTCGGTGACATCAGAGCTATCGGAGTTTTTAACAATTCAGCTAAATCATTGATTTTATGTGCGGGGAGCGACGAAAACGCTTTATATACGGCAAAGCTTTCGGGAGATAAGGATATTGATATAAGGCACGAAAGGTCGCAGGATTCGCCGACGCTCAATTCAGTAAATATACCGTGCAGTCTTTCTACCGCGCATTTTGATTTCGGAAGTCTTTGCGAAAAAAAGATATTAAACAGTATCATGCTTTCGATTGCAACCGAGGATTATGTAAAAATATATATAAACGGCAAATATTTTGACAAAATAAATCTTTCGGGCAATCGGGCGGATTGTGTTTGCGGCGCGCTTAACACGGTAAAGCTTATTCCGCATATGTACGGAATAAACTCGGTTTACATAACACTTGAATCTGACAAAGGATTTTCCTTAGGCGAACTTGATATAAGCTACGAAAAAACTCAAAATTAGAACGGAGAAAAACAATGAAAAAGATCCTTGCTGTTTTGCTTACAGCCGTACTGCTTGCCGGATGTACGGCAGGCACACCGAAAAATAACGAAAGCACCGAGGAAGATTATACTACGGGCAAATATCAGGATACGGCGGTAAGGGGAGTATGGATTTCTTTCAGTGAAATAAATTCAATGTTACAAAGCCCCGACGGCTTTAAAGCCGCGTTTTCAGCGGCGGTTTCAAACTGCTCTGAGCTTGGAATAAATGAAATATATATTCATGTAAGAGCGTATTGCGATTCGCTTTACCCGTCGGAGCTGTTTCCGCTTACGGATGACGCAAAGGGTCTTGATTACGACGCCTTTGCTTATGCGCTTGAGCTGTGCCATTCCGTGGGAATTAAGGTACACGCATGGATAAATCCGTATCGGGTTCTTTCAAGCAGCGAGGATATAGAAAAGGCAGATCGGGACAGTCCTGCCTACAAGTGGCTGAATGACGACAATGCTGATAACGATTTGAATGTTATAAAATATAAAGGCATATATCTTAATCCCGCACAGGACGAGGTAAGGGAGCTTATAATAAACGGTGTAAAGGAAATTGTTTCAAAATATGCGGTTGACGGTATTCATATCGACGATTATTTTTATCCTACCGCCGACCCAGATTTTGACCGAACGAGCTACGAAAAATACTGCGCCGATACACAAAAACCGCTTTCTCTTGCGGAATGGCGCCGTTCAAATGTGAATATGATGATTTCGGGCTGCTATAACGCCGTGAAATTTGAAAACAAAAATACCGAATTTTCCGTAAGCCCTATGGCGTCTGTGAATAAAAATTATAATGAACTGTTTGCCGATGTAAGGGAATGGATAAAATGCGGATATATAGATTACATAATACCTCAGCTTTATTTCGGCTATGAATATCCCGACTATGAGTTTGAATTTGAAAACTTGCTCAAAGAATGGATAAAGCTGTCAAAAACAAACGGGAGCGTCGGGCTTAAAATAGGTTTGGCGCCCTACAAAATAAATCCCACGCTTGAGGCTGATAAGGCGGAGTGGGAAAACGGAACCGATATAATAGCCCGTCAGGCGCTTGAGTGCCGAAAAAACGGCAATGTGAGCGGATATGTTTTATTTTCGTATTCATCGCTGTTTTCACAAGAGGAAGTAAACACGCTTCAAAGGGAAAATCTTAAAAATGCAATAACAACAAAATAAGCTTAAAACACGGGAGAGATGCCGCTGTGGATTAATTTATTCACGGCGGCATTTTGTTTTTTCGGGTTGTATTTTTGCTTTATTATTCCAAATATGTCGATATTTGTGGAAATATAACAAATCTTGTTCGGAAATTTTTTCCTTGCTTTCGGACTTTTAACAAAAATAGCTTGAAAATTAACAAAAAAGTTGCTATAATAAAACCGTAAAATAAAAATCCCGTACCGTATCGGGAAAATGAAGAGGTGCAGCATGAAAGAATTTAAAAATAAATTCGTTTCCGGAAAGGCTTTTGACGCCTATAAATTTCTCGGCTCTTTTTTAAGGGGAAATACGGCGGTTTTTCGGGTTTGGGCGCCTAACGCGAAAACGGTTTCCGTTGTAGGCGATTTTAACGAGTGGAATCCCGATACCGACTGTATGGAGAATATCGGAGACGGCATTTGGGAAAAGAAAATAAAGGGTCTTAAGCAGTACGATATTTACAAATATGCGGTTACGGGACCTGACGGAACGGTTATACTTAAATCCGACCCGTACGCAAGACATTACGAAACGGCTCCGTCAAATGCTTCTAAGCTTTACAAATCAAGCTATAAATGGAACGATCAGGAATGGATCTCGCATAAAAACGAAATTAATATATACGAGTCCCCCGTAAATATCTACGAGGTTCACGCAGGCTCATGGAAACGCTTTGAGGATGGGAATACATACGATTATGTAACCCTTGCCAAAGAGCTTTCAGAGTATGTTAAGAAGATGAATTATACCCATGTTGAGCTGATGCCGATAACGGAATATCCGTATGAAGGCTCGTGGGGCTATCAGGTCTCGGGCTATTTTGCGCCGACCTCACGCTACGGCACACCCGATGATTTTAAAAAATTTGTGGATATAATGCACCAGAACGGAATCGGAGTAATTCTCGATTGGGTTCCGGCTCATTTCCCAAAGGACGGATTCGGTCTTTACCGCTTTGACGGAACGCCCTGTTACGAATACGCCGACCCCAGAAAGGGCGAGCATAAGGAATGGGGCACTGTGGTGTTCGACTACGGCAAGCCGCAGGTTAAAAGCTTTCTTATTTCAAGTGCGGTGTATTGGCTTAAGGAGTACCATGCCGACGGACTGAGAGTAGACGCAGTCGCTTCTATGCTGTATCTTGATTACGGCAGACAGGGAGGCGAGTGGATTCCCAATTCTTACGGCGGAAGAGAAAATCTTGAAGCGGTGGAATTTTTAAAGGAAGTAAATTCGGCTGCGTTTTCGGCAGACCCGTCTGTTATGATGATAGCGGAAGAATCAACCGCTTGGCCGCTTGTAACAAAGCCGCCGCACGACGGGGGACTTGGGTTCAATTTTAAATGGAATATGGGTTGGATGAACGATATGCTCCGTTATATGTCGCTTGACCCGTATTTCCGCAAGGACAATCACGATTGCCTTACCTTTTCTTTCTTCTATGCGTTTTCCGAGAACTTTATTCTTCCCATATCTCACGACGAGGTAGTACACGGTAAATGCTCAATGATAGAGAAAATGCCGGGCGAATATGATATGAAATTTGCGTCTCTCCGTGCTTTTTACGCTTATATGGCGGCGCACCCCGGTAAAAAGCTTTTGTTTATGGGACAGGAGTTCGCGCAGTTTATCGAATGGAATTACAAAAACGAGCTTGATTGGCTGCTGCTTGATTACGACGCGCATAAGAATATGCAGCGCTATGTGTCCGAGCTTAATAAGCTTTATTTAAAGACCTCGGAATTTTGGGAAATCGATTATTCTTGGGACGGTTTCGGTTGGATCTCAAATGATGACAATACTCAAAGCATAATCGCTTTCAGGCGTATTGATAAATCGGGTAATGAAATCATAACCGTCTGCAATTTCGTGCCAGTTGCCCGTGAAAACTACCGTATCGGTGTTCCGAAAAAGGGCACATATAAGCGTATTTTCTGCTCGGAAAGTGAAAAATACGGCGGTAAGGTAAGCACAGGAGCTAAGAGCTATAAGAGTGAAGCAGTACCCATGCACGGCTTCGAAAATTCGATTGCGCTTGATATACCGGCAATGTCGGTAAGCTATTTCAAGGTGCCGGCGGCAAGACCCAAAAAAAGTAATAAATAAAAGACTTGTACAATAAAATTAATTGTTACTTGAAGTCTTAAAATTCAGTGTGTCAGGAGTGTTACAATGAAAAGCAAAAAATGCGTTGCTATGCTTCTTGCCGGCGGACAAGGAAGCAGACTCGGTGTATTGACCAGTAAAATCGCAAAGCCTGCCGTTCCTTACGGCGGCAAATACCGTATTATTGATTTTCCGCTTTCAAACTGCGCTAACTCGGGAATTGACACTGTCGGTATTCTTACGCAGTACAAGCCGCTTGAGCTTAACGATTATGTAGGCTCGGGAAAGCCGTGGGACCTTGACAGAACAAGCGGCGGCGTTCATATACTTCCGCCGTATCAGGGTCAGCAGGGCGGAAATTGGTATAAGGGAACCGCAAACGCAATATACCAGAATATTGAATTTATTGAACGCTATAATCCCGAATATGTGCTTGTGCTTTCGGGCGACCATATTTACAAAATGGATTATTCCAAGATGATAAAGGCTCACGAAGAAGCTAAAGCCGCCTGCACCATTGCGGTGCTTGAGGTAACTATGGAGGAAGCGTCCCGTTTCGGTATAATGAATACCAAGGAAGACGGAACCATTTACGAATTTGAAGAAAAGCCTAAAAATCCGAAAAGCAACTTAGCTTCAATGGGTATTTATGTTTTCACATGGCAAAAGCTTAAAAAGTATCTTACCGAGGACGAGTCCAACCCCTCCTCGTCAAACGATTTCGGCAAGGATGTTATACCCTCAATGCTGAATTCGGGCGAGCTTTTAAAGGTTTACCGCTTTAACGACTACTGGAAGGATGTGGGAACGGTAAATTCGTTGTGGGAAGCAAACCTCGATTTGCTCAATCCGAAAATCGACCTTAATCTTGCCGACCAAAACTGGCGTATTTACTCACGCACGACAGGTATGCCGCCGCAGTATATTTCCGATACCGCAAATGTTGAAAATTCCCTTGTAACCGACGGCTGCGAGGTAGAGGGCAGGCTTGACTATTCCATACTTTTCGAGAATGTAAGGGTTGAAAAGGGCGCAAGCGTTGAGTATTCGCTTGTGATGCCGGGCGCCGTTATCAAAAAGGGCGCCAAGGTTCGTTACTCAATAATAGCGGAGGACGCCGTAATAGGCGAAAATGCCGTGATAGGCGAGGACCCTGCTGTTTACGGCTCCGAGGATTGGGGAATTACTGTGATAGGAGACAGGCTTACTGTCGGTAAAAAAGCCGTTATTAAGCCTGACAGAATGATAACCGAAAATGTAAGAGAGGAGGAAGTAAAATGAGGACTTCGGCAGTTGCGGGAATAGTTTTCGCAAATATTAACGATAATCTCTTGAAAAAGCTTACAGCCAAAAGGTCTTTTGCGTCGGTTCCGTTCGGTGCAAGATACCGCATAGTTGACTTTTCTCTTTCAAGCCTTGTAAACGCAGGCGTATCAAGCGTAGGTATTATAACGAAGGAAAATTACCGTTCGCTTATGGACCATGTGGGCAACGGAGTCTATTGGGATCTCGACCGCAAAAACGGCGGACTTTATTTGCTTCCGCCGTACCTTACAAGCGGAACAAAGAGATATACCGGCACGGTAGACGCGCTCCACGGCGCGATTGATTATATCGACAGGTGCAATGCGGAGAATATAGTGCTTTGCAGAGCCGATTCGGTAGCAAATGTCGACATAGGCGCGGCGGTTGAATCGCATATCGAAAAGGGCGCCGATGTTACATTTGTTTACCACAACGGCGAGCCGCCCGTTAATAATGAAGAAACCATATACCCGTTATTCGGAAACGGAAAGCGGATAAAGGAAATGAAATTCGGGCTTAAATCTACCGAGAAGACCGATTACTGCATAGGTGTTGCGGTTATTTCAAGAAAGCTTTTAATGTCGCTTGTTACTGAAGGGTATGAGGACGGCGCGGTAAGCTTTACAAAGGATATTGTGGCAAAAAACATCGGTAAGCTTAAGGTCTACGGCTTTGAGCATAAGGAATTTGTCAGGGTATTTGACGGTATGGATTCCTATTATAAGGCAAGTATGGAGCTGCTTGGTTCGGATGTCCGCCGTCAGCTATTCAACAATAACCGACCCATATTTACAAAGACCCGTGACGATATGCCCACACGCTACGGCACAAAGTCCGAGGTTAAAAACTGCTTAATTGCGGACGGCTGTGTTATAAACGGCACCGTAAGAAACAGCGTGCTGTTCAGGGGAGTTACCGTGGAAAAGGACGCGGTTGTTGAAAATTGTATTTTAATGCAGGAAACGGCAGTCGGCGAGGGTGCGCAGATAGATAATGTTATTGCAGACAAAAACGCCGTTATCGGTGAAAAAATGGTGCTTAAGGGCACACCGGAAAAATGCTTCTTTATTAAGAAAAATCAGGTGCTTTAAAAGCAGAACAGAATGGAGATTAACAATGAAGGTTTTATTTGCATCAAGCGAGGCGTATCCCTTTGCCATGTCGGGCGGTCTTGCCGATGTGGCAGGCGCTCTGCCTAAGGCATTAAGGCGCAGGCTTATCGGCTGCCGCATTGTAATGCCGCTTTACAGCTCGATACCCGATGAGTTAAGGGAAAAAATGAATTTTATAGGCAGTATTACCGTTTCCGTTGCGTGGAGACGCCAATACTGCGGAATATTCGAAGCTCATCTTGACGGAGTTATTTATTATTTTATTGATAACCAGTATTATTTTAAGCGTGACGGTCTTTACGGTCATTATGATGACGCGGAGCGTTTTGCGTTCTTCTCGCGTGCGGTGCTTGATATAATACCTCATATAGGTTTTAAGCCCGATATTATTCACTGCAACGATTGGCAGACAGCTCTTGTGCCGGTGTATCTTAACGCAATGTACCGCAGCGATGAAACATACCGCGATATTAAAACCGTATTTACCATTCACAACATACAGTATCAGGGCAAATACGGTAAGGAGCTTAACGGCGATGTTATAGGTCTTCCGCCCGAGTGTGAAAGTCTTGTGGAATACGACGGCTGCGTAAATTTCTTAAAGGGCGCGATACAGTGTGCTGATAAGGTTACCACCGTTTCTCCAACATATGCCCGTGAAATACTGGAGCCTTATTATTCGCACGGACTTGACAGGATACTCAGTCAGTTTACCTTTAAGCTTACAGGCATTGTGAACGGAATTGACTGCGATGTTTATAATCCCGAAACCGATAATTTGATTTATAAAAATTATTCGGTTGACGATATTGCGGGAAAGGCGTATAATAAGAAAATGCTGCAAAAGGAAATGGGACTTCCGGTACGGTCGGATGTACCTGTTATCGGCATTGTTACACGCCTTGTCAAGCATAAGGGTCTTGACCTTGTAAAGTGTGTGTTCGAGGAGCTTTTAAAGGCAGATGTTCAGTTTGTTATATTAGGCTCCGGCGAGTGGGAGTTTGAAACCTTCTTCCACGGTGAGGCAGAGGCTCACCGCGATAAGGTAGGTCTTAAGCTCGGCTTTAACACACAGCTTGCGCATAAGATTTATGCCGGCGCGGATATGTTCCTTATGCCGAGCCAGTCAGAGCCCTGCGGTTTGGCGCAATTAGTAGCCCTGCGCTACGGAACTGTACCGATTGTAAGGGAAACCGGCGGTCTTAACGACACCATAAGCGACAGCGAAAGCGGCGAGGGCAACGGTTTCACCTTTAAGAACTACAATGCTCACGAAATGGAAAACGCGGTTTGGCGCGCTATCGGCGGATACGGCGATAAGAACGGCTGGGACATTCTTCGCAAGCGTTGTATGCAGTGCGATAACAGCTGGGGAATTTCCGCAAATAAGTATATCAAGCTTTACAAGGAAATTCTCGGGAAATAGCAGTAATTCTTACTTAGGGGATAAAGTATGGATATTATTAAGTCAATTATTCTGGGTATTATCGAGGGCATTACCGAATGGCTGCCGATAAGCAGTACGGGACATTTGATTTTGGCAGACGAGTTTATCAAGCTTGATATGTCAAAAGAATTTATGGAAATGTTCAATGTTGTAATACAGCTCGGCGCCATTCTTGCGGTAGTGGTTATTTTTTGGAATAAGCTCTGGCCCTTTACGCTTGATAAAAGCAAGGGCTATAACTACATAACCAAAAGCGGCGGAATAATCAAAAAAGATGTCATGGATATGTGGTTTAAGGTAATTGTAGCGATGTTACCTGCCGCGATTGTCGGTATTCCGTTCGATAATTTCTTTGAAGCGCATTTCCACAATTATATCGTGGTTTCGGCGGCGCTGATAGTTTACGGTATTCTTTTCATAATCATCGAACGCCGTAACGACGGCAAAAAGCCTAAGATAAACAGCATTGCCGATATATCCTACAAAACGGCGCTTATAATCGGCTGCTTCCAAGCACTTTCGCTTATTCCAGGCACCTCTCGCAGCGGTTCGACCATTCTCGGCGCTATTATAATAGGCGTCTCAAGAGTTGCGGCGGCTGAATTCAGCTTTTTCCTTGCGGTTCCCGTTATGTTCGGCGCAAGCCTTATAAAGCTCTTGAAATTCGGATTTTCATTTACGGGCGCGGAGCTTGCCGTGCTTCTTGTGGGTACTCTTACCTCGTTCTTGGTTTCCGTTGTTGCGGTCAAATTCCTTATGAATTATGTAAGAAAGCACGATTTTTCCGCATTCGGCTATTACAGAATTGCGCTCGGCGCCGTGGTTTTGGCGTATTTTCTTATTGCGAGGTAAATTATGAAGCTTTTTATTGCCTCCGATATACACGGTTCGGCTTATTACTGTGAAAAAATGTTAAAAGCGGCTGAGCGTGAAAAGGCGGACAGACTTTTAATTCTCGGTGATATTCTGTATCACGGTCCGCGCAACGATTTGCCTAAGGAATATAATCCGAAAAGGGTTATAGAATTGCTTAATCCGCATAAAAACAAGCTGCTTTGCGTCAGGGGAAACTGCGATGCGGAGGTTGACCAGATGGTGCTTGATTTTCCCGTGCTTGCGGATTATGCCGTTATACCCGTGAATGATAAATTGATATATGCCACTCACGGTCACATATATAATTGCGATAATCTTCCGCCGCTTTGCGAGGGTGATATATTGCTCAACGGCCATACCCATATACCGAAGTGTATTCGGTATGAAGGCTTTGTTTATATGAACCCCGGTTCCGTTTCGATACCGAAGGAGAACAGTCCCCACAGCTATATGACGCTTGAGGACGGAGCTTTCACTTGGAAAGATCTTGAAAACGGGGAAGTATATAACAGCTTTAAAATTAATTGATTATAAATTAACGGGCAGATTTCGGTCTGTCCGTTTTTGTTGCATTTTTTAATTCCCTGTGATATAATAGGAATTAAAGGTGATAATAATGATGATTTCTACAAAGGGCCGCTATGCATTGCGTGTTATGACAGACCTTGCGCTTCACGGCGACGGCTATATTCCGCTTTCGGATATTGCCGCAAGGCAGGAGGTATCCTTAAAATACCTTGAAGCGATAATTTCTTCCTTGAATAAAGCAGGCTTTGTCGAAAGCCAAAGAGGGAAAAGCGGCGGTTATAAGCTTAACAGAAAGCCCGAGCAATATAGGCTTAAGGAAATTCTTGAGGCGACCGAGGGCGAGCTTGTTCCGGTAAACTGCGCTTGTCTTACGGGCGAGGGCGACTGCAAACGGGCGGAGCTTTGCCCGACTATGCCCGTATGGCAAAAACTCGATAAAATAATATCCGATTATCTTGAAAGCGTAACGCTTAAAGATTTACTTTCGGAAGAAAAATAAATTCCTATTGACTTTATAGGAATTATATGTTATATTATTAACACAGTAATAAAAAGGATGTGAATTGTTTAATGAAGGTTTATGCAGATAATGCCGCCACCACAAGAATAAGCGATACCGCATTTGACGCTATGCTGCCGTATTTCAAGGAAACCTACGGTAATCCGTCAAGCCTTTATACATTAGGCCAGAAGGCACAGGAGGCGCTGTGTGCCGCCCGTGAGACAATGGCTCATTATCTTAATTGCGATATGAAGGAGATTACCTTTACCTCAGGCGGAAGCGAGGCTGATAATCAGGCGATACTTACAGGCGCTTATCTCGGCGAGAAGAAGGGTAAAAAGCACATAATTTCTTCGGCTTTTGAGCATCACGCGGTTCTTCATACACTTAAAAAGCTTGAAAAACAGGGCTTTGAGGTTACGCTTCTGCCCGTACATTCGGACGGCTTTGTCCGCCCCGAGGAGTTAAAGGCCGCTATCCGTGAGGACACAGCGCTTGTAACTATAATGTACGCAAATAACGAAATAGGCACTGTTCAGCCCATAAGGGAGCTTGGTGCGGTATGTCACGAAAAGGGTGTCCTTTTCCATACAGACGCAGTTCAGGCGGCAGGTCATATTAAAATTGATGTTAAAGCGGATAATATAGATATGCTTTCTATGTCCGCGCATAAATTCCACGGTCCCAAAGGCATCGGTATGCTTTATGCAAGAAAGGGAATTAATCTCTATACGCTTATCGAGGGCGGCGCGCAGGAAAGAGGAAAGCGCGCGGGAACCGAAAATGTACCGGCTATTATGGGTATGGCGGCGGCATTTAAGGAAAGCTGTGAAAATCTTGAAAAAAACTTTGAGTATGTAAAGGGACTGAGAGATAAGGTTGCCGCCGAGCTTTCAAAAATTCCCCATTCAAAGATAAACGGTGATATAACTAAAGGTCTTGCGGGCACGCTTAATATGTGCTTTGAGGGAATTGAGGGCGAATCGCTTTTGCTCTTGCTTGACGACAGGGGAATAAGCGCCTCGTCGGGTTCTGCCTGCACATCCGGTTCGCTTGATCCGAGCCATGTTTTGCTTGCGTTGGGACTTCCTCACGAGGTTGCTCACGGTTCGCTCAGAATTTCGCTCAGCGAGTACAACACCGAAGAGGATGTAAACCATATTATTAAAAATGTGCCGGAGGTTGTGGCTTATCTGCGCTCAATGTCGCCGGTATGGAAGGATTTAGAAGAAGGGAAGAAGCAGTATGTTATACAGTGAAAAGGTAATGGATCATTTCAGAAATCCCCGTAATCTCGGTACTATTGACGACGCCGACGCAGTCGGTGAGGTCGGCAACGCAAAATGCGGAGATATAATGAAAATGTATCTTAAAATTAAGGACGGTATAATAACCGATGTAAAGTTTAACACCTTCGGCTGCGGCTCTGCCATTGCGACAAGCTCAATGGCTACCGAAATGATTAAAGGTAAGCCCGTAACCGAGGCTCTAAAGCTTTCAAACAAGGCGGTTGTTGAGGCGCTGGACGGGCTTCCGGCACATAAGATACATTGCTCTGTTTTAGCGGAGGAAGCGGTCAAGGCCGCGCTTTTCGATTATTACCAAAAGCATCCGGAGCTTGAAAAGCCGGAGGGCTTGGCGGATTGCGCCGCTTGCTCGGGCGGATGCTGTTCCTGTCATTAAGCCGTATTTATCGTATTTTTTAAGTACAGCCGCATTTTATGCGGCTGTACTTTATTCTGTTTAAATGATTTTATTTAAGCGTATCGGACTGTAAATATTGAAAACCATTGACAAGGCAAAAAAAATATGCTATAATCACTGTTAAATATTATGGGTGAGCACCTACCGACAGTCAGGCTGAAAAGCTTGGCTGTTTTTTTATTTTAGAGGAGGAATAATTATGTCAATGATTTGGCCGATTGCACTTGTTGTAGTGTCAAATATTATTTATCAAATTTGTGCTAAAAGTATACCTAAAGAGATGGATGTTATGGCGTCCATGACTATTACCTATTTTGTCGGTGCGGTTTGTTCTGCAATTATGTTCTTTCTGTTAAATGAAAACGGAAATTTATTGCAGGAATATAAAAAAGTGAATTTTGCTCCCTTTTTTCTCGGTATTTGCGTTGTGGGCTTGGAAGTGGGGCTTATCTATGCGTATAAAAACGGGTGGTCGGTGAGTACGGCATCTATCGTGCAAAGTTCTTTTTTAGCACTTGCCTTGATTTTTGTAGGTGCCATACTGTACCATGAGGCAGTTACGGCAAATAAGCTGATAGGTGTTGCGATTTGCCTTGTCGGACTTTATTTCATAAACCGCTGAGTGGCGCAAAACACTGTTGATTATAAGGTTTTGAGGTAATATAATGGTAACGTTTTTTATTATGATTTCAGGAATTTTGACAGGACGTTTTTTTCTTTTGATTTCCAAAAAGAAAAATGATTTTGTACAATTACTCTGTACGCTGATGTTGATTTTTTCTATGGGTATGAGCTTAGGACAACAAGACGGCTTTTTTCACAAATTAGGCAAGCTTGGGGGGCAAAGCTTTTTATTCTTTTTAGTTCCCACAGTCATTTCCGCAATAATCGTTTATTGTTTGACCGGTTTCCTTTTTCCTAAAACCGTAGTAAACGGTGAAAATGATTGTCAAACCAAAGAAAATAAAACAGCATCCTCCTTTGATCCTATGATGATTTACGCAATAACAGCATTATTCTTAGGAATAGTGTGCGGAGTTGTTCCGAGGATATCTTCTTTTTTGGCACCGCTGATACAATATTCGCAATGGATACTTTATTTACTGATGTTTTCGGTCGGTATTAGCATCGGAAAACAAAAGGGTATATTTTCAAAACTGCTGCAATTCAATGTGAAGATCCTAATCGTTCCGTTAGGCATCATAGCAGGTTCTTTAATCGGCGGTGCAATATGCGGTGTCATTCTGAAATATCCGTTTAATGAGGCAATTTCCATCAGCGGAGGTTTGGGCTGGTATAGTCTTGCGGGAGTAACAATAAGCAATTCAGCCGGCGCTTCTGTCGGAAGTGTTGCTTTTTTAAGTAATCTTATGCGGGAAATTGCTTCCTTTATTGTTATCCCGTTTGTCGCAAAGTATCTCAACTCATACACCTGTGTTGCTGTTGCCGGTGCTACCAGTGAGGATACTACTTTGCCGATGATTATGCGTTATACCGATGCGGAAACAGCTGTTTTTTCCGTTATAAACGGAGCGATTTGCTCGACCTTTGTACCCATATTGTTTTCTGTCTGTTACTGATTTTGAGTTTTATGAAAGAAAATAATTTTTGCCGAGTAAGCTGTAAAAAAGAGTAACCGCATTTTAGCGATTACTCTTTTTTAAATACTTTGCTCTGTTAAGAGCCACTCTTTTGCCGGCTCGATACCGTCAAAAAATTTGATGGCAAAACCGTGTCCGTATAGCAGCTTTTTCAGTTTTTTACAGGAAAGCTTATCTGCCCCCACAAAGGCTGCGCGCATAAATTGTTTGTCGGACCTTATCAGTGCGTTTACTATTTCAGAAATCAATTCTTCCGTAATAATTGTTTCGTCGAGGACAAAAGCAATATATTCAGGAGCGGACGGGCGGCGGAATGTTGCGGTATCCGCGCGCAGTTTTTCTATGGCAAGCTCGGTATATTGATATATACCGTCCAAATGCTCAAACCATATTTCTCCGCCGGCAAAGGGGAGAATAAATGATTTTTTTCTTACACCCGGCAGTTCACTCGGTTTCTTATCGATACATTCCGGCTTATATCTCGACTTATCTTTATTTATAAACATAGTTTATCACCATAATAACAAATTTTACTTTTGCAATTTGATTTCTGCATTATATAAGCTATTGTTTTTATAAGCATAATATCGTAATAGCTTCAGGCAATCGGTTATATAGAAAAAGTCCACCGTAATTATATAAAAATTACAGTGGACCTTTGGTGGAGACGAAGAGGATTGAACTCTCGACCTTACGGATGCGAACCGTACGCTCTCCCAGCTGAGCTACGCCCCCGTGGCAAACTGCCGTGGATGTTTACACAACAGTATTATTTTACTCGTTCCAATACTTTTTGTCAAGTGTTCTGAACGAAATTGCCGAAAAAATATGCTCTTTTTTTATAATTTCCTCGTTTGACAGGTCTGCAATAGTTCTCGCAACCTTTAAAATACGGTCGTAGGTTCTGGCAGACATACCGAGCCTTTCAAAGGAAAGCTTCAAATATTTTTGAGCCTCATCATCCATAACACAGTATTTTTTAAGCATTGATGAGGTAAGATGCGCGTTACAGGTTATGCCCGTACCTGCATATCTTTCAATTTGCAGCCGTCTTGCTCTGTTTACACGCTTTTGTATTTCGGCGGAGGATTCACCGGGAGCCGCAGAGCTTAAATCGCTGTAATCTACGGGCGGAACCTCTACATGTAAATCAATTCTGTCAAGCATAGGACCCGATATTCTGTTAAGATATTTTCTTACCGCAGTGGGCTGACAAATACATTCGTGCGTGGGATGTCCGAAAAATCCGCAGGGGCAGGGGTTCATAGCGGCGACAAGCATTACACGGCTCGGATATGTAAGAGTGCCGGCAACTCTCGAAATTGTAACCTTTCCGTCTTCAAGCGGCTGGCGGAGCGCTTCCATAACATCACGCCTGAATTCGGGTAGCTCGTCCAAAAACAAAACGCCGTTATGCGCAAGGGAAATTTCGCCCGGATGCGGTACGGTTCCGCCGCCTGTTATTCCCGCAACCGAGACTGTGTGGTGAGGGGAACGAAACGGACGATTGCGTACAAAGGGGTCGTTTTTGTTAAGAATACCCGCAATCGAGTGAATTTTCGTAGTTTCAATGGATTCTTCAAATGTCATTTCGGGAAGTATGGTCGGAAGTCTCTTGGCAAGCATACTTTTACCCGAACCCGGCGGACCTATAAGAATAATGTTATGACCGCCCGCGGCGGCAACCTCAAGCGCTTTTTTTGCGGCGTATTGCCCTTTTACATCACTGAAATCAATGTGCGACGCAACATCCGCAGGCGTAATGTCCGTTCTCGGTTCCGGGGTTAAGGTATTAATTCCCTTAATATGCTCTATAAGCTCTTTAACGGTGCTTATACCGTATACATTAATTCCGTCTATAACCGCGGCTTCGGCGGCGTTTTCGGCAGGGACAAAGACATTTTTAATTTGGTTGTTAAGCGCTGTAATCGCTATTGCGAGTATTCCGCCCGAAGGGCGTACTCTGCCGTCAAGTGAAAGCTCACCGACAAATATACTGTCATTAAGCTCGGCTTTAAGCTGACCTGAAGCCTTCAATATCGCTATCAATACAGGCAGGTCGTAAATCGAGCCTTCTTTTTTTAAATCGGCGGGAGCTAAATTTATTGTTATACGGCTTACGGGGAATTTATATCCGCAGTTTTTAATGGCGGCTCTTACCCGATCTCTCGATTCCTTAACGGCGGCGTCGGGCAGACCGACAATATCAAAAGCGGGCAGACCTGTGGATATATCAGCCTCAACCTCAATCATATAAGAATCAATACCGAATAAGCCTACGCTTTTCAGCCGTGAAAACACATTTGCCGCCCCCTTATTTACTCAAATACAGCCATTATTATACAATAAATCACAGAAAATTGCAACATTATAATAATTTGGACTGCTTTATTAAAAAACACTTGATTTTATGATTTAAGTATTGTATAATAATTTGGCAATGTGTTCGCCGGTGTGTCGGAATTGGCAGACGAGACAGACTCAAAATCTGTTATCCGCAAGGGTGTGTGGGTTCAAGTCCCACCACCGGCACCATCTTAACTCCCAAACCAATAGGTTTGGGAGTTTTTTTACCGTTAAATCAGATGCTTTAATAAATGAAATTTTCTGTATGATATGAAATAAAATTCGTTCTGTTATATGCCGCAGGCATAGTTCACTAATTCTGCGGGAACGAATTTCATAGAAAAAGGACTTAGCAAAACGCTAAGTCCTTTTTCTGTCAAGACAGGACAATAGAGATGTTTTTGCATTTTCGCTGTCTTGATTTGAACACTCTCGACACAATCATTTTACATCACTCCGTTTCTGTTTTCAAGGTTTTTTACAGCGTCATCTCGATTTCAGTGCCGCCGATAAAGACCACCTTGATTTTCTCTTTTGATTCCACCACTACGCATTCAATGAGCTGCCGGACGAGCTTATCGTCATATTCCATCGGGTGGTTTTGCAGTCCGTCAAGTATGGTGTAAAT